>JAYZEO010000110.1:0-11426 GCA_036337215.1 Myxococcota bacterium | reverse complement strand
GCCGCCTGGAACTCCTCGATACTCTCCCACCAGAGTTCGGCGACGCCGTCGTATTCCTGCGGGCCTCCGCGTCCCGCCCGGAGCGCGGCGTTTACGGGATCGCTGAGCGTGTGTGTCTGTACGTAGCGAGCGATGCGCAGCGCTGCGGCGTGCTTGGCGACCAGCGGAGCGTGATTCTCTCTCCAATAACGCTGGAACTCCTCGCGGGACAGTTCGGGGCGGCGCCTCAGACAGAAGCTGAGTTTTAGCATTTCGGAACTCCTGGAAGTCTCCCGGCATTCTAGCCCTGGGGTGGGTGGTTCGGGTCGGCCAGGAAGGCAACCGGATCGGGTTCCGGTCGGCGCGCGATCTCGCGGGGTGCCGCGCCGCGCCAGCTTCCCGCTACAGTCTGTGCCGGGGGGAGCCGGTGACTCCGTTCGACTACGCGATTGTCGGACTCTATCTGGTCGTGATCCTCGCGTGGGGTGCCCGCCACGCGCGCAGGGCGGGGCGCAGCGCCGAACAGTTCTTCGTGGCCGGCCGCAGCCTGCCCTGGTGGCTGGCCGGTACCTCGATCGTGGCCACGACTTTTGCGGCCGACACACCGCTCGCGATCGCGGGCCTGGTCGTGACCGAGGGAATCGCCGGCAACTGGTTTTGGTGGGCCGACGTGCTGCCCGCCATGATCGCGGCGCTTCTGATCGCGGCACTCTGGCGCCGCAGCGGCGTGATGACGGACAACGAAATCGTCGAGTTGCGCTACGGAGGACGCGCGGCCGCGGGCCTCCGTGGCTTCCGGGCGATCTACTTCGGCGTGATCCGGAACGCGATCGTGATCGGTTGGGTCAACCTGGCGATGCTGAAGGTGCTCGAACTCACGCTCGGCCTCGGGCCGGGGCAGGCCCCCTGGGTTCTCACCGGACTCTTCCTGCTCACCGTGTCCTACACGCTGCTCTCCGGGCTCTGGGGCGTGGTGGTCACTGACGTGATTCAGTTTTCCGTGGCCATGGTCGGCTCGGTCGTGCTCGCGGCGCTCGCAGTCGAGCGTGTCGGGGGCCTCGTGGCCCTGCAGGCCGAACTCCAGGCGCGGATCGGGCCGGAGGCGGCGAGCGCGACCCTGGCGCTGGTCCCCTACGAGTCCGAGGCCTTCTGGGCCTTCGTGATCTACGTCGGCATCAAGAGTTGGTCGACCGGCAATACCGAGGGCGGCGGCTACGTCGCGCAGCGGCTCTTCGCGACCCGCGACGAGCAGAGTGCGCGACTGGCCGCGATCTGGTACGCGGTCGCGCATTTCGCGCTCCGGCCCTGGCCCTGGATCCTGGTGGGACTGGTGGCATTCGTGTCGTATCCGAGTCTCGAGGATCCCGAGGCGGGCTACGTGCGCGTGCTGCTCGATACGATGCCCATCGGACTTCGAGGCGCCATGATTGCCGCGATGCTGGCGGCTTTCATGTCGACGGTCGACACACAGCTGAACTGGGGCGCTTCCTACCTGACCCACGACCTGTATCGGCGCTTCCTGGGCCCGGGGGCTTCGGAGCGCACGCTGGTTCGCGTCGCGCGATCGAGCGTAGTCGGTCTCGCCGCGATCGGGGCGCTCGCGACGCTGCTGATGCCGTCGATTTCGGGGGCCTGGAAGTTCCTGGCTCACATCTCGGCCGGGGCCGGGTTCATCGCGCTGCTCCGCTGGTTCTGGTGGCGCATGAACGCATGGGGCGAGATCGCGGTGATGGCGATCTCGCTGGTGGCCGCGAACGCGGTGATGCTCCTGACCGAGATCCCGTTTCCGTTCTCGCTCGCGGTCACGGTCGGGATCTCGATACCGTTTGCGCTCGCCGTCACCTGGCTCTCCCCCCCCGAACCGATGGACCGGCTCCGGGCCTTCTACCGCAAGGTGCGCCCGCCGGGCGCGTGGGGTCCGGTGGCGGAGCCGCTCGGCCTGCAGCCGGAACGCCTGGGTGTGCGGGCCTGGGTGCTCGTCGGTGCTGCGACGCTCGGCGTCTACGCACTGCTGCTCGGGATCGGTGGCCTGGTGCTCGGAAGTCCGCTCGCGGGGACGGCCGGCATCTGTCTCGGAATCGTGCTGCTGGCCCTGGCGCTGCGGCAGCCGGCCTCACGCGGGGAGGCCGGGTCCGAGCCTTGAGTCTCGATTCGCCTCAGGTCTCGACGGCGTTGGCCCGGATCACCTCCGAGTAGAAGCGCGCGCTCGCCTTCGGAATCCGAGCCTGGGTCTCGAAGTCGGTCCAGACGATTCCGAAGCGGCGTCCGTAGCCAAGCGCCCATTCGAAGTTGTCGAGCAGCGACCAGAGGTAGTAAGCGCGCACGTCGGCGCCGCCGGTGATCGCGCGCTGGAGCCCGACCAGAAAGCCCCGCAGCAATTCCAGCCGCGCGCGATCGTCGATCACACCGTCGCGCGGGGCGGTATTGTCGCACACGCCATTCTCGGTCACGTAGATCTTGGGCCGTCCGTATTCGCGGGTCACGAAGCTCGCGAACTCCCCGAGGGCCGCCGGCGCCGCCTCGTAGCCCATGTCGGTGAGCGGAAGCGTCCGCTCCGCAAAGCGGTACCCGACACCGCGCTCGGGGTCTGGCAGCACCCGCTCGCGGCTGTAGAGGTTGAGCCCGAGGAACTCCGTCGGCTGTGCCATCGATTCCAGGTCCCCGTCCTGGACCGGAAAGGGCGCGCTCTTCGATTCGTAGTAGCGGACCACCGAGGCCGGGTAGCCCTTGCCGTACACGGGATCGTGGAACAGGCGAGTATCGAAGTCACGGGCGAGTTCCGTGGCCGCGCTCGCTTCCTCGCTCGGGTCGGCAGGTTCGTAGTGGGTGTTGGCGTTGGTGATTCCGATCTCGCCCGCGTAGCCGCCCGCGCGAAAGGTCTCCACCGCGAGGCCGTGCGAGAGCAGCAGGTGGTGGATCACGCGGGCCGTGATTCCCAGGTCGCGGATCCCGGGAGCCAGCACGCCCACGCGGTGTCCAGCGGTGGCGGTCACGATCGGCTCGTTGTGCGTGATCCAGCGCGTGACCCGGTCTCCGAGTCGCTCGAAGATCAGGGCGGCGTAATCCGCGAAGTGCCGGGCAGTGTCGCGCTGGGCCCAGCCCCCCCGGTCCTGCAGCGCCTGGGGCAGGTCCCAGTGGTAGAGCGTGACGCAGGGAAGAATTCCGGCCCCGCAGAGCTCGTCGACCAGCCGGTCGTAGAAGTCGAGGCCGGGCGGGTTGGGCTCCCCGGATCCGAAGGGCAGCACGCGCGGCCACGAGATCGAGAAGCGATAGCTTCCGAGCCCGAGTTCCCGCATCAGGGCCACGTCTTCCCGGTAGCGGTGGTAGTGGTCGCAGGCGACATCGCCGGTCTCCCCGGTGATGACGCGGCCCGGCTGGCGTGAGAAGACGTCCCAGATCGAGAGCCCCTTGCCGTCCTCGAAAGCTGCACCCTCGATCTGATAGGCCGCGGTCGCGGTACCCCACTCGAAGCCCTCGGGAAACTGCATGCGCGCCATGCACGGCAGCATACCGGTTCTCGATCGGGAGTTTCGAGCGCGCGGGTGTAGAGTTCCATCCGGGAGTCGCCGCCGGATCCGCCATGAGTGAAGAGGAAGACCAAGACGCAGCGATCGTGGTTCCGATCGAAGACGCGATCGATCTGCACCCGTTCGCGCCTCGCGATCTGCTCTCGGTGGTGGAGTCCTACCTCGAAGAGGCGCACGCCCGTGGTTTCCGCGAAGTGAGGCTGATTCATGGCCGCGGGACCGGCTATCAGCGGGCGCGGGTCCGGCAACTCCTCTCGGAGCATCCCCGGGTCGAGGACTTCTGGGATGCGCCCCAGGGCCGCGGCGGCTGGGGGGCAACGGTGGTCGTGCTCGGCGCGGCGCCGCAGAGTGATACCCTGAGCGAGTGAGGCGCAGCAGAGGCGGGACCCGGTGAGCGAGTGCGCGAACCCTGCTTCGGGGACAGAAGGTGGCTGCCTGTGCGGGGCCGTTCGCTTCCGGATCGATTTTCCGACCCGCTTCTGTGTGCATTGTCACTGCAGCATGTGCCAGCGCGCCCACGGCGCCGGCTTCGTGACCTGGACCGGGGTTCCGCGCACGCAGTTCGGGTTCGTGAGCGGCGGAGATCGTCTCGGGACCTACAAGTCGTCCGATCACGGGCTCCGCTCATTCTGCGGTAACTGCGGTAGTACCCTCTTCTGCGAGTCGAGCCGGGAGCCCGACATCGTCTACGTCGTGATCGCGAACCTGGATGAAGGCCTCGACCGGGCGCCGCAGGCGCACGCCTACTTCAGCGATCGCGCCAGTTGGATCGACCCCGCGGATGAGCTTCCGCGGCTGGGTGGCGCCAGTGGCCGCGAGCCGCTCTGATCGGCTGTTCCGTGAAGCGCGACTTCCGGTCTCTGCTGATGCTGGTGCTCCTGTCCGGATGCGCGCGTGGGGGTGAGTTCACACCCGTGATTCTGATCACGATCGACACGCTTCGGGCCGACCACCTGTCCGCGTACGGGTACTTTCGCGAAACCAGTCCCGTCATCGATGCGCTGGCGGAGGACGGGGTGCTGTTCGAGAATTCGAGCACGGTCATGGCCACGACGCTCCCAGCGCACACCTCGCTCTTCACCTCGACCTACACCCCGCGTCACGGGGTTCTCTCGAACCTGCTCTTCTACCGGCAGCCGGTCGTGACGGACGCGAGTTTTCGCACGGCGGCTCAACTCTTTGCGGCGGCCGGGTACCGCACCGCGGCTTTCGTCGGAGCGGCTCCGCTCCGGGCCGAAACCGGGATTGCGGCCGGTTTTCAGAGCTACAGCGAGCCGGAGGGGCGCGAACGGCGCGCTGCGGTGACCACGGCGCTGGCCCAGAAGTGGCTCACGGAACAGCCGGACGGGGGCTTTTTTCTGTGGGTCCACTACTTCGATCCGCATGACCCCTACGCGCCGCCCGCCGCCTACGAGGGGCTGTTCCGTACCGATGAGCGGCTTCGCCGCTGGATTTCCGATCTCGGAATCGCGCCCGAGCACCTGGGCACCTCGGCCTACGCGCACAACCGCTACGATGCCGAAATCCGCTACACGGACACCCAGGTCGGGCGGCTGCTAGACACACTGCGCGAACGGGGTCTATACGACCGGGCCATGATCGTGCTCACGTCGGATCACGGAGAGGGACTGCTGCAGCACGGCGAACTTCATCACGGTGTCATCTTCAACGAGGAGTTGGACGTGCCGCTCGTCATGAAGTTTCCCAAGGGAAAGGGGCCGGAAGGGGAACGAGTTGCGAAGTTGGTCTCGCTGATCGACGTTCTCCCCACGCTGGTGGAGACCCTGGAACTTCCGCTCGACAGCTCCCAGTTCGACGGGATCAACGTGCTGCGGGGCGAGAATCGCTACCTGATGGCCGAACGCGAGCGCACGCGCCACCGTTACGGAAGCGAGTCGAATTTCACCCTGCGAGACGCGAAGTGGAAGTACTTCTACTATAGCGAGCGGCCCGACGAACTCTTCGACCTCGAGGCGGACTACACGGAGACGCGAAACGTGATCGAGGAGCATCCCGATGTCGCGCAGCGAATGAAGCGAGACCTGTTTGCGCTCGTTCACCGAAGCGAGCAAGCTGGATCCGGGTTGGATGTTCGCCGCGACCTTTCGCCCGAGCGCCGCGAGGAACTGCGTGGCCTCGGGTATTTGGAGTAGGTGGGTGTTTGCCGGACGCAGGGTGGTCGTCGTCATGCCGGCGTACAACGCCGCGAAGACACTCCGCAGGACCTACGAAGACGTCATGGCGCAGGCTGTGGTCGACAAGATCATCCTGGTCGATGACCGGAGCCGGGATGAAACCGCAGAACTCGCGAGAGGCCTCGAACAGGTGAGGGTGCACGTCCATCCCACGAACCGGGGTTACGGAGGCAACCAGAAGACCTGCTACCAACTGGCCCTGGAAGAGGGGGCTGACATCGTGATCATGATTCACCCCGATTACCAGTATACGCCGCGGTTGATTCCGGCGATGGTCAGCATGATCGGGAACGATCTCTATCCCTGTGTGCTGGGGTCCAGGATCCTGGGCGGCTACGCGCTTCTGGGGGGCATGCCGGTCTGGAAGTACATTGCGAACCGGCTGTTGACCTTGGCCGAGAATCTGCTGACCGGCGCAAAGCTCTCCGAATACCACACTGGATTGCGTGGCTTCTCGGCCGAGATCTTACGCACGCTACCGCTCGAGGCGAACTCCGATGACTTTGTGTTCGACAACCAGATGCTTCTGCAGACTCTCTGGTTCGGGTTTTCGATCGGAGAGGTGACCTGCCCGACCAAGTACTTCAGTGATGCGTCGTCGATCAACTGGAGACGCAGCGTCATCTACGGGCTGGGCTGCCTCTGGAACGGCACGCTGTTTCGGCTGGCTCGGATGGGTGTCGGCACGGCCGCCGGCCGCTTCCCTCGCCGCGAGGAAGAGGATCGCTCCTGAGCCTGGCGCGGCGCCTAGACCCCGGAGCCCGGCGGCTTACGCGCGACCAGGATCAGCGTTCCGGCGCGGCCGGCGAGACGCAGCGCGAGGCTCGCGGGCAGGGCGAGTGCCATCCCGAAGGGCAGCAGCGCGAGCATCGCGGCGCGCGCGAGAAGCGAAAGGTCCGCCTTGTCCGCGGGGTTGTTTCGGATCGTGTCGTAGAGGGCGTTATGCCGGAACCCGGCGCGGTTGAGCAGGCTCTGCAGGAGCCCGAAGGGGTCCATTTCCCACTGCCCGGTTCGACAGCGCTCGATTTCGAACCCCCCTCCGCGAACCAGCTGGCGCAGCGTGTGATCCGTGAACTGAAAGATGTGGCGGGGAGGATCGAGATGGAACCAACCCTCGCCGCCGAGCCGGGCCTGGACCGATCCGTAGTTCGGCACCGCGAGCATGAGTCTTCCCCCCGGACGCAGCGCGCGAAACGCCGCTTCGAGCGCCCGGTCGGGGAAGCGCAGGTGTTCGAGTACGTGCCAGATCGAGACGAGGTCGAAGGATGCGTCCGGGAACAGGCCGGGCCGGAGATCTCCGATCGAGATGGGCAGGTCGGGATACGCGTTGCGCACGGTCGCGGCCGAAAGCTCCGTCCCCTTTACTTCGTGGCCGCGCTCTCGAAGCAGGGACAGGAACAGACCCCGGCCGCACCCCACGTCGAGAACGCTTCCGCCCGGGGGCATGAGCCGTGCGGCGGAGCGGGCGCGGGCGAGCCGAAATCCCCGCACCAAGAGTTCGAAGGGGCCCATGAAGCGCTTCTGCGGCTCTCCGTAGGCCGTCCGCTGGGCATCATCGAGCTGGACCTCGTCTCGAAGCTCCTCCAGGAACACGAGCCCGCAACCGGAACAGCGTACCAGCGGGTACCGGAGCGCGGGGCCGCTCGCGTGAGGGAACTCGGGCCTGGTGTCGACGCGCTGACAGATTGGGCAGACAAGAGGGGTCCCGGATTCCAGAGGCATGCTGGTTGGCTATCCTAGCGAGACCATGGGGGCGGGTGCGAGCCCGGACCTAGGGAGGACGAGTGCGCGACCCGGTAGTCTGGATCGCTCTGTTCCTGGCGCTCGTTCTGCGGGTCGGCTTGCTTCTGCTTTACCCGTACGCGCCAGGAACCGGCGACGAGAGTCTCCACTACGTGATGGCGGTCCTGGTCACGGAACTCGGTCACGGAGTGATCGGCCACTGGGGACCCGGGTACGAGGCCTTCCTGGCATCGATCTTCCGTATCGCAGGTCCGGATCCCTTTGCGGCGAAATTCGTCCAGGTTCTTGTTTCGACCGCCAGTGTCGCGATGGTTTGGGCCATCGCGGCGCGCGCCGGGGGTGTGCGCGCGGGTCGGATCGCGGCGTTTCTGGCCGCGCTCTATCCGAGCCTGGTCGCCTACGCGACCTACCTGTTCTCGGAAACCCTGTTCCTGTTTCTGCTCCTGGCAGGCATGACGCTGTTGTTCGGGCTCCGGGGGGAGCGGACGAAGCTCCGCTGCATCGGGGCCGGGATCTTCTTTGGCCTCGCGACGCTGACGCGTTCGCTGGTGTTCTACTTTCTGCCCGTCTGGATCGTCTGGGCATTGCTGCGCGGCCGGCGCCGCGAGGCCGCCGAAGCCGGGATCATACTGTTGACCGTGCTTGCGATGTTGCTCCCGTGGACCGCCCGAAACTACTTGCGCTACGACGGCTTGCTTCTCGTGGACGGGACCGTGGCCCAGACCTCGTACATCGCCTTCAGCGAGGTGCTCTTCAGTACCGATCTCGGCTTCGACAACTGGCGCAAGCAACTTCCACGCTCGCGTCCCCGATGCCCCTTCGAGCCGGTTCCGGACCTCGAGCCTCTGCCCCCGGTTGCCGAGACGGCGCGGCTCTTTCCTTCGCCCGAGCGAAGCGTTCTGGGTTCCCGGTCGACGCTCAGGTCGCGTCTTCTCGAGGTGAACAGGCTCGCGACGCTCGACTTTCCGCGCATGCAGAGCTGTGAGACCTCGCGCGCGTTGCGCTTCGCGATCGAGAATCCCGGCATCGTCGTCTCGCAGATGCTGCGTCGGTTCTATGCGTTCTGGGGCCCGAATAGCTTTCTGCTCCGTTCCGTGGCCTATGGCGTCTACCAGGGTGGGCCGCTCCAGCGCGACGCCTACGCCTGGCTCAAGTGGTTGGTGGTCGCGAGCTATCTCTTCGTGATGGTTCCCGCGCTGCTCGCGGCCTCTCGTGTCGGGGCACGGGGTGCGCCGCCCGTACTCGAGTGGTCCGCGCTCTTCTGTATCTTCTACCTGGGCATTCACGTGGTCGCGGTCTCGTACTCGCGTTACCGGCTCCCCATCATGCCGATCGCGATCGTGTTCAGTTCGCTCTGGCTCGCATCACCCCACCTGTCCCGGGGACGGGTGCGCGCGGGCCTCTCCCTGGGGCTCGTGGCCGGATTCCTCTGGCTCTCCGCACACTACGTGACGACGGGTCTGCCCTGATGAACGCCCGCCGGCCGGATCTGCTCGCGTGGTTGGCGGTGTGCCTGGCAGCCGGGATCTTCGCGCTCCCGCTGCTCGCGAACCCGGGTCTTCCAGCGGGCTCAGACGCGGACTTCACCGCGCAGTCGGCCCAGGGATTTCTGGACGCGCTCCGCGAAGGGGTGCTGTATCCGCGCTGGATCGATGCCGCCAACCGCGGATTCGGGGCCCCCACCTTCGTCTTCTATGCGCCGCTCGCCTACTACCTGACCTCTCTGGTTGCGCTGGTGAGCGGCGAAACCGCAGCGGCTTTGCGCTGGACCTTGATCCTCTCCGCGTTTCTCTCCGGCGGGGCATTTTTCGTGGCGGCGAGAGCGTATGCTTCGCCGCTCGGAGCTGCGGCCGGGGCCTGCCTGTATCTCTTGCTGCCCTATCACGTGCTCGATGTCTACGACCGCTTCGCCTACGCTGAAGCGCTCGCGTTCATCTGGTTCCCGCTGCTGTTCCTGTACACGAGCCGGGTTGCGAGCGGCGTGCGTGGTGCCTGGCTCACGATGGCCTTCGCCTACGCGGGCCTCCTGCTCACGCATCTCGTGACGGCCTACATGGCACTCTTCGCGCTCGTCCCCTACGGGATTTTTTGCGCGTTGCGAAACCGTGCTTGGCGTCGAATTGGGACCATGGCGGGCGCCGGCGTGCTCGCACTCGGGCTGGCTGCGGTGTTTCTGTTGCCGGTGGTCGTGGAGCGGGACCGGGTCCATTTGGACTGCATCGCGGCCGCGTCTGCCGGATCCGGGAGCGAGAGCGCCGGCTGGTGCCGCAACTTCGATCCGGCACGGAGCTTCCTCTACCGCGACGAGGTTGCGCGCGGTTACCGGCCGGCGCCGATCACGCCCTGGGTCAACCGCGCTGCGGCGGCACAGGGGCTGGTCGCCGGGGCCGCCGCGACGCTGCTGCTGCTTCAGGGTCTCTTCGGAGGGGTGGCCGCGGCGTCGGGGCCCACGGGGGGTCGGCGGTCTCTTCTCAGCGAGGCGATCGCTCAGTCGGGTCTTTCGATCTGGACCCTGTTCCTGCAGTTGCCGCAGAGCGAAGCGCTCTGGGGCATCGTCCCCGGCATCGCAGCCGTGCAGTTTCCATGGCGCTTCCAGGCCTTCCAGTTGCTGGCGGCGGCCTCTCTGGTGGCCTGTGCGCTGACCTGGATCGGCCTCGCGGCCAGAAGCTCCCGCGCCTGGCTCGCAGGGGGACTGGTGCTGCTGTTGGGCGTCGCGCTGCCGGCCCTGGAGACTTCGCGGCGCGTGCTCGAGCGTCGGCCCTTCGTCGTCGACGAAGCGCGTGTGCTCGATCCCGGCGTGCAGGGCCGGGTCACCTTCGAGTACATCCCGGCCGGCGTCAAAGACTGGGTTCGATTCCGGACCCTGCCCCTGGACCGAATTCCGCCCGCCGCACTCGCCGGACCGGGCCGTGTCGAGGTCGAGGCGCGCGGCACGCATCTCCGGAGTTTTCGGGTCGAGAGCCCGGGTGTGAACGCACTCCGGCTGCGCACCTTCGCCTATCCGGGATGGCACGCGACGGTCGGTGCTCAGCCCGTGCCGTTGCGTGCCGCCGGCCGCCTTTCTCAGATCGAAGTCGACCTGCCACCGGGTGCGCACCTCGTCGAATTTCATTTCGGTGGCACTCGGGCGCGGTCCGCGGGCGTGGCCCTGAGCCTGGCTTCGCTGCTGCTCGCCGGCGGCCTCTGTGCGTTGCGGCGCCGCCGGAATTCGACGCGGTGAGCGAGGCACCCGTCGACTTTGCCACGGTCTGGGAGCGCATTCTCGATCTCCGGGGAGAGTTCTTCCGGACCGCGAACGGGCGATATTTTACTTACAAGCTCGATGGGGACCGGCTTGCCGTGAGCCAGAGTGAGCTTCTGATCCCGCGCTCGGATTTCACGCTCGCCTTCAACATGCTGCCGATCTCGCGTTCCGCGAAGCTCAACCGACTCGTCGAGGGACCCGCCTACGTCTGGGCGATCCTGCACGACGAACGGATCACGCGAGGCGCCTGGTAGCGGCGGAGTGCACGCGGCGCTTCGTGTACCATACACGCGGGGAGGAAGTGCGATGCACGTCGGAATGGCCGTGGTTTTTCAGAATCCGTCTCGGACCGTGTCCGACCACGAAGTCTATCGTGACGAACTTCGGCTCGCCGGGTTGGCGGAGCCGCTCGGCTTCGGGTCGATCTGGGGCGTCGAGCACCATTTTACGAGTTACACGATGTGCCCCGACGTGCTGCAGTTCCTGAGTTACATGGCCGGTACGACCCGGAGGATCCAGCTCGGCTCGATGGTCGTGGTCTTGCCCTGGCACGATCCGATGCGGGTGGCCGAGCAGGTCTCGATGCTCGACGCGCTGTCGGATGGCCGCTTCGTCTTCGGAATGGGCCGAGGCCTGGGCCGGGTGGAGTTCGAGGGTTTCCGGCTCGACATGGAGGAGAGCCGCGCGACCTTCGTCGAATCCGCGCAGATGATCCTGCGCGGGCTGGAAGACGGCTAC
>JAYZEO010000109.1:0-19594 GCA_036337215.1 Myxococcota bacterium | reverse complement strand
GGTGGTGGCGATGTTGCTGACTGCGGCCACCGAGGAGTGGGACCGCGCGGCGCAGCGCCGCTTCGACGAGAACGCGGCGATTCGCGCACTTTTTCGCGAGGCGCTCGACCTGGTAGCGGAGCCGGCACTACGGAGCGATCTGGAAACCGGGCTGAAGACTTCCGACGCGAGCATTCGCATCACCGAATTGGAGCGAGAGAACAGCGAACTGAGGCGCGTTCTGGTTCGGCTGCACGCGCACGTCGAGGAACTCGAAGGGGAGGCCGCACGGAGCCTCGAAGAAGGAATCTGGGCGGAACTGCTCGAATCGACGGTGCGGCGCAAGATCTCGATCGCGCCGTTCTAGGAGAGACAGAGTGAAGAACAATGTCGGCATGATCTTGAGCAAACGGGCGCACCTTTCGCCCGAACTCGATGGATACGTCGAGGTCGAGACGGGTCGCAGGTTCAGCTACGCGGAGCTGAACGAACGCTGTAACCGCGCGGCCCAGACGCTTCGGGAACTCGGTGTAAAGAAGGGCGACCGCGTCGCGCTGCTGCTCATGAATTCGGTCGAGTTCTTCGAGTCTTTCTTTGCCGTCGCCAAGATCGGGGCGATCAACGTGCCTCTCAACTGGAGGTTGGTACCCGATGAACTCGCGTTCATCCTGAAGGACGCTGGAGCAACCGCGCTGATCTACGGCGAGGAATTCGCGGCGGCCATCCTCGATCTGCACGGGCGCGGTGCCGAGGGGACCGACATTTCGGAGTGGATTCACGTCGGGGACGAGGGGGCGCGGGCCGAGTTCGCGAAGTCCTATTCCGAACTCACCGACGCCGCAGCCTCCGACGAGCCCGAGATCGAGGGGGAGGACGAGGACGAGCTCTACATCATGTACACCTCGGGAACGACGGGACTTCCCAAGGGCGCCGTGCACACGCACGAGACTGCGATCTGGGCCTGCCACACGATGGTCGCCACGGCCGACATGCGCTACCGCGACCGTTACATCGTGGCGCTGCCGATGTTCCACGTGGGTGCCCTGACTCCCCTCACCGGGAACGTCCACCGCGGGGTCACCAACTGCGTGATGAGGGCCTTCGATCCGGCCCTTACCTGGAAGACCATCGAGAGTGAGAAGGTCACGGTCATGCTCGCGGTTCCCGCGATGCTGAATTTCATGCTGCAGGTTCCCGAGCAGCACAGGGGCGACTACTCCACGCTGCGCTGGTGCATGAGCGGAGCGGCACCCGTTCCAGTCTCGCTGATCGAGGTCTATGCAGAACTCGGAATCGAGATTCACCAGGTTTACGGCCTGACCGAGAGCTGCGGGCCCGCCTGCCTGATCAGCCCGGAGCAGGCGATCGCCAAAGCCGGTTCGACCGGTAAGGCCTTCTTTCACACCTCGGTTCGGGTCGTCAACGACGACGGCAAGGACTGCGAGCCCGGCGAGATGGGTGAAGTGATCATCGCGGGCAAGCACATCATGAAGGAGTACTGGAATCGCCCGGAGGCGACGGCCGAGACGATCCGCGATGGCTGGCTCTATTCGGGCGACCTGGCTTCGATCGACAAGGAAGGCTTCGTCTACATCCAGGACCGTATCAAGGACATGATCATTTCGGGGGGGGAGAATGTATACCCGGCCGAGATCGAGAACGTTCTACTCCAGCACCCGGCGCTCACGGACGCAGCGGTGATCGGGCAGCCCAGCGCGCGTTGGGGAGAGTCGCCGTTCGCCGTAGTGGTTCGCTCGGGCGAGGTCGAGCCCGACGCGATCCTGGAGTATTGCAGCGGCAAGCTGGCGCGCTTCAAGCTGCCGAAGGCCGTCGAGTTCGTAGACGAGATCCCGCGCAACCCCTCGGGTAAGATCTTGAAGCGGATTCTGCGCGAGCAGTTCCCCGGACCGGCTCCCGAGTAACTTCCGGGGTCCGGTCCCCGAGCCCGGTGCTCAGCCTCCCTTGGCGGATTCCACCGCGGCGGCGAACTTGGGGACGAACTCGAACAGATCCTGGACGACGCCCAGATCCGCGATCTCGAAGATCGGTGCGTCGGGATCCTTGTTGATCGCGAGGATGAAGTTGGAACTCTTCATGCCGACCAGGTGCTGGATTGCGCCCGAGATTCCGACGGCGACGTAGAGCTTAGGCTGCACGACCTGTCCGGAGCTTCCGACCTGGTATTCGTGGGGAAGCCAGCCGGCGTCGACGACGGGCCGCGAGGCTCCCATCTGGGCGCCCAGGGCGTCGACGAGCGGCTTGAGCACTTCTTCGAAGTTCTCGGGCTTGGCGAGTCCGCGGCCTCCCGAGACGATGATCTCGGCCTTGCTGAGGTCATGTCCACCGGCCTCGGCCGACCGGATTTCGACGAACTCCGAACGGGAGGCGGCGCTGTCGACCTCGAGCGGTTCGACGCTTCCGTCATCGCTGCCCTCGTAGGCAGCGATCGCACCCGGCTGCACGGTAGCGATCCGGGGCGACCCTGCGATCCGGTAGCGACCGTAATACCTGCCGTTGAACAGGCGCCGGGTAAAAGCGAGTTCGCCCCCGTCGTTCTCGATGTTGAAGACGTCGGTGATGATTCCGGCATCCAGCGCGGCCGCGACCTTCGGGGCGACGTCCCAGCCCGAAGGCGTGTTCGAGATCAGGATCAGGTCGGGCGCTTCCGCTGCGACCGCGCGCTGGATCGCGTCCGCCCAACCGTCGCTGGTGTAGTCCGCGAGCGTGGGTGCGTCTGCGAGCAGCACCTTGCCACCGCCCTGCTTCGCCAGGGTTTCGGCCTGGCCGGAGAGCCCGCTACCGATCACCAGCGAGACGAGTTCACCTCCGACCTTTCTCGCCAGCGCGACGAGCTCGAGGGTCGCCTCGCGCAGGGCGCCATTTTGGATCTCTGCGACGATCAGTGTCTTGGACATTGAGCCTTCTCCGATTCCGTTCCGTGTGCGCTGCGAACTCCGGCTAGAGGAGCCCGAGTTCCTTGATCTTGGTGACGACCTGGGTGGCGATCTCGTCGATCGACCCCTCGACGATCTCCGCGCCCTCACCCTTCGGGGGCGGGAAGATCTTCTCGAGCGTGACCTTGGGCGCGACGTCAGACGCCTGCATTCCCAGGTCGGCCAGGCTCTTGGTCTCGAGTGGCTTCTTCTTCGCCTGCATGATCCCCTTGAGCGACGCGGAGCGGACGTCGTTCATACCGGTCTGGATCGAGAGCAGGCAGGGGCGCGGTAGCTTCACGACTGCGAGCGCGCCGCCCTCGAGTTCACGCTCCGCGACGATCTCGCCGTTTTGCTGGGTTTCCTTCACCACCGCGGTGACGTGGGGCATCTGGGTCAGCTCCGCGAGCATCGGGGGCGTGAGTGCGTAGTTCGTGTCATCCGCCATTAGTCCGGTGAGGATCAAGTCGGGCTGTTCCGCCTTCGCGACCGCTGCCAGGGTCTTGGCGATTCCGAGCGAGTCAGCACCGGCGAGGGCATCGTCCCAGACCACGATGGCCCGGTCCGCGCCCATGCCGAGGGCCGTGCGCAGTGTCTGGACCACGCGCTCCGGCCCGATCGACAGGACCACCACCTCGGCCTCGCCCGCGTCTTTGATCCGAAGCGCCTCTTCCAGCGCGTAGGTGTCGTAATCGTTGATTTCGAACTTGATGCTTTCGTCCCGGATCCAGGTCTCGTCGGGACGGAGTTCCAGGCGGGCGTCTTTGTGGGGCACCTGCTTGGCGCAGACGAGGATCTTCATGTGCAAAGGTCTCCGTTGAGGTTAGGCGCAGCCCCGCCATTGGGGGGACATTGCGGCCGCACCATACGGTACCGTGGCCCGGCTTTCAACGGCTGAGCGCGTGCGGCAGGGGCCCGGAGCCGCGCCGAGCCGGGCCTAGTATCCCATCAGCTCCCGCCACATTTCCTCAGTGGGGATGCGCAGATACGGGTTGGTGGCCAGTTCCTGGCCGATCGTGCTCTGGGACTCCTCGGAGTATTGGTGCCCCGGGTACAGCACCGTCTGTTCCGGTAGTCCGGCCAGCCGCCGCAGACTCTGGTGGAGTTCGGCCGGATCCGATCCGGGCAGGTCGACGCGTCCGCAACAGCGGACGAAGAGGGTATCGCCCGATACGAGTGCGTCCCGGGCCAGGAAGCACTGAGAGCCCGGCGTATGGCCCGGCGTGTGGAGGAAGCGGATTTCGACATCTCCGATCGTGAGCGTGTCCTCGGAGTCGACCCGTTCGAGGTCCGACTCGGAAATTCCCGTGATCTTGCGGAGCCCGTCGGCCTCGTGCTTGTTGATGTAGACCTTGACCCCCTTACGCTCGAGCAGCGCCGCGACGCCCTCGATCTCCTGCCCCATCATGTGGCCGCCGCAGTGGTCGGGGTGGTAGTGCGTGACGAGCGCGGCCGCGAGCGTGAGGCCCTTCTCCTCGATGTGTTCGAGCAGCGGATCGATCTCCCATGCGGGGTCGACCAGGGCGACTTCCCGGGTTCGCTTGGATCCGACGAGATACACGAAATTCTGCATCGGACCGCAGCGCAACTGCTCGATGTAGAGGTCGTCCTGGGGTTCCACATCATCCTCCAGAAGAAAGGGTGCGAGGTGCCCAGGGTAGCCGCTGCGGGGGAGGGGAGGCCAGCAGCGCCGTACCTCCGGAGCTGCCCGGCTAGCTCACCGACCGCAACAGCTCCAGCATGGGCTCGCGCTCGACGAAGCCCCGCGCGCGCGGCCACGGGAGAGTCCGCCCGTTCGGGTCGACAAACACGAGTGCGGGAATACCGCCGACGTTGAACCGGTTCAACAGTTCCTGGGTTGCGGGATCGAGCTTCGTCGCGTCGACGCGTACGATCACAAAGCGTTCGAGTTCCGCGGCGACTTCGGGGGCCCGCAACGTCTGGTGGTCGAGGCGTTTGCAGATCGAGCACCAGTCCGCGTGAAAGCTGATCAGGGCGGGGCGCTCCCGGCGACGGGCGTCCGCCAGGGCGGCTTCGACATCGGTCTGCCAGTCGAGCGGCGGACCCGCGCTCCGCCACGGGAGTTCGCTGAGCACGAGCGCCACGGCGGCCGCCAGAACCAAAATTAGTCGGCTCCTTGGCAGGCGGCGGTCTGCCATCGTTACTCGATGGCGCTGTGGATGAAGAGGTCGATCTCTTCCAGGATCTCGGCCTGGACCTCCTCCTCGGTACGCTGGCTCGCTCGCACGAGTTCCATCGCATGGTTGGCGTCCTGGATCACGTGGAGCTTCGTGGGTGCCCCGATCTTGAGCAGAAGTTCCTGCAGCCGTTCGAGCTTGCAGGTCGGGTCGCGCGTTCCCTGGACGAAGAGCATGGGACAGATGATCCGGTACACGGCCCCCGGCTTTTGCTGGCCGGGCTTGCCCGACGGGTGGAGCGGACAGCTCAGCAGTACCAGTCCATCTGCCTTGATCCCTCCCGCCACGACCTGGCTCGCGACCCGGCCGCCGAGGCCGAAGCCGATCAGGATCAGGTGCGCGGGCGTCTCTTCGGCTCCGCGCAGCAGCTGTTTCAGGGCGGCCCGGTAGCTGCGCTCGAGAAGCGGAAGCGGGTCGGGTCGCTTCTTCCCGGCTTCCACGTAGGGAAAGTTGAAGCGCACGCACAGGTAGCCGTGCTCGGCCAGGTGCTCGTGCAGCCCCTTGACGAGCTTGCCCTCCATCGAGTCCCCGACGTCGTGCGAGATCGCGACGCCCACGCGGCGTCCCGTCGGCCACCACTGGGGGATCCCGACGACGCCCGAGACCTTCCCGGCCTCTCCTACGGGGATCTCCACGGCTTCAAAGCGTGCCGTCGGCTCCTTTGGGGCAGTCGTTTCCACGGCGGACCTCTTATAGCATACAGCCTGGACGCGTCTTGCTTCTCGTCGGTCTCTTCCTGCTGGTAGCCGCCGTCGGAAACGCTCAGACGCTTCGATACTTTGGGGTCTGGAGTTACCCCGAGAAGGCCCCTTTCGAGGAGATCGTGCCGGAGCGCCTGCCGGAGCGGAAGCTCGGATACCGGAGTTTGGAGCTCGATGAGGCCGCTTCGGTCCGTCCCGGGACGGATCACGGCTCGAGTGGCGAGGTCTGGCTGAGTTTCCTTTAGCCCCGCTGGCCCGAGTTCTAGGCCCGGTTTACGCGGTCGGAGGCTCGCAGAGTTCGCTCGGGTCGGTGGCGGGCAGCGAGCAGCTCCGGCCCCTGCAGAGCCAGGCGGTGGGACGGCCCTCGAGCGGCTCGCGGTCCTCCAGCCATGCCGCGTCGAGCCAGCCGGGTGCGCTGCTGCGCTCGGTCACGATCACGGCGGCGTCGGGGCCGAGCCGGGCCCGGGCGCGCTCCGCGAGTGCTCGGGCCGGCGCGGATTCGGGGTCGCCCAGGATCAAGCACAGCGACGGCTGGGTCTCGTGGAGTGCCGCGGCACGCAGCAGGGTCGGAAACCGCACCGGCTGCCGGGTCGCCTCCTTTCCCTCTCGCGCGAGTCCGGCCGCGGCCGTGCTTGCGAAGTCCCTGCGGCCCGTCAGCGAGGCGAGCCGAACCAGCCCGAGCAGTGCGAGACCGGACGAGGCCGGCGTGGCGCCATCCGGGTCGCTTCGGGGACGCAGCGGGAGATTCTGGCTGTTGGCCGGGGCGAAGAAGAACTCGCCGGTTTCGGTCGTGTGGAAGCGCTCCAGGATGGACTCGGCGATTCGGATCGCGGCCTCGAGGTAGCGTTCGTTTCCACCCGCGCGGAACAGGTCGAGCAGGCCGGCGAGCATACCCGCGTGGTCGTCGAGGAAGCCCGGAACCCGGCTGGTGCTTCCGTCGTAGATGCGCAGCAGCCCGGGCGTCGTGAGCTTGGCGAGTACGAAGTCGGCGGAACGTGCTGCGAGCCCGACCCAGTCGCGTCGCTCGAAAGCCGCGCCCGCGGTGGCGAGTCCCCCGATCGCGTAGCCGATCCAGGCCGTGATGCGCTTGCGGTCGGTGGCCGGACGTACCCGGCGACTGCGCGCCTCCAGTAGCTCGGCGCGCGCGTCGGCAAAGTGAGGACGCTCTCCGGCCAGTCCGTGCGCGAGCACGCTCTTGCCCGTCGCCTCGAAATTTCCAGCGCGGCTAACTCCGTAGGCGAGACAGAATTCCTGTCCGCGCTGCTCTCCCAGCACGGCCGCGATCTCGTCCGGAGACCAGACGTAAAAGCTCCCTTCCCGGCCTTCGCTATCCGCATCCAGGCTTGCGAAGGGGCCTCCGTCTTCTCCCAGGCCTTCGCGTTCGAGCCACGCGATCGTCTCTGCGACCGGCCACTCGAGCCCGGAATCCCGCGTCTGCCGGTAGGCCTCGGCGTAGCATCGCAGCAGCTGGCCCTGGTCGTAGAGCATCTTCTCGAAATGCGGCACGGCCCAGCGGGCATCGGTGCTGTAGCGGTGAAAGCCGCCGCCGAGCTGGTCGAAGATCCCGCCGCGCGCCATGCGTCGGAGTGTCAGCAGCACCTGGTCGAGGGTTCCAGCCGGCGCGATCCGCAGTTCCTCGGCGAGCAGCATCGCGTCGAGGTTGGTGGGCGTCGGGAACTTCGGGGCGTCCCCGAAGCCCCCGTTTTCCCTGTCCGAGCCCCGCAACAGCGCAACGCAGAGCCGCTGGAGATCCTGAGTTCCGGGAGCCCGGTCGGGTTCTGCTGCGGCAACCGCGGGCGCCGTGAGTGCTGAGAGAATTCGCGACGCGTGCTCCTCGACGCGTTCCGGGTCGTCGCGGAAGAGCCGCGCGATCTGGGTTACGAGTTCCCGCCAGGAAGAGCGCCCGTGCGCGCGTTCGGGCGGGAAATAGGTGCCGCCGAAGAAGGGTCGCCCGTCCGGGGTGCAGAAGACGTTGAGGGGCCAGCCGCCGGAGCCGGTGAGGCGCACGACCGTCTCCATGTAGATCTGATCGACGTCGGGGCGCTCCTCCCGGTCCACCTTGATCGAGACCAGTTCCTGGTTCATGAGCGCCGCGGTCTCGGCGTCCGCGAAGGATTCGTGTTCCATCACATGACACCAGTGGCACGAGGCGTAACCGATCGAGACCAGGACCGGACGGTTTTGGCGACGAGCGCGTTCCCATGGCTCGGGGCCCCAGGGGTACCAGTCGACGGGATTGTCGCAGTGCTGGCGCAGGTACGCGCTGGTCTCGTCCGCGAGTCGGTTCGGCATCTTCAGCCGGCGTCGGTAGCGGTCACCGCATCGATCCAGGCGCGGTACTCGCCCGAGAACCCGACCCGCTGCTGCTGCGCTCGAACCCGGCCCAGCAGCTTTCTCGAATCGTCTGCCGAGAGGGGTTCGAGTTCTTTCACCTCGTTGCCGAGTTGCAGGTACTTCTCGAGCATGTGGTTGCCCACCGAGCGCGCGTGTTTGCGAGACGCGACGATGTTGCCCTTGCCGGTGACGACGTTCCCCACGCTGAACAGGGTCGGATAGCCCTCCAGCAGGCCGAGATCCCAGTCCTTGAAGGCGTAGAGTTCGCCCTTGCGCGCGATTCCGGCGATCGGCTCGGGAACGCTCCCGATCGAACTCACGATCGTGGGAGCGTGGACTTCGAAGCTCTCGTCGCCGATCTGTACGCGTCCGTTCTCGACCCGGGTGCGTGCGAAACGAAGCCCGACCAGGCGGTCGCCTTCCACGATCAGCCCGACGGGTGCGCAAAGCGGTTGGACCTCGAATAGGTACTTTTCCTGTGCCTTCTTGAGCACACGCTGTCGGGCATTTGAGACTTTCTCCCGGACCTTGTCGTTCGCCCCGTCCGGGAGTTCGACGAGGGGCATGTCCTCGGGCCGTCGGCGATAGAAGAGCGTACAGCTTCCGATCCCGAGATCCGGCCAGCTGAGGCCGCGCTTAGCGAGCTGTTTCGGAATCCCTTTGACCTCTAGTTCGACCAGGTCCTGCTCGATGCCGCGCTCGCGCAGTGCCCGCAGCGTGAGTTCCAGTTGGATCGCCTTGACGACGTCGATCGAGGCGAGCCCTCCACCGACGACGGCCATCCCGTCGAAGAGTTCGTAGCTCTCTCCCTGGTAATCGCGCTCGCGGAAGTGATTGAACCAGTAGATGAACGGGTTCTGGTAGATGAGCCCGCGCCCGACGAACGCGTCCGCGCCCTCGATCGGCAGCGGACGATCGTCCCATGCCCCGTTCGCGAGTACGACCGCATGAAAGCCCCACTCGTTGGTCAACTCTTTGAGTTGCAGGTCGCCTCCGATCTTGGTGTTCGGTACGAACGCGACGTTTTCGCTCTCGAGCTTTGAGTCGATCGCCCGATACTCTTTTTGGCGCAGGTTGTGGTGCCAGCGCGGGAGACCGTCTTCGATCTTTCCGTAGGGCCGCGCGTTCTGCTCGAAGACCACAGACAGGATTCCGTTCGCCGAAAAGATGCCTGCCGCCTCGGCCCCTGCGGCGGCCCCTCCGATGACGGCGATCGCGTACGGGTGGTAACTCACGGCAGGAGTCTAACTCAGCTGGGCGGTCGCTCTGCTAGCCTGCCGCCGATGGATCGAGCCGACCCCGAGCGCGCGCGCATCCCCGATCTGCCGCATACGATCGTGGCCTCGGCCTACGGTTTCGAGTCGCACAGGCTGCGTGCTCACGTGGTCGAGTTGGGGCGTCGCGAACGACTGGGCCGGGCGGGCCGGATCTTCTTCCCGCTCTTGGCCGGGGCGCTGCTGACACTGCCGATCCCGGCGCTCCACCTTGCGACGGTGCCCGCCTTTCTGACCGGGGCCCTTGTGTTCGGGATTCGGAGGCTCCGGGAGCGCGCACGGTTCGAGCGGCTCGAAGGTCCCTGCCCGGCCTGCGGGCGGGAGCCCGTCTGGCCCTCGGGTTCGCTGCGTTTCCCGCTCACCCGGCCCTGCGCGGAATGCGGAGAATTCGTCACGCTGGAATTCGAGTGAGGCGCTAAGATCTCGCGCGATGAGTGGTTGGACGGTCCGCGATAGCAGCGAACTCTATGGCATCGGCCACTGGGGCAGCCCCTACTTCGCGATCGGGGACGAGGGGCAGGTGCAGGTGCATCCGCACGGGGAAGGGGGCCCGGCGGTCGATCTCCACGGCCTGGTCCAGGACATCCGCCGCCGCGGATTGCGCACACCGCTTTTGATTCGCTTCTCCGAGATTCTGTCGAGCCGGGTGCGCGAACTCGCGGGCTGCTTCGAACGCGCGATCCAGGACTATGCCTACCAGGGGCGTTATCGCGGGGTCTACCCGGTCAAGGTCAACCAACAACGACGCGTGGTGGAGGAGTTGGTCGAGTTCGGCCGGCCCTACGGCCTGGGGCTGGAAGTGGGGAGCAAGCCCGAACTGCTGATCGCGCTGGCCCACCTCGATACTCCCGAAGCCCCCATCATCTGCAACGGCTACAAGGACCGCGGATACATCGAGACCGCGCTGCTGGCGCAGCGTCTGGGCCGCTACCCGATCATCGTCCTCGACCGCCCGAACGAACTCGACCGCATCATCAAGATCTCGACCGAACTCGGAATCCGCCCGCACATCGGCGTGCGTGCGAAGCTCTCGAGCCGCGGCACCGGTAGGTGGGCGGACTCGTCGGGCAGCCGCTCCAAGTTCGGGTTGTCGGCTTCAGAGATCGTGGCGACTGTCGAACGTCTCCGGGCCGATGACATGCTCGACTGCCTGGAGTTGCTCCACTTCCACATCGGCTCACAGATCACGGCGATCCGATCTCACAAAGAGGCCCTGGGCGAGGCGAGCCGCATCCTGGTCGGCCTTCACGAACTCGGTGCCCGGGTCCGGATCTTCGATGTGGGAGGGGGCCTGGGCGTCGATTACGACGGGTCTCAGACCAGTCTGCACTCCTCGATGAACTACAACACGCAGGAGTACGCGCACGACGTGGTCGCGGCGGTTCAGGAAGCCTGTAACGAGCGCGGGATTCCGCATCCCGAAATCGTGACCGAGGCGGGCAGGGCGCTCGTGGCCCACCACTCCGTGCTGGTCTTCGATGTACTCGGCGTCGACCGGGTCAACCGGCTGGTCGGTCCGCCCGCACGGAGAGAGGCGGACCATCGCGTGATTTCGGAACTGCACGAGGTCCACGCACAGATTTCGCGGGAGAACGCGCTCGAGTCGTACCACGATGCAGTCCAACTCCAGGAAGAGTCGGCGAGCCTGTTCAAGCTCGGGTACCTCGATCTCGCGGGTCGGGCTCGAACCGAAGAGATCTTCTGGAGTTGCTGCCGCTCGATCCTGCATGCCATCCGCGGCATGGACTATGTGCCCGAAGACCTTCAGGGCCTCGAACGCGCGCTCGCCGATACCTACTACGGGAACTTCTCGGTGTTTCAGTCGCTGCCAGACACCTGGGCTGTGCGGCACCTGTTCCCGATCATGCCCATCCACCGGCTTGATGAGTGCCCTACGGAACGCGCCATTCTGGCGGACCTGACCTGTGATTCCGACGGAAAGGTGGACCAGTTCATCGATCGGGCCGACGTCCGCAACTTTATCGAGCTTCACGAGCCGGGGGATCGGCCTTACTACATCGGGGTGTTTTTGGTGGGCGCGTACCAGGAGACCCTGGGGGACCTGCACAACCTATTCGGCGATACGGATACCGTTCACGTCCACGTCGATCCCGACGGTCGCTACCGAATCGATCACGTGGTCGAGGGTGACACCGTAGAGGACGTGCTTTCCTACGTGCAGTACGATCGGCGGGTCCTGGTCGAGCGGGTGCGTCAGGCGGTCGAAGCCGCGCTGCTCGATGGCCGGATCACGCTCGAAGATTCGGCGCTGCTGCGGAGGCGCTACGAACAGGCCTTGTCGGGCAACACTTACCTGGACCAAAACGAATGAGGAGACCGAGATGGAACTTCAGGATGCGGGTGCAGTCGTCACCGGCGGGGCATCGGGGCTGGGACTTGCGACGACCCGCGAGCTGATCGCGGCCGGCGCCCGGGTTTGCATTCTGGATCTGCCGCGCTCTGCGGGCGAGAAGGTGGCGGCCGAGCTCGGCGAGCGCGCGCTGTTCCAGCCCTGTGACGTCACCGAAGAGGACCAGGTCGAGGCGGCCGTCGACCGCGCGGTTTCCGAGTTCGGAGCCGTGCACATCGACGTCAACTGTGCCGGCATCGGTTGGGCGCAGCGCACCGTGACCCGCGACGGGCCGCACGCGCTTGCGCCGTTTCAAAAGGTCGTCGAGGTCAACGTCTACGGCACCTTCAATGCGATCCGCTTTGCGGCGGACCGCATGAGCCGAAACGACCCGAACCCGAACGGAGAACGGGGTGTCATCATCAACACCGCGTCGGTTGCGGCCTACGACGGCCAGATCGGCCAGGTCTCCTACTCGGCCTCGAAGGGCGCGATCACGGGCATGACACTTCCGATCGCGCGGGACCTCGCGAGCCTGGGCCTCCGCGTCATGACGATTGCGCCGGGACTGTTCGAGACGCCGCTGCTCGGCAGCATGCCCGAGGAGCGGCGCGGGGTGTTGGCGGCCAACGTGCCCTTCCCCAAGCGTCTGGGCCAGCCGCCCGAGTACGCGGCGCTCGCACGTGCGATCATCGAGAACCCGATGCTGAACGGCGAGGTGATTCGCCTCGACGGTGCACTGCGCATGCCCCCCAAGGGATAGCCGCGCGCCAAACCCGATCGGGTAGCTCAGGCCCCGGTGTCGATTGGCTGCTTCGGGGGACCGTCGCGGAGCAGGCCATCGAGCAGTCGGCCGATTTGCCCGGGCGCAAACAACTCGCCCGAGTTCTCGATCGCATCGATCGGCCACCAGCGGTAGGTCTGGAAATAGTCTCGTTCCACTTCCTGCATCTGCTCGATCGAGGGCTCGAAGCGTTCACACCCGACCAGGAAGAAGCGCTCGTGCTGGTTCCAGGTCTGTTCGTGGACTCGAAAGGAATGGCGACGGGTCCAGACCTCGGGCCCGATCGCGGGGTCGCTGAGGCCCGTCTCCTCTCTCAGTTCGCGCCTGAGCCCTGCCAGCGCGTCTTCGCCGGGCTCGAGCCCGCCGCCCGGCGTGATCCAGCAGACCCGGTCTCCCTGGGTGGGCATGACGGTGCGCATCAGCAGGATCTCGCGGTCGGGCGAAATCAACAGCGCGCGGACTGCCTCGCGTTTTCGCGGCGCGGGCTCGGGCACCGTCAACGCAGCAGTACGTCCAGGGCGCGGCGCAGCGCGACCAGCAGTCTGCGCACGGCGCCCAGTTGCGACATGCGCCGGGCCTGAACCAGCAGCTTTCGCTCGAGCGTATAGCGCGAGAGGCCGGGTCGGGCGTGGCGATCGCCCCCTTCCGCAGCGGCGAGGCTCGCGAGGATCTCGGCGCGGTCGTAGCCCCAGGTCTCCAGGTCCGCATCCGCGAGTCCTGCCAGAATCTCCCGGCAGAGCGCGAGCCGACCGGGGTTTGCGGCGACTTCTGCCACCCAGGTATCGACGGAATCGGTGACCGGGCGCTGGTGCTGCGTGATGCCGATCGGGTCGCCGAGAGCGCGATCCGTCTCGCCGTCCTGCTTCCGCGCGCCGTACTCGACCGCCCCCAGTTCGCGCGCCACGCCCAGGAAGTCGAAGATCGTGCCGAGTTCGCGCTCCGGGTCCGCCACCAATTGCTCGTAGTGAACCTGGATCAGCGGGCAGGGGGCCTCCCGCAGAAAGCGCGCGATCGCGGGCACGTAGCGGTCGAGGATCGGGTTGTGCCGGTTCGCGACCTCGAAGTCTCCATCGAAGAAGGAGTTCGCGACCGATGCGAAGATCGCGAGCGGCGTACGCGTGAGCACCACGTAGCGCGCGCGCGGATAGAGTTGTGCGAGGAACGGCAGCACCAGCGCGTAGGCCGGCGTCTTGTCGATCAGAAGTTCCTTGCCGGGTTCCGCCTCGAGCAGTCGCCGATACAGGTGATCGGTGTACGCGCGGCAGGCGTCCATGTAGTCGGCGGCCTGGCCCGGCAGGCGCTTCACGAACTCCCGTACCCCGCGCTCCGCGACGATGGGGTCGTAGGGGGCCTCGCGCACCCGCTCGAAGTAGCCCAGGTGCGCGAGTGGCGTGATCAGGTGCGCCTCGGGACCGTCGAGAATCTTCGAGTGGCCGCCGAGCATCCGGGTGAGCAGCGTCGTGCCCGAGCGGGGCGACCCGATCACAAACACGAGCCGGTCTTGCATCTGGCCCGGAGCCTAGCTCCGCGGGCTGCGGGCGACAACGCGCGGATCGAGGATTCCCGGGTTCGTGCCGGTCGGGCCGACGCGGGGCCCTGCCGCCGGGACCTCTCGCAGGGGTGCCCGGGAAGCTCGCGCCCCCAGGCCGCGCGGAGCGGGATGGGGGTCTTCGCTACGCGTCGCTCAGGAAGTGCTCGAGTTGTTCGCGCGCCTCGGAGTCGCGCATCTCGACGGGTGGGTGCTTCATCGTGTACGCCGAGATCTCGAGCAGCGGGCCGGAGAGCCCGCGGTCCAGCCCGAGCTTCGCGCCGCGGATCGCGTCGATGCCGCAACCCGCGGAGTTGGGAGAATCCTGGACCGAGAGCCGCAATTCCAGCTCGATCGGGGCGCCACCGAATCCCTCGTCTTCCATCCGAATGAAGCAGACCTTGTTGTCCCGCTGCCACGGGTGTAGTCGGACGGCCCGATGTGGATCCGGTCGGCTTCGAGCGGTTCGGCGAGTTGAGACTTGATGTCGTCCCCGACCAGCGGCAGGTTCGCGTGCCGGAACCGCTGTGCGCAGAGGGGATCCGAGGCAATGAAGACCGGAACGCAGTTCACGAGCGCGACGCCCGCCTCCAGGCACGCCTCGGCGTAGTGCCCGGTGGCCTTTTCGGATCAGACCGGGAGATAGTTCACCAGCACCTGCGCGCCCGACTCGTGCAGCGCGCTCGCGGCGTCGATGGGGCTCGCGCTCGAGGACCGGAAGGCTCTTTGCTCGGGCCAGTCGTCCGTGT
The DNA here is from genome assembly GCA_036337215.1 of Myxococcota bacterium. Classification (GTDB taxonomy): domain Bacteria; phylum Myxococcota_A; class UBA9160; order SZUA-336; family SZUA-336; genus JABSQV01. The sequence continues at coordinate 4,764 of JAYZEO010000109.1, read as the reverse complement.
GCGATGCGACCCCGTCGAATTCCGGGCCCATCAGGACTCGCAGCTTCGAGCTAGGTGACCTCGGTCAGGCCTCTCCCCCTCAAGATCTCGACCGAGCATTTTTTCAGATCAGTTGCCGGCTTCAACCGAGGCGGCGCCGCTCGGGGTCAAAACCCCGCGGAAGCTTCGACCCGGCTACTGCACGCTCCGCCTCGCGGGGGGGCTAGAATGGCCGGGATGCCGGTCGTGACGATTCCAGCGCCGCTCCAGGGCCCGACAATGGGCCAGGGAGAAATCCCGGTCGACGGGACCACGGTGCGCGCCTGCCTGGCCGCCGCCGAGGCCAAATTTCCGGGCTTCGAGGCTCAGATCTTTGCCCCGAGCGGGGCGCTGCTCCGCTTCGTCAAGCTGTTCCTGAACGGAGAAGAGATCTCTCTCGCGGAACTGGAGACCGAGGTGGGCCCCGACGACGAGGTTGCCGTAATCACGCCGATCGCGGGCGGTTAGCGCCACCGCCCAAACCGCTCTCGCGCCCGGTCCCTGTGGTAAGCTCGGCGCCTCGCGGCAGGGTGGTGTCGGAGTTCCGGTCTACGTCGCCGGTGGTCCGCCCGCTGTCCGAAGGGAGGCACCATATGGGCGATCGTTTGATTCGGGTGAACATGTCGGATCAGAGCGTGGAGTTGACCGAGTTTCCGGACGACTGGAAGCTGCTCGGCGGCCGGGGGCTCTCGGCCCGGATTCTGTTGGAAGAGTGCGATCCGACCTGCGACCCACTCGGGCCCGACAACGTGCTGGTCCTGGCCCCGGGCGTACTGGCCGGCAGTTCCGCCCCGACTTCGGGCCGGATTTCGGTCGGGACCAAGAGCCCGCTCACCGGTGGCATCAAGGAAGCCAACGCCGGTGGAAACCCGGGCCAGCACCTCAACAAGCTCGGCTACCGCGCGATCATCGTGACCGGGCAGCCCTCGGATCCCGAGGCCCGCTACGGGCTTGAGGTCCGGGCCGACGACGTCAAGCTGGTTCCGGCCGACGATCTGAAGGGCGTCTGGAATTACCCGGCCTGCGCGGAACTCGCGACGCGTTACGAGAAAAACGCTTCGTTCATCACGATCGGACCCGCGGGTGAACTCCGGCTCACGGGCGCCTCGGTCGCCTGCACCGATCAGGACAACCGCTATCCCGCGCGCCACGCCGCGCGCGGAGGTCCCGGTGCCGTGATGGGAAGCAAGGGGCTCAAGTTCGTGGCGGTCGAACCCGGACGCTCGCCCGCGCGCGCCCCGGCGAGCAAAAAGGAATTCAACGCGCTCGTCAAGACCTACAGCCGCGAGTATCTCGAGGGCCCGGGCTACCAGACCTTCCAGTTCGGGACCAGCGCGGTGGTGCCGATCGCGAACATGCTGCAGACCTTTCCGTACAAGAACCGGACCGAGGGCCAGTCGCCCGACGTCGAGAACCTGGACGGAAAGCGCATCCAGGAGAGCTTCGCGGAGCGAGGCGGTGGCATGCACAATTGCCTGACCGGCTGCATCGTGCGCTGCTCGAACGTGGTGCACGACAAGGAGGGCGAGTACAAGACCTCTGCGCTCGAGTTCGAGACGCTGACGCTGCTCGGTGCCAACTGTGCGATCCAGAGCTGGGAAGACGTGGCCGACCTCGACCGCCTCTGTGACGACGTGGGTCTCGACACCATCGAAACGGGTGCCGCGATCGCGGTCCTGATGGACGCGGGCGAAATGGAATTCGGCGATGCCGAAGGGGCGAAGGAATTGCTTCAGCAGATCGCGGACGGGACCGAACTCGGAAAGGTGGTCGGCAACGGCGCCGCCGCGGTCGGCAAGCGTACGGGCCATCACCGGGTGCCGGTGGTCAAGGGACAGGCCATCCCGGCCTGGGATCCGCGTCCGCTGAAGGCGACCGGGGTCACGTATGCGACGAGCCCGATGGGGGCCGACCATACCGCGGGACTGATTGTGAACCCGGGTCTTCAGGAGAGCGAGTTCGCGGCTGCATCGCAGAAGTCTCAGGTTGTGAATGCGGTCTGCGACTCATCCGGCTTCTGCCAGTTCGTGACGCCCACGCTCGACGACATCCGGGCCTTCTACAGCCACTTCTACGGAGACGAAGTCTCGCGTCAGCAGATCTCGGATCTCGGGTGGCAGTGCCTGCAGGACGAGTGGGAGTTCAACCGGCGCGCTGGATTCACGGATGCCGACGACGTGCTTCCGACCTGCATGGCCGAGGACGCGATCGGACCCCAGCAGGTGGTCTTCGACGTGAAGCCGGACATCATCCAGGCTGCCAAGCAACGCATGCCGGACTCGGACGACCTGTACACCACGAAGGCGTCAGGCTGAGAGCCGTTCTCGGGAAGCGCGTTTCGGCGGCGCGTGACGACGATGCGTGACGTCCGGATGCGGGGCTTCGCCGACCGGGCGGATGTCGAAGAGGTCGATGCGTATCTGCGCCGAGCGGCCGTACAACTCGGAGCGGAGGACGTGCCGCTGCTCGCGTGCACGGGGCGCGTACTGGCGCGAGAAGTCGTCGCCCCGGTCGACGTTCCGGACTTTGCGCGCTCCGCCATGGACGGTTACGCCGTCCGCGGTGAGGATACCTTCGGGGCTTCCAGCTACGCTCCGCTCGAACTCGAGTTGATCGGTGAAGCCTATCCGGCCCGGCCCTTTCCCGGCACGCTCGGTGCCCGGCAGGCGGTGAGGATCATGACCGGGGCCCCGGTTCCGGCCGGCGCGGACGCGGTAGTGATGGCGGAGTGCTGTTCCGAGCAGGGCGGTGTGGTCTCGGTGGCCGAGGCCGTGTCGCCCCGCAAGCACGTCGGAGCGCGCGGTGAGGACATTTGCAAGGGTGACACGGTACTCGCGCCCGGGCGACGGATGCGTCCTCAGGACGCGGGGCTGCTGGCCTCGCTGGGACTGGCGTCGGTCTCGTGCGTTCGGCGACCACGCGTTCAGTTGGTGGTGACCGGAGACGAGTTGTTGCCGGTCGGTACGCGTCCCGGCGGCTTTCGGATTGTCGACTCGAACTCGGTCGTGCTCCGGGCGCTGGTAGAGCGCGATGGCGGCGAGTTGCTCCCGTTCGAACTGCTGCCCGACGATCCCGATCGGATCCGGGCCGAGTTCGAGCGTGCCGACGCAGATGTGGTGCTGGTCTCGGGCGGCAGTTCAGTCGGGGCCGAGGACCACGCGCCGCGGCTGGTCGCGGAACTCGGCAAGCTCTGCTTTCATGGGGTGTCGATGCGACCGTCCAGCCCCTCTGGCATCGGGCGCCTCGGAGATCGCTTCGTGTTCTTGCTTCCGGGAAATCCGGTCAGTTGCCTGTGCGCCTACGAGTTCTTTGCCGGTCCGACGCTGCGGGCCCTGGGGGGACGTGCGCGGGCCTGGCCGCACCTACGCGTGCGCCTGCCCCTCGCTCGCAAGATCGCGTCCGCCGTGGGGCGGACCGACTACGTGCGCGTCGCCATCGAAGCGGGCCGCGTGGTACCGATCGCGACCGCGGGTGCTTCGATTCTGTCATCGACGGTTCGCGCGAGCGGGGTCGTGCTGGTGCCGCGAGAACTCGAGGGCATGCCCGAGGGCGCCGAGGTCGAGGTGCTGCTCTACGACACAGAGCTGCCGGACGCAGCGGACCGAACCAACGGATCATGAAGCAGGAACAGTTCCTGGAGGTCCTTGACCGCGATACCGCCGAGCAGCGCTGGCACGCGGCCCTCGAACTCGCGACGCTCGGCGCTGAAACCGTCGCGATCGGGGAGTCACTCGGCCGCGTCCTGGCCGAGGACCTGCTGGCCGGGGTCGACGTACCCTCCTTCGACCGTTCCAACCTGGACGGCTTTGCACTGCGCGCCGAAGACAGCTTCGGAGCCACGGAGGCGGAGCCGATTCACCTGAGGCTCAACCCCGAGTCGATTCCGACGGGCGTCGAACCCAAGCTCGAAGTCGGACCCGGTACGGCGACCTCGATCGCGACCGGGGGCATGCTGCCGCGCGGTGCCGACGCCGTCGTCGCGGTCGAACATACCGACCTCGTGGAGGGCGGCGCCGGCGTCGAGATCCGACGCGCTTGTGTGCCCGGTGCCGCGGTCGCATGGGCCGGAACCGACATGGGTCGCGGAGAGACGGTGTTGTTCGCGGGCGCCGAGCTCAGCTCCCGCGAAACGGGCGTGCTGGCCGCGATCGGGGTGGACCAGGTTCCCGGTGTGCGACGCCCGCGCGTGGCCGTGATCTCGACGGGCGACGAGATCATCGCGCCCGGAGAGCAGATGCGCCCGGGACTGGTGTACGACTCGAACGGCCGCATCCTGTGCGATGCCGTGCGTGAACTGGGCGCTGACCCCCACTTTCTAGGTGCGTTTCGGGACGACCTGGGCGCCCTTCGCCAGGCGCTCCAGCGCGCCCTGGTCGAGGCTGACCTGGTGTTGCTCTCGGGGGGCACCTCCAAAGGCGAGGGGGACCTGTGTTACCGCGCGGTGGAGTCGCTCGAGCCGGGGATTCTGGTTCACGGGGTGGCGCTCAAACCCGGTAAGCCGATCTGTCTCGCCGCGCACCAAGGACGACCGGTGGTGATCCTCCCCGGCTTTCCGACCTCGGCGATCTTTACCTTCCACGAGCTGGTTGCCCCGGTGTTGCGCGCGCTCGGTGGGCTCGCGCGATCACGCGCCGAGACACGCACCGCCCGCCTCGCGGTGCGTGTCGCTTCGGAGCGCGGGCGCCTGGAGTACCTGTTGACCGGCCTGGTTCCGGGAACCGATGGGCAGCTCTCCGCCTACCCGAT
>JAYZEO010000108.1:0-12395 GCA_036337215.1 Myxococcota bacterium | reverse complement strand
GGACCGGAACCCCGTCCAGGATCAGCTCGCAGGTCGAGCTCGCGCGCTGACCCAGTTTGTCTTCCTTCTTGCCGACCTGGAAGCCCGCGAAGTCGCGCTCGACGACGAAGCAGGTGATGCCCCGGTGACCGGCGGAGGGATCGACGCTCGCGAAGATCACGAAGATCTCAGACTCCGCCGCATTCGTGATCCAGAGCTTGCGGCCCGTCAGCCGGAAATCGTCGCCATCCGCAACGGCCCGTGTCTCGAGCGCGAAGGCATCGCTCCCCGAGGCGGCTTCCGAAAGTGCGTAGGAGCCGATGCTTCCCGACGCGAGCTTCGTCAGGAATTCTTCCTGCTGCGCCTCGGTTCCCCACCCCAAAATCGCGCCGGCCACGATCGTGTTCTGGACGTCCACCATCGCACCGACGCTGGCGTCGGCGCGCGAGATCTCCTCGATGGCCAGGCAGGTGAGAAAGAACGAACCCCCGGCGCCTCCGAAACGCTCGGGGACTTCGACGCTCATCGCCCCGAGTTCGAACAGTTTCGAGACGAGCTCTGGCTCGATCCTTCCCTTTTGATCGCGTTCGATCGCAGCGGGCGCGACCTCCTGGTCAGCGAAGTCGCGCAGGATTTCGCGGAACAGTTCCTCCTCTTCGGAAAGAACCGTGACGGCCTCTCTCATCTCTGAACCCTCCGCCTCACTTCCGTAACCGCAGCTTCGAGCGGAATCTCGCTTCCTTCCGTCGTGTTCCGTTCCTGCAACTCGACCATTCCCTTCGCGAGCGAGCGCGGGCCGATCGTGAGTCGCAACGGCACCCCGATCAGATCGGCATCCTTGAACTTGACCCCGGGCCGTTCGTCGCGGTCGTCGAGCAACACCTCGAGACCCGCCTCTCGGAGCGCCGAGTAAAGCTCCTCGGCCGCTCGTGACTGCGCCTCGTCCTTGATCCGAACCGGCGTCACGATCACGTCGAAAGGCGCGACCGAAACGGGCCACACCAGGCCGAGTTCATCGTGACAGGCCTCGGCGACGGCCGCGACCAGCCGGGTGATTCCGATGCCGTAGGAGCCCATCACGATCGGGACTTCCTTGCCCTCTCGGCCGAGTACCGTGGCTCCCATCGACTCCGAGTAGTAGAGCCCAAGCTTGAAGATGTGCGCGACCTCGATCGCCTTTCGCACTTCGAGCGCCTTGCCGCACTCAACGCAGGGCTCGCCCTCGCGGACCGTTCGCAGGTCGGCCCAGCGAATTTCGGCGAGATCCCGTTCCACATCGACCGAGCGCAGGTGGAAGCCGTCCTCGTTCGCACCGGTGGTCATGCCGCTTCGCCCGCGCAGCACCTCGTCGACGTACACGGGAAGGTCCGTCACAGCGACTGCTCCGAGGCTGCCCGCAGACGCACCGAGCGCGTCGCGGATTTCCTGATCGGTGGCGGGGCGGAGCCCTGTGTCCCCGGTCGAGTCGATTGCCTTGACTTCGTTCAGTTCGTCATCGCCGCGAACGAGCAGCAGCAAGGGCCCATCGCCGCCGAAGTAGACCAGCGTCTTGATCTGCTGCGAAGCAGGCGCGCCCCCCGGAAACTGCTCGAGCGCTTCGATCGTTCGGATTCCGGGCGTGGGAAACTTTTCCGGCAGATCCGGAGACCCGGGCTCCCCGCTGGGTGCCAGGGCCGAGTTCGCCTTCTCGAGATTCGCCGCGTAGTCGCAGCCGCTGCACGACACCACCCAGTCCTCGCCCGCTTCCGAATAGGACATGAACTCACAGGATTCACTGCCGCCCATCGCCCCCGAGGAGGCTTCGACCTGGAACGCCTCGATGCCGACCCGTTCGAAAATCTTCGCGTAAGCCGCTGCGTGAATTTCGAAGGAGCGGTCCAGACCCTCCCAGTCCAGATCGAACGAGTAGGAGTCCTTCATCTTGAACTCGCGCCCGCGCAGCAGTCCCGCCTTCGGGCGTGGCTCGTCCCTGAACTTGTTCTGAATCTGGTACCAGATCTGGGGCAGGTCCCGGTAGCTTCGGATCTCGTCCCGCGCGATCGCGGTGAACACTTCCTCGTGAGTCATCGCCAGGCACATCTCGCTGCGCTTGCGGTCGCGGAGCCGGAACAACGTCTCGTCGATCGAGTCCCAGCGGCCGCTCTGCCGCCAGAGCTCTGCCGGATGGAGCGTCGGAAGGAAGAACTCCTGGGCCCCGATCGCGCACATCTCCTGGTGCACGATCCGCTCGATCCGAGCCACCACGCGCAGGCCGAGCGGAAGCAGGGACCAGAGTCCGGCACCGAGTTGGCGCATGAAGCCCGCGCGCAGGAGCAGCCGGTGGCTCACCGCCTCGGAGTCGGCCGGATCGTCTCGCAAGGTGGGTATGAAGGCCCGGGACCAGCGCATGGGGGTCGAGTCTACCGGGAGACGCAGCGGCCTCCAGGGGCCCGCCGCCAGCCGGGGGGTGCCCCTCGGGAGGGGGCGGAGTCAGCGGGCCCCGGGGCCCGGTCGGATCCGGGCCGGTCGGGGTTGGCCGGGATGAGTGGACCGGACCCTCGGGCTCGTTAGAATGGCTCCCGCGTCACGGGCCGCTTCCGATTGGGCCACGCCGGCCGAAACGGCCCTCCCCGCCGCGTGCGCTATCGCAGAGCAGCTTTCCCGCGCAACCGCCGGGTGGATTTCGATGTCCGACTATCCGCTGATCCGCAGTCCCGAGGAGCTGGAGGCAGTCGCCTCCAGGCTCAGTCAGGAGCGACAGATCGCGGTCGACACGGAGGCCGACAGCCTCTTCCACTATTTCGACAAGCTCTGCCTGCTCCAGATCTCGGCGGATTGCGGCACCTTCCTGATCGATCCGCTCGCGCTGCCCAAGGGTGGGCTGGCCCCGCTCGAGCCGATCCTGAGTTCATCTCGGATTCGCAAGATCTTTCACGCAGCCGACTACGACCTCTACGTGCTGCAGCGTTACGGCGGGATCAAGCTCCGAAACGTCTTCGACACCATGGTCTCTGCACAGCTCCTGGGCTACCCGGCGGTCGGGCTGGCCGCCCTGGTTGAGCGTCATTTCGGCGTCCATCTCTCCAAGGAATACCAGCGCACCGATTGGTCGCGGAGACCTCTCAAGCCGGCGCAGGTGGACTACGCCGCCTCCGACGTGCTCTACCTGATCGAACTCTCGCGACGGCTCGAAGAAGAACTCCGCGAGAAGAAACGGCTTTCCTGGGCGCGCGAAGAATTCCTGGCCCTCGAAGAGCGAGTCTGGCCCGAGCGCGAATTCGACCGCAAGGGCTACCTGAAAATCAAGGGAGTCTCCAAACTCACCCCGCGTGGGCTGGCCGTGCTCCGCGAACTTTTCCTGATGCGCGACAAGCGCGCCCGGGTCCTCGACCGGCCGCCGTTCAGGGTCCTCGGAAACGGAACGCTGCTCGACCTAGCACAGCGCCCGCCCAAGAGCCGCCGAGCGCTCAAGGGTCGGAAGGGCATCACCGAGTTGGTGGCCCGGAGACTCGGCACCCCGATCCTGGAAGCCGTGGCCCGCGGACTCGAGGGCCCCGAGCATCCGCCGCCAGAAAGGAAGGCGAAGGGGACCGGGCGCAAGCGCCTCGACCGCGGCGGTGAACAGCGCCGCGAGGTGCTGAAGCGCTGGCGCGGGGCGCACGCCGACGAGCTGGAACTGGACCCCGGGGTGTTCTGTCCCAACGCCGTCCTCGAAGAGATCGCGGCCGCTGACCCCAAAGAACCGGCCGACCTCGACAAGCTGCAGCTCAAGCGATGGTGGATTCGGGCCTTTGGCCGGGAGGTCCTCCGGACGCTCAAGGCGAACGAGAAGCCCGAAGCCGAGTCGGGTAGGGCGGCGGCCTCGCCCGGTAACGGTCACGCCCGTCGTACGCGCTCCCGCCGCCGCCCGCGTTCCTAGCGGCCCGCCTCACGAGGCCCTGCGGTCGGGGGCCCGCTCGCGACCGCCCAAAGTCTGACGCTCCACGGGACCGTGGGGTACCCTCGCGAGCCCGAAGGAGGTCCAGCCGTTGTCCCCGGGAGTCTCTGCCGAGCTGCTCGCCGAGCGCCGCGCCGCATTCCAGGAGCGCATCGGAGAAGGCATCGCAATCGTCCCGGGCGCCCGGCTCCAAGCCCGCTCCAACGACGTCGACTACCCGTTTCGACAGAGTTCGGACCTGCTCTACCTCTGCGCCTGGCCCCAGCCCGAGGCAATCGCGATCATCTCGAAGGATCGCTTCATCCTGTTCGTACAGCCGCGCGACCCCAGCGCCGAGACCTGGACCGGCCGGCGCCCCGGCGTGGAGGGTGCGTGCGAGCGCTACGGCGCCGACGAGGCCCACCCGATCGCTGAGTTCTCCGAACGTCTTCCCGGCCTACTGGGCGACTTCCCGCGGCTCTTCTACTCACTCGGCGTTGAGGCCCGGCTCGATCGCAGCGTGCGAGACGCACTTCGCGCGATCCGTGCGCGCGCCCGCAGCGGTGTGCGCGCACCCAGGGAGATCGTAGACCCCTACGAGATTCTGCACGAGATGCGCCTTTTCAAGGATCCGACGGAACTCGAGTTGATGCGTCACGCCGCCGAAATCTCGCGCGAGGCGCATCACGAGGCCGCGCGCCTCTGCAGGAACGGAAGCACAGAGTACGAGATCGAGGCGATCCTCGAATGGGTCTTCCGGAAGCGAGGCGGCGCCGGCCCGGCGTATCCGAGCATCGTCGGGTCCGGAGAAAACGCCACGATCCTGCACTACACCGAGAACCGCGATACGCTCCGCCCGGGTCAGCTGGTGCTGATCGACGCAGGCTGTGAATACGCGGCCTACGCTTCCGACGTCACCCGGACCTACCCGGTAGATGGTCGCTTCGAGGGCATCGCGCGCGACGTGTACGAGATCGTGCTTCGCTCCCAGGCAGACGCGATTGAGAAGGTCGGGCCCGGTGTCACCCTGACCGAAATTCACGACGTTGCAACGCGCACCCTGGTCGACGGTCTGATCGAACTCGGGGTTCTCGAGGGCGACGCACAAGAATTGATGGTGCAAGAGAAGCACACCCCCTTTTACATGCACCGGACCTCGCACTGGCTTGGAATGGACGTACACGACGTCGGCGAATACCGCATCGAAGGCAAGCCCCGCCCACTGGAACCCGGGATGGTGTTCACGATCGAGCCAGGCCTCTACTTCGGTGCGGAAGAACAGACGTGTCCCGAGAAGCTGCGAGGCATCGGCGTGCGAATCGAGGACGATCTGGTGGTCACGGAAGCCGGATGCGAGGTGATCACAGACGCGATTCCAAAGCAGGTCAACGAGGTCGAGGCCTGGATGCGCTCCTGAGGAGGAACCCCACGTTGGATACCCATTTCGAGATCGAGTCGATACTGAAGGAAACGCGCGTATTCAAACCGGATCCCGCGTTCGCACGGAAGGCGAACGTTCCCGGAGCTGCCGCCTACAACCGCCTGCACAAAGAGGCTGACCAGAACTACCAGCGCTTCTGGGCGCGCCTCGCCAAAGAACAGGTGAGTTGGTTCTCGCCGTGGAAGAAGGTCCTGGATTGGAAGCCCCCTTTCGCGAAGTGGTTCGTGGGCGCCAAAACCAACGTCTCCTATAACTGTCTCGACCGGCATCTGACTGGCGAACACGCCTGGCGCCGGAACAAGGCGGCCATCATCTGGCAGGGAGAGCCCGAGGAGGACCGGCGCGTCCTCACCTACGGCGACCTGCACCGAGAGGTGTGCAAGTTCGCGAACGTTCTCAAGAGCCGCGGAGTCAAAAAGGGCGACCGGATCGTGATCTACATGCCGCTCGTCCCGGAGCTGGCGATCGCGATGTTGGCCTGCAGTCGGATCGGAGCCGTCCACTCGATCATCTTCGGCGGCTTCTCGGCCGAGGCAATTCGCGACCGGATCGATGACGCGCAGGCAGAAGTCGTGATTACCGCCGACGGCGGCTGGCGGCGCGGGTCAATCGTTCCGCTCAAGAAGATGGTCGACGAGGCCACCGAGCGTTCGGCTCAGGTCAGAGAGGTCATCGTACTGCGCAGGACCGGCCAGGAAATCCTGATGAAGGACGGACGGGATCTCTGGTGGCACGAACTCATGGAAGACGCCTCGCCGGACTGCAAGCCCGCAAAGCTCGATGCGGAGCATCCACTGTTCATCCTCTACACCTCCGGCTCTACCGGAAAGCCAAAAGGCGTACTGCACACCACCGGGGGCTATCTGGTTCACGTGACCGTCACGTCGAAGTACATCTTCGACCTCAAAGAAGAAGACACTTACTGGTGTACAGCCGATATCGGGTGGATCACCGGGCACTCGTACGTGGTGTACGGAATCCTCTCGAACGGAGCGACGAGCTTCATGTACGAGGGTGCCCCGAACTGGCCGGGACCCGACCGCTTCTGGGAACTCGTCGACCGCAACCAGGTGACGATCTTCTATACGGCTCCGACCGCGATCCGGGCCTTCATGAAGTGGGGGGACCACGAGGTCAAGAAACATTCTCTCGATTCGCTTCGCCTGCTCGGCACGGTGGGCGAACCCATCAACCCCAAGGCCTGGATGTGGTACCGGCGGGTGATCGGCAAGAACCGCTGTCCGATCGTCGATACCTACTGGCAGACAGAGACCGGTGGGATCATGATTTCGCCCCTGCCGGGCGCGGTCGCGACGACGCCCGGTTCCTGCACGCGCCCCTTCCCGGGAATCTCCTACGACGTGGTGAACGAAACCGGGGAATCCGTGGGTGCAAACGAAGGGGGCTTCCTGGTCGTGACCCGCCCCTGGCCAGGAATGCTGCGCGGCATCTACGGCGACCGCGCGAGGTTCAAAGAAGAGTACTGGTCGAAGTTCCCGGGCGGGGACATCTACTTCGCCGGCGACGGCGCGCGCCGGGACCGGAAAGGAAATTTCTGGGTGATGGGCCGGGTCGACGACGTCATGAACGTCGCGGGCCATCGCCTCTCGACCATGGAGATCGAAAGTGCGCTGGTCTCCCATGCTTCCGTGACCGAGGCTGCGGTCGTGGGTCGGCCGGACGAGATCAAGGGCACCGGGATCGCCGCCTTCGTCACCCTCGCATCCAGCGCGACCGCAGATTCCGCGCTCAAGGATACGCTCCGCCAGCACGTCGCGAAGGAGATCGGGCCAATCGCGCGCCCGGACGACCTTCGCTTCACCGACGCGCTCCCGAAGACCCGCTCCGGCAAGATCATGCGGCGCCTGCTCCGCGAACTCGCCGCAGGGAAACTCCCGGTCGGAGATACCACGACACTCGAAGACTTCTCGGTGCTCGCAGAACTCCGGGAGTCCGAGGAGAGCTAAGCCGCAGGAGGCCTCGGTATGCGCAGCGTTTCGATCCTGCTGATCGCGATCACCGTCGCGGTGGCCGGCACCCTGTGGGTGCGGCTCGAGAGCACCCCACCCCGGGTGGAGACCCTGGAGGGTCCGATTCCGGTCGGCGAGAACTACGTCCACGAGGTCCGTATCTCGGATCCCGAATCGGGCGTCGAGAGCGTACGTGTCTGGATCGACACGCCTGCCGGTGAACGCGTGCTCTACGAGCAACGCTATCCGGGAAATCTCCTGCTCGGCGCGGATTCAGAGCTGGAGCAGCTGATTTCGTTCCCGGTCCCGCCGAGAGACCTCGGAATTCCCGACGGACCGGCCTCGCTTCAGATCGAGGTGACGGACTATTCGCTCCGCGGCAACCGCTCCACACAAGAAGTCGCACTGAGCATCGACACGCGGCCGCCGCGGGTCGCGCTGCTCACGGGCCTGACCTACATCCGCCGCGGTGGGGCCGAGGCTGCGGTCTACGGCGTCGACGAACTCGTCGAGATCGACGGCATCCAGATCGGCGAGTCCCTGCATCCCGGATTCTCTCACCCCGAGCGCGAAGACCTGCGGATCGCTTTCTACGCACTCAGTCCCGACCCGGAGAGTCCTTCCCCAGAAGTCGTGGCCATCGACCCGGCCGGCAACGAAACGCGAGTACCGCTCTCGCTCGGCATCATCGAACGCGGCTTTCCGACGGACCGCATCGAGCTCAGCGAAGCATTCATGCAGCGCAAGGTCGCGGAACTCGGGGCTTCGGGAGAGGGAACGCCGGCAGCCCGCTACCTGGAACTGAACCGCGGCCTGCGCGAGCGGAGCCACGAGAAGCTGCGCGAGATCAGCGTGAACTCGAGCGCTGACAGACTCTGGGAGGGCCGGTTTGCGCAGCTCCCCAACTCCAAGGTCGTGGCCATCTTCGGCGAGCAGCGCAGCTATGTGTACGATGGAGAAGCGATCGACTCGCAACTCCACCAGGGCTACGACCTCGCCTCTATCGCGCACGCCAAGGTGCCGGCGGCGAATCATGGCGTCGTCGCCTTCGCGGGCCCGCTCGGTATTTATGGAAACACCGTGGTGATCGATCACGGGCTCGGCCTGGCGAGCCTTTACGGCCACCTTTCCGAGATCACGGTCGAGTCGGGCAGAGCCGTCCGGAAGGGAGACTCGCTGGGCCGAACCGGTCAGACGGGGCTCGCGGGCGGAGACCACCTGCACTTCGCGATGCTCGTGAATGGCGAGTTCGTGGACCCACTCGAGTGGTTCGATCCGAAGTGGCTCCGAGAACACATCGAGCCGAAGCTGGTCACGGAGCCAGCCGACGAGGCCGCAGCCGGCGCTGGCGCCTAAGCCCACGATAGTGCCCGCAGGCTCGACTGCGTCCGATCCGGTCTTCGATCACAGATCTCGCTCGCGGATTCGGCGGAAGTTACTGGCCTGGTACCGCGTGCAGCAGCGCGACCTGCCCTGGCGGCACACGCGCGACCCCTACCGGATCTGGCTCTCGGAAACGATGCTGCAGCAGACCCGGGTCGAGAACGCGATCCCCTACTACGAACGCTTCCTGGAACGCTTCCCGGACCTCGCGTCACTCGCCACTGCGGACGAGGATCAGGTACTCAAGGAGTGGGCGGGCCTTGGCTACTACGCACGCGCACGCAACCTGAAGCGCGCCGCGGAGACGATTGTGCGGGACTTCGGTGGTGAGGTGCCGCGGGACCCCGAGCGCCTGCGCGCACTCCCAGGTATCGGGCCCTACACGAGCGGCGCGATCCGAAGCATCGCGTTCGGAGAGGAGGCACCGATCGTCGATGGAAACGTGCGGCGCGTATTTTCGCGGCTGCTCGCCGAGAAGTCGCCACACGATCGCCTGCTCTGGCGCGCGGCTCAAGAACTCGTCCTGGGCGAGGACCCGGGGCTGCTCAATCAGTCGCTGATGGAACTGGGTGCGACGCTGTGTTCGCCCAGGAGACCGAACTGTCGCATCTGTCCGATTCGGGACGCGTGCCGGGGCCGGGCGGCCGGCGATCCCTCGAAGTTCCCGGAGGCTGCTCGACGTAAGGCGCCGCGCGCGGTTCAGGCCAGCTGTGCGGTGCTGCGCAGATCCGGACGGCCATCGCAGGTGCTGCTGATGCGCCGCCCCTCGAGGGGGCTCCTGGGAGGGCTCTGGGAACTCCCGAGCCACGATTCAGGGGATGCCGAGGGACTTGCCGCAGCCATCCGCGACCGCTCGGGCTTGCGGGCGGAGCCGCGAGACGGCCTCGGCGAGGTCCGACACGCGTTTACGCACCTCTCGCTGACACTGTCCGTGATCGAGTTCGAGCACGTGGGCGGGCGGCTCCGGCGCGGTCCTGCCGAGGACGGCAGCCGCGCCCGGTGGTGCGGCCCCGCCGAGAGGCGGGAACTGGCACTCTCGGCCCTGATGCAGAAGACCCTCAGTCTCGCGGGTCTCTGACTCCAGCCAGCGCTGCTCAAGGGCTCAAGGACCCTTACCGATCCCGTGGCCAGGCCCGCTCGAACCGGGCCGAACGCGAGGAGGCTAAGCTTCCCGGCATGCCCTGCAGAACCGACACGCCCGACAGCGAGATCTTCGAGGAGGCGATGGCCGACGTCGAGCCACTCTCGACCGACCGCGAACAGAGCCGGCACGTCCCGGAGCCGCTCTATCGCACGCCCGTGATGATCTCTCAGCGCGAGCGGGAGGTGCTTCGCGAACTGGACCAACTGGTGTCGGGAGAGGCCCCGTTCGATCTGCCCGACTCCGACGAATACATGGAGGGTTCGGTCCCCGGCCTGGATCGCCGTACCCTGCGCCGCCTCCACCGCGGCGAGTTCACACTCGAGGCGGAACTCGACCTGCACGGACAGACCGTCGCGGCGGCCCGAATCGCAGTCGAGCGCTTCGTGGTGGACGCCCACGGCCGTGGTCTCCGCTGCATCCGGATCGTCCACGGACGCGGCCGCAACTCCCCGGGCCGGGTCCCGGTACTCAAACAGAGCCTCCCGCGCTGGCTTGCGCGGGGTCCGGCGCGCCAGATCGTGCTCGGATTCACCACCGCTGCAGCGCGCGACGGCGGGGCGGGCGCGACCTACGTACTCCTTCGCAAACACGGTCGCCCGCTCCGGCGCGACTCCCTATGATTCGCGCATGGCTTCGACCCTAGGCCGGCTGTTTCGTGTTCAGACTTGGGGAGAGTCCCACGGCGGCGCGGTCGGTGTCGTCGTAGATGGCTGCCCGCCGCGGCTGGAACTCTCGGAGACGGAGATTCAGCACGACCTCGACCGACGCCGGCCCGGCCAGAGCCGGCTCACGACGCCGCGCCAGGAAGCCGATCGTGCCGAGATCCTGTCGGGCGTCTTCGAGGGACGGACCCTGGGGACGCCGATCCTGATCCTGGTGCGCAACCAGGACGCCCGCCCTGAGGCCTACGAGGAACTGCGAGACGTCTACCGCCCCTCACATGCCGACTACACCTACGAAGCCAAGTACGGCATCCGAAATTGGCAGGGCGGCGGCCGAGCGAGCGCGAGGGAGACCGTCGGGCGCGTCGCAGCGGGCGCGATCGCGCGTAAGTTGCTGCGCGCGCACGGTGTCGGAGAGGTGATCGCCCACGTCAGTCAGGTTCACACCATCGAGTCGAAACTCGACCCGCTCTCCGTCAGCCTCGAGCAGGTCGAGGCGGGTCCGACCCGCTGTCCCGACCCGGAGGCCGCGCGTGAAATCGAGCACCGGATCGACGAGGTCCGGCGCCGGGGCGACTCCCTGGGCGGGGTCGTCACCTGCGTCGCACACGGCGTTCCACCCGGACTCGGAGAGCCAGTGTTCGACAAGCTCGAGGCGGACCTCGCGCGGGGCCTGCTGTCGCTGCCCGCGTGCAAGGGCTTCGAAATCGGCTCTGGCTTCGCGGGAACGCGAATGACGGGCAGCAGTCACAACGACCCCTTCTACACCGAGGACGGCACCGTGCGGACTCGCACGAATCGCTCCGGCGGGGTGCAGGGCGGCATCTCGAACGGTGAGCCGATCGTGATCCGGGCGGCTTTCAAGCCGACCGCCACGATTCGCGTGGAGCAGGAGACCGTGACGACCAAGGGGGAGGCGACGCGTCTCTCCGCATCCGGCCGGCACGACCCCTGCGTGCTGCCCCGCGCCGTCCCGATGGTCGAGGCGATGGTGGCGCTGGTGCTGTGTGACCACCTGCTGCGCCAGCGGGCCCTCGCCTGACGCGGACCATCCGCGTACCCGGAACGAGACCCAGAGGCTTCCGCTAGGGCAGGATCGCGAAAGCTGCCAGCGCCGCCCCGAGCGCGAGCAGCAGCCCGATGCTGCCCGCAGCCAGATGCAGCGCCCGGACGTCGGCCGAGACTCTGCGTTCGAGCCAAAGCCCGAGCGCACCAGCCCCGACGAGCCCGAGTGCCGCCCCGCTGGCCAACCAGAAGTGCACGGACGCCATCGGGACTTCGCGTCGTAGCCAGATCATCGAGGCCAGGCCCGACGCGTAGCCCAGGGCGATCAGCACCACCAGCGGCCGCGCGATTCGCGTGTGAGCGCGCCGATCGGCCGCGCGCTGCCCCATACGGGCGCGCCGGAGCCGGAGCCCCTCGCGGAACACCCAGAGCCCCAGCCCGACGATTCCGAGCATCGCGAGTGGATGCAGATATACCGCCCAGTTCACGCTCGGAAAGCTATCAGAAGGTGCGCGTAAACGACGAAACCGCACCTCGCTGGTCCTCGCGCGAGATGTCTGCGATGTTTCTCGGAATGTTGACCCGAGACCGGGCAGCGTTCCGGGCCACCGCGCTGTTTCTGGACCGCCATCGCTCCGCGATCGAGGCGGAGGTCGACCGGCGTCTGGGACGGGCGGAGCCTCCCCCGGCGGCGCGGGCCGAGATCGTGCGCCGCTTCCGCAGCTTCTGCCGACTCGCGAGCCTGGATCTCTCGAGCGCGCGGCCTTCGCTCGACGGGCTCGGCGGCATCTCGCCCGACGGCCTCGAGCAGGCGATCTCGACCGCGGTCGAGGTCGCCAGAAGCTGCGCTCCCGCTCGCGAGGTCGAGCAAGCGCTGCAGTTGCTCGCAGCCAGGTTCCGCGGCGGGATCCGTCAC
>JAYZEO010000107.1:0-27237 GCA_036337215.1 Myxococcota bacterium | reverse complement strand
CAAAGTTATGGGCCGCGATCGCCTCGAATTCTCGGGCGGCGGCATCCTGCCTCCCCGAGAGCAAGCGGGTGAGGATGCGAGCGCAGCGCCAGGTTGCGATCCAGGGCTGCCTTCGGACGAACTCGTCGAGGAGGAGGTCGAGTTGCTCGAGTTCACCCCGGTCGCGGTGCAGGGCCGTGAGTTGGATCCCGAACCACTGGGACGCGGTCTGAGGGTGCACGAGTTCTCCCAGGTCGCGTGCCTGCTGTGCCGAGTCTCGGGCCTCCTCGAAGCGGCCGTTCAGGTGCGCGCGCATGGCACGAAACAGCGAAGTAAACCACAGGTGCTGGGGCAGTCGCAGCTCGGATGCCATCCAGGCGATGGCGTCGAGTTCGAGATCGACTCCGGTCACGTCTCCGAGTTCGAGCAGGTCGGCGAGTTGAAACTGGTGTCCTTGCAGGGCCAGCCCCTTGGCATCGATCCGTTCCGCGAGGCGGACGATTTCGACCGCGGTGGCGAAGCGATCCTCGGTGTTCTCGGGCCCCCAGAGTGCCAGGTGCCGGGCGACCAGCACGTCGGCCAGGGCTCTCGGGTCATCCACGCGTCGCGCCATCTCGACGGCCTCGTTCGAGAGTTGCCAGAGCCGCTCCCAGGGTGCCGCAGAACGAAGTTCGCGCGCGAGTCGTCCGATCACGCGGGCGCGAAGCGCGCTGTCTGCGTTGGGCAGCGCCTGGAGCGCTTCCTGCAGCAGCTTCACGAGCGTGTGGTCGACGGTGTCGTCGATGTCCCAGAGCCCGAACCCGAGTGTCGCGCGTGCGAACAGGTCCGGTAAGGCGAGACCCCGCGCGATCACGGAAGCGCGGAGCAGCGTGTCCCGGGCGGCTTCTCCTTGCCCGGTTCCCCACTGAGCGTCTCCCAGCCCGAGGAGCAACCGGCAGCGCAGCTCTTCATCGGGACCTCCGAGGTCGAGCGTCTGTAGCGCGCGCTGATAGTGTGCCGATGCGGCCTCCCAGGCCAGCTGAGCCTGCGCTCGCTCAGCGGCCCGGATCGAGTACTCGAGCGCTCGCTCGGTTCCCCCAGCCGGTGCGGCCTGGGTGAAGTGATGCGCGAGCTCGGCGAGGATCGAAGAGTCGTCCTGTCCCTCGAATTCCGCGAGTGCGCTGCCGACCCGACCGTGGAGCCGGATTCGCTCTGCGGCGCCGAGTTCCGTGTACAGGGTCTCTCGTATGAGGGAGTGGTTGAAGCGGTAACGCGTGCTCGCGCCGGGAGTCTCGAGCACCAGGTGCACCGATCTCGCCTCCGCGAGGAGTTCGGCCACGGTGGCGGGCTCGAGCGCTGCTGCTCTCGAGAGAGCCTCCGGCGGAAATTCGCGGCCGAACACGGACGCGACCTCGAGCAGCTTCTGGCCATCGCTTGAAAGCGTTTCGATGTGGCCCCGGATCGCTTCGCGGACGCCCTTCGGGATCGGGAAGTCTACGACTTCTCGTCCTTCCAGCGAGTCGAGCCGACCCTGTACGCGAAGCAGTTCGATGATCTCGACGAGAAAGAACGGGTTGCCGCCGGTCTGTTCGCGGAGGGCGGCGACGAGTCCGTCTGCGGGGGGCCGTCCCGAAATCGCGTGCAGGAGTTCCGAAATGTCCGCGTGCGAGAGTCCCTCGAGTCTGCGTCGCAGGCTGTGCTTTTCGCGGAACAGGCTGCCCAGGATCGCGGCTCTCACCGGGTCCAGGCGAAGTTCCGCATCGCGGTAGGTTGCGACCACCAGGATCGCAGCGTCCCGAAGTCTCCCGGTGAGAAAGTCGAGCAGCCGCAGCGACGCATGACCCGCGTGATGTAGATCGTCGAGAATCAGGACCAGGGGCTGGCTGGCCGCGGCCCTGACCAGAAATTGTGTGATCGCATCGAAGAGTTGGAAGCGCGCTTCGTTCGGATCTTCCTCCTGTGCCGGGCCCAGGTGGGGGAGGGTCTTCCGAATCTCGGGGACTGCCTGGGCAATCCGAGCCGCCTCGGTACCGAGTGCCGCTTCTGCCGCGCCTTGGTCGCGCTCCTGCAGGTAGCCTCTGACGATCTTGCCCCACGGGTCGTAGGCGGGAGGACGCTCGACCTCGGCGCAACGTCCGACCAGCACCTGTGCGCCGGAGGCGCGGGCGTGGTCGGCGAGTTCTTCGGCGAGCCGCGTCTTGCCGATCCCGGGATCTCCGTCGAGGAGCACGAGACTGCCTCGGCCGCCGAGCGCGTCGCCGAGCGAAGCTCGGAGCAAGTCGAGCGAGTCCTGGCGTCCCACGAAGGCGAGTTGGGCCGGGATGGTGACGGGCGGGCCGGGGACGTGCTCGACCGGAGCCACAAAGCGGTGCCCGCGCTCGGGGACCGTCTCGATCAGCCGGGGTTCAGTCTCATCGTCGCCGATTGCGCGCCGGGCCTCGTGGAGCGCGCGTGGCAACATCTCGAGACCCGCCGGATCGCCGGGCCAGATTGTTTCCAGCAGTTCGCGGTCGGAGACCGGGGTCCCGTGTCGCCGTAGCAAATGCTCGAGCAGCTTGAGCGCCTTGGGATCGAGTTGAACGGGACGGCCGCTGCGCCGAAATTCCTGGCGTCGGAGGTCGAGTTCACAGTTCTGGAATCGCAAAATTCCGCCGACTTCGGACTTCAAATCAGCACCTTGGGGATTCGAGGAGGGTCCCGCCTCAATGGTACCCTGTGGCCAGTCGTCGCGTGCGCCGGGAGGGTTCCGGGGTCGTGTGGCGCCCATCGCGGGCTCGGACAGCGAGTATCAGAGGGAGATCGAAGGATGCAGGTAGAGGGAAGTGCCGCGCTGATTACGGGTGGAGGGACCGGCGTGGGCAGGGAAACGACGCTGGCGTTGGCTCGGCTCGGCTGCTCGGTCGTCGTGAACTACAGCCGCTCGCGTGAGGACGCAGAGAAGACCGCTGCCGAGGCGACTGCGCTCGGCGCGCGCGCCAGCGCGGTGCAGGGGGATGTCTCGAGCGACGCAGACTGCCGGCGGCTCGTCGACACTGCGGTCCGGGAATTCGGCAGCTTGCAGGTGCTGGTGAACAGTGCCGGGACCACGAGTTTCATTCCCGGCCCCGATCTGGAGCAGGTCACGGACGAGGTTTGGGACACGATCATGGCGGTAAACGTGCGCGGTCTGTTTCAGGCGGTCCGCGCAGCCCGTGGTGCGATCGAGGCCGCGGGTGGTGGCGAGATCGTGAACCTCTCGAGCGCAGCCGGCCTCTCCGGACAGGGGAGTTCGATCCCGTACGCGGCTTCGAAGGGTGCCGTCAATACGCTTACGGTCGGACTGGCGCGCGTGCTGGCGCCCAAGATTCGGGTCAACGCGATCGCGCCGGGCGCGATTACGGGGCGCTGGCTCAAGGCGGGCTGGGGCGACAACTACGACGCGATCATGCAGGCCGTCGGCCAGCGCACGCCGCTCGGCCGAGCCTCGGATCCGATTGACGTGGCCGAGGCCGTGGTCGGGGTCATCACGGGCTCCGACATGATCACGGGCCAGGTCCTGGTCTGCGACGGAGGCATGCTGATCGGCGTGTAACGCCGTCCAGAACTTGCTAGGGCACCGGCTTGGCCTGGTAGACGCGGTAGTCGACGCGGTTTGGGGAGAGTTTCCCCTCGGAGAGGCCCACGTAGCGGTTGAGCCAGGTGTAGCGGCTGTCCCCGGTCTCGAAGCGAGGCTGGGTCATGAAGAGGGTATCGCCGTACTGTGCCTCGTGCGAACCCTGCACCGCCGCCAGCAGCTTGTCGTTTACGTCGAGTACGCCCAGGAACTGCATGTAGACGAGGGCCGAGTCGTGGGTTTCTAGCGTGAGTCGCACGTCGAGTCGCGCGACCTGGTCACTTCCGACGAGCATCCAGTCGCCCCCGCTCTGAAGCACCTTGCCGCGCAGACGGGGGCCTTGGAACTCGCCGCACGAGACCTCGAAGATCCAGCGGTTCCCGTAGGGCCCGGAACCCACCGGCCGCGTGTGTACCTCCGCCCAGAGATCCAGCAGCGCCTCCAGTTCGATCAAGCCGCAGGGCCCTCCTCTGCGCCCATTCTCTCACAGGGGACGGCACACGAAGCGCACGAGCCTCGATGGAACCCGGGAATCCCTGCGTCAGAGGTCGAGCGGATCGACCGGGTCCGTGCGGTCTGCGGGGTCGCCCGGGTCTGCCGGATGGGCCGGGCTCGCCGGGTGAGTTGGCTCGGTTCGACCCAGTGGCCGAGGTTGGGAACTGGGGCGAACCGGCGACGGCTCGGGTTCTTTCGCTGGAACCGCGTGCCTCGGCTCCTCGATTACTGGCTCTTTTTCCGGAGGGGAAACCAAAGCGGGAGTCGAAGGGGGAGCCGGAGCGGAAGGGGGAGCCGGAGCGGAAGCGGTCGGAGGCGGGGTCAGCTGGAATGTCGGGGGAGCCTCTGCAATGGCTACTCGCGGCGGTACCGCAGTTGCTGCGGGTGCCTCGCGCGGGGGTTCCGGGGCTCGAGGCGCGGCGACTGGAACCGGTGCCTTGCGCGGCGTGGTCTTGCTTCTGCGCGGAGCTGCCTTCTTCGGAGCCTGGGAGCGCGTGGTTCGCTTCCGCGCCGGGGTCGCGCTGGCCGCCCGCTTTCGCACGGTCTTCTTCCGGGCCGCAGTCTTCTTCAAGGGCCGCTTCTTTCTCGCGGGCTTCTTCTTTGCGGTCTTCTTCTTGGCCGATGCCTTTTTTCGGGTGGCCTTTCTGGTCGCCGCCTTGCGGCGCGTGGTCTTCTTCTTCGTCGTCTTCTTTCTGGTGCCCTTCTTGCGACCAGCCTTGTGCCCGACGCTCTTCTTGCGGGTGGTTCGGGAGCGCGCTGCCTTCTTGGAGGTCGACTTCTTGGCCGCCGTTTTCTTCCGCGCGGTCTTCTTCCCCGCGCTCTTCTTTGCGGTTGCCCTGCTCTTGCGGACGGCCTTTCGCTTGACTGCCATGGCTCCCTCCCCGGTGCGCTTCTCAGTCGGTCTCCGTACAGGGTCTCTCCTTCGGTGGCGGGCCGCAACCGGGCGCGCCTCCGCGTTGCACTCAGCCGAGTTCTTCGAGCGCGACGGCGCGTCCCTTGCGTCGTGCGAGTTCCGCTGCGAACCCGAGCCGATGGCTCTCGAGCGCGGCTCTGCCGGACGCGAGCACCTCGCCCCGGGCCTCGCGCCTGGTGACGTCGGTAAAGTGATCGAGGAGGCCCTGGTCGCCGCCCCCGTGGCCGTCGGGGACGGCCTCGACGAGGTGGGACTCGGCGTCGCCGTCCTGGTAGTCGCGGACTTCGAGTTCCCGGGCCTCGAAGCGGCCCCGGAGTTCGCCCCGGGTGCCCTGGATCCGGATCGAGCGTTCTGGGCGCGCGGCAAAGCCGTCGACCTCGAAGCGTCCCTGGATCCCACCCTCGAATTCGAGCAGGACGCTCTGCCGATCGGGTTGATCGTTGCCGCCGGCGTACACACAGACGCCGTAGGGGCCGGTGGCCAGTGCCTCGATCCGTGCCTCGCGTGTCGGCGTGAGGGAGACGTCGTTCCAGGGCCAGCCGCTGCGGCCGTGCGCGTAGAAGCGGGGCGCCGAGTGTGGACAGTCCGGCTCCGCGGGACACGCGTCGCTGCAGCGGGCAGCAGCGTCCTTGGGTGCGCGTTCCGGCCGGTAGTGAGCGAGTTCCCCGAACGAGGCGACCCGCAGGCACCGGCGTCCCACGAACCAGGACATCAGATCCAGGTCGTGGCAGCACTTGGCCAGGATCAGGGGCGCCGCGTACTGCTGGCTGCGCCAGCGCCCGCGCACGTAGGAGTGCGTGAAGTGCCAGTGGGCGACGTGCTCGGCCATCGAGATGGTCTGGATCTCGCCCAGGACCCGGTCCCGCACCGCGAGTTCCCAGATCTTCCGGTAGAAGGGCGTGTAACGCAGGACGTGCCCGATCTGGAGAATGCGTCGGGTCTGCTCGGCAGCACGCACGATCGCCTCGCACTCGTCGAGCCGCAGCGCCATCGGCTTCTCGAGCAGCAGGTGATAACCGCCGCGGAGGGCCGCCAGCGCGGGCCCGGTGTGGAGGGCATCGCCGGTCGCCACGATCGCGGCGGGTGCCGGGATCCCGGCCTCGAGCAGGGGACGCCAGTCGCGAAAGCTCCGCGCCTCCGGAATCCGGTGTGCAGTCGCGAAGACCTCGCGCCGCGTCTCGTCGGGTTCCGCGAACGCGACCACGCGCATCCGCTCGGGGTGCCGAAGCGCGTAGCTCCCGAAGGTGTCCCTGCCGCGCGACCCGGCACCGACCAGCAGCACGTCCATGGGCTGACTGTACAATAGGGTGGCTGCGACTCTCTCGAAGGCGGAACGCATGGCCAAGTTTACGAAGCTCGACGATCGGCTCTACGACTACATGGTCGCGCACCGCTCACGCGAGGACCCGGTCCTGGCCGAACTCCGCAGCGAGACACACGAAAGGGTAGGCAGGATGGCGATGATGCAGGTCGCGCCCGAGCAGGGTGCATTTCTGGAATTGCTGGTCGCCGTGACGGGTGCGAGTCGGGTGGTCGAGGTTGGGACCTTCACCGGCTACAGTTCGCTCTGTATGGCGCGGGCGCTGCCCCCGGCAGGCACGCTCCTGTGCTGTGACGTGAGCGAGGAATGGACCGCGATCGCGCGTCGTTACTGGCAGAAGGCCGGGGTCGCGGACAAGGTCGAACTCCGACTCGGCCCCGCGGCGGACACCCTGCAAGGTCTTCCCGAGGGGGAGTGGATCGACCTGGCCTTCATCGACGCGGACAAGCCGAGCTACCTCGTCTACTACCAGGAACTGCTGGCGCGTCTGCGGCCCGGCGGACTGATCGTGCTCGACAACGTGCTCTGGTCTGGCGCTGTCGCAAACCCGGACGAGACCAGTGAGAGCACGGTCGCGATTCGCGCCGTGAACGACTTCGTGGCGGCGGACGAGCGCGTCGAGTCGGTGATGCTCGCGATTGCCGACGGGATCACGCTCGCGCGAAAGCGCTGACGGATCCGGCCTTGTCGACGCGGGCGCAGACTCCGACGGTTCCTCTCTTGCTCGCCCTGGTCGGTCTCGGCCGGGCCGGCGCGGCGCGCGAACGCGCGATCGAGGCGCTGCCCGGTGCGCGTCTCTGCGCCCGCGTGAGGCGCGTGCCGGAACCGGGCGAGGCCTCACTGGAGTCGGTGCTGGGCGACGACTCGATCGATGCGGTCGTGATCTGCACCCCGAACGCGCTCCACGCCGCGGCCGTCCGGCGTTGCCTCGAGGCCGGAAAGCACGTCGCGGTCGAATACCCGCTCGCGCTCACGCCCGAGGAGGCGCGGGCGTTGTTCGAGTTGGCCCGAGACTGCGGTCGCGTCCTCCACGTCGAGCACATCGAGTTGCTCTCCGCCTCGCAGTTGCTGCTGCGCGAGCGGGTCCGTGCACTCGGGCCGCTCCGAGGGGGACGCCTGCAGTTTCGGGGAACGCGGCAGGGTTGGATCGCAGACGAGGCGCTCGCGGGCCCGCCTGCGGTACGCGCGCTGGCACGGCTGCACCGTCTCACGGATCTGTTCGGAGAGGCGCGCGTGAGCGAGGCTCGCGTCGAAGGCCTCGATGCCGGCGAGCGCCTCGAGGCGGTGCTCGCGTTTGCTTCGGGCGGAAGCGTCACGCTGGTCGAGGAGTGGGCGCCCGGGCTCGCGCGCGGCACCGACTGGGAGATCGAGTGCGAGGGCGGCCGATTGGAGACCCCGGCGCCGGC
Source organism: Myxococcota bacterium (assembly GCA_036337215.1). GTDB lineage: Bacteria > Myxococcota_A > UBA9160 > SZUA-336 > SZUA-336 > JABSQV01. Next base: position 19,552 of record JAYZEO010000107.1, on the reverse strand, counting down.
CCCGCCCGGCGGCCTGTTCCGGGATGACACCGCGCGCTTCCTGGATCGGATCACACGCGCGGCGCCGTCCTACGTGAGCGACGCCCGGATCCTGCACGTGCTCGAACTCGCGGCCGAGATCACTGAGGCCGCAGCCGGGGAGGGCTCCGCAAGCTTGCCCCGGGTCACCGGTCGGCCTCAGCAGAGTTGAAGTAATACTTGAAGCTCAGAGTGCGACTCGACCACCCAGTCGGCCTCCGGGAGATCGGAGGTATCGTCGTTTTCGTCCCGGATCCGGATCGTGCTCATGCCCAGCCGACGCCCGCCCGCGACGTCGGTGCGCCTGAGATCGCCGACGTGGATGCAGTCCTCGGCGGCGACGGCCAGACCCCGGAGTGCGGCCTCGAACATGCGTGGGCTCGGCTTGGGCACACCGACCTCATCGGAGAAGACCTGCACCGGCAGGAACTCGAGCAGGCCGTGGCGCTCGAGCAGTTGCCGCACCACGCGGCCGGGCGAGAAGCCCGTGTCGCAGATCAGCGCCCGGTGGATGCCACGCTCCGCAAGCAGTTCCAGGGTCCGGCGGGCTCCATCCAGCGGACGAACCGCCTGCTGCAGAACCGCCTCCTCGAACTCCCGGCAAAGCTGGGCTTCGAGTTCGGCCGTCGGCGTGCCCAGTTCCCGAAGGATCCAGCCAGCGATGCTGCGCGCGCCCGTCGCCGTGCCCCGTACCCAGTCCTCGTGGTGAATCGCCCAGCCGCGCCGGAGCCACTCGGCCGCGTCGGAAGTCGAGAGGCGGAGGCCGAGTTCCGACGCGGCCCGAACCAGCGCCTGGCCGCGCAGCCGCATCGGCGTCTCCTGGTCTGACTGCGAGAGCAACGTCGACCAGCAGTCGAAGGTGACGGCGCGTGGAAGAGCGGATCTGCTCACGTAGTACCCGGCGTTCGCGGTGTGTGGTCTCCGCCCTGTGCGGAGCCACGGGACAGGTGCGAGCGGAGCCGTCCGGGACGCATGCGGTTCCTCCCGGAAGGCGCGCGAAGATCGTTGCGCATTGCTCCTGCTCAGTCGTAGTCGCGGAGCGCCTGGCGGAGCCGTTCCAGCGTATCGTCGAGACCTCCGGGGCGGCTGCGGGCCTTCCAGACCCGGGCCTGCTCCTCGATTCCCTGCTCGAGGTCGCGCCGCAGATCCTGAAAGCTCGGCCCCTCGCCGAGCGCGCGGTGGCTGACTCTCCAGAGACCGTGACGCGCGAGCCGCGCGGCCTGCGCGATCTCGCGGCTCAGCAGGTCGCCGGTCGCGGGCCGGGCCGCCGATACCTCGCGCGCGATCTGATCGAGTTGGCCGACCGAGGCCTCGATCCGCGCGCGGCTGGTCTCGCCCCACCAGCTTTGGAAGAAGTTGCTGGCTCCGTCGGGACGCAGCGGGGCCATCAGCGCCAACGCGGTCGCGGTCGCGTTCAGCGAGCGCAGTCCCAGGGGTTCGTAGAGCGAGCCCAACTCGACGAGCGCGCGGCCGGTGCGGCCGGTGGGGTCGCGAAACACCGCTGCGTCGAGTCCCGCGGCGAGTTGCTTGTCGTCGAGTCCGGCGTTCGTGGCCCGGCACCAGGAGACGGCGGCCCCGTAAGCGAGCGCCGTAAGCCCCACGCAAGGCGGCTGCAGGTGGCCGTTGTCGCCCCAGTCGGTCACCAGGTATCCCCGGGCGCCGGCGCGTTCACCGCACACGGCGGCGTCCAGCAGGTTGGCGCGCGCGTTTGGAAGCCGGCCGATCAGACTGTTCCAGGCCGAGGTCCCGGGGCAGACGTAGAACGGAATCTCCCGGTCGGCAAAGGGCCCCAGGGCGCCTTCGAAGCCCAGCAGAAAGCTCGAGGGGATCCCGAGCTTTTCGATGGCATCCCTTATTTCTGCAGGGAGTTCGTCCGGGTCGAGGGGTGCCTCGTAGCCCCAGACCAGGGCCAGGACTTCGCTCTGCGGAAGCTCCTGGACCAGTTCCGGGTAGCGCTGCACGATGTCGCCCCAGAACTGCACGGTCCGTCCCTCTGCGCGCAGCGGATCCATCAGCCGGCGCAGGAACTCGAGGTAGACGCGCCCGGTGCCTCGCGCCTCGCACGCTTCGCGGCTCTGTCCGCGACCCAGGTCCCAGGTCTCGTCGCAGCCGATGTTGATCTGCCGGCTTGTAAAGTTCGGCAGCAACTCGCGGTAGAGACCGTGCATGAAGGCCGCGTTGGCGTCGGTCGGGGCGAGACAACTCGGCGCGCGCGGTGTCTCGTCGGCCGAGAGTTCGGCGCGTTCCGCGTACGCGGCATGCCGGAGCCAGCGTTCCATGTGGCCGAAGCTGTTCTGGTTCGGGACGAGCTCGATCGAGTGTTCCCGGCACAGGTGATCGAGTTCGCGGATCTCGTCGGGCGTGACCGGAGAGGCCCCCTCCCACACGGTTCGATGATCCTCGTAGGCGAAGGTGTGTTCGGTGTAAAGCTGGAGCTGGTTGATCCGGAGTTCCGCGAGCACGGTCACGAGTTCCCGCAGCGACTCCTGGGTGGGCACGCGGTTGCGACTGATGTCGAGCATGTAGCCGCGGACCGGAAAATCGGGCCAGTCCCGAATCAAGCGCGCGGGGAGCGGGCCCTCCGCCTGCGACAGCAGTTGATCGAGGAGCCGTTCCGCGTAACGCAAGCCCGGACCGTCGGCTGCGTGAATCCGAATGCCCTCGGGCGAGAGTTCGAGTTCAAACCCCTGAGCAGGCAACCCCGCTTCGGGCCGGACGCTGGCTTCCACCCGAGGGCCGTGTTCCCCCAGTAGCAGTGCGCCCGGGCGCGGCTCGACTTCGCGCGGGACCGGGAGCAGGGCGGGTTCTGCCAAGCTCAAGCTCCGGTCAGAGCGACAAGGGCCAGAGTACGTGGAGCAGGAGCCCGAGGGCAAACAGCGCCCCGGCCTGGCGCGTCACCACAAACGCCGCGGATACGTACCAGAGCGGCCAGACCGGGTAATTCTTGGGAGGCTCTTCGGGAGGAGGCTCGCCGTAGAGTTTGAGTACGCGCAGCAGGCGCGGCACTGCACCCAGCACCAGCAGAGACCACACGCTCAGGACTCCGGCCAGCACCAGCGCCGCCGTGAAGACGAAGAACCCCACCATCAGGGCCTGGTTCACGCGCCGCGCACGCTCGGCCCCGAGCAGCACGGGCAGCGTGTGGATTCCCTTCGCTTCGTCGACCGCGCACTTGTCGATGTGCTTTCCGAACAGCACGCTCGTGACCAGGATCCCGTACGGCACGGATGCGGCCCAGACCCAGCCGGGAAGTGCCCCGGCGGTCACGAAGTAGCTGCCTGCAATCATCAGCGGGCCCCAGATCAGGAACACGGATGGTTCGCCCAGCCCGTGGTGTTTGAATCGCAACGGGGGGGCCACGTAAAAGACGCTCAGGAACAGTCCCGCGAAGGCGAAGACCGGGACCGGCCAACCACGCAGCCAGGTCAGGTAGAGCGCGATGGCCACGTCGATCGCGTTGACCAGCAGGATCGCCTGGAGCAACTCTCGCTTGGAGACCCAGCCTGAGAGAATCGGGTGGGGTGCGTAGAGCGCGCGCGCGTAATCGGGGGTGTCGACCCCTGACTCCAGATCGAAATAATCGTTCATCATGTTGTTCGAAGCGTGCGCGAGCAGCAGTCCGAGCGCGGCGAGCAACCACGGAAAGAACTGGGCCCCGCCCGAGGAGACCGCCAGCAGACCCCCGATCGCGGCGGCGAAGAAGGTCATCGGGAACACCGAGGCTCGCGTGATCACCACCCACTTCGAGATCGGGTCGGGTTCGACTCCTTCGGGAAGATTGGAGGTGCGGAGTGCCGCGGCCACGTTCGAGATCACAGACATCGAATTCCTCCCTCTCGCACTCCCTGGAATACCACGGCCCGGGGGCGGTAGGATGCCCAGCCTAGCCACAAGGTAGGCGGATTCCCAATGCAACTTTCGTTTCGCTCGAGCTTCTCGACCCTGCTGGTGTGCTCGGCCTGGTGTCTGGCCGGCGCGCTCGGGGCGTCCTCCGCCGAGGCTGACGAGACCTGCCAGTCGCCGTTTCTGCCCAAGATCGCGGGACAGGAGGACTTCATTTATGTCTGGACGCTCGGCATCGAGGGCCTCGGTGACGGCTCCGACAAACTCGTCACGGTCGGCGCGAACCCCGAGCGACCGGGCTACGGCGAGGTGATCCACAGCCTCTCACTCGGGGGCCGTCACGAGGCCCACCACGGCGGTCTGAGCGACGACCGGCGCTACTACTGGCTCGGCGGTTTGGACGACAGCAAGATCTTCATCGTCGACATTGGGACCGATCCGCTCGAGCCGCGCCTGGTCCGGACCATCGACGACTTTTCCGAGGCGACCGGCGGCGTCGTCGGGCCGCACGGCTTCTACGCCCTGCCGGGCCGGATGCTGATCAGCGCCCTCTCCAACGAGGAGGGGACCGGACGCACCGCGCTCGTCGAGTACAGCAACGAAGGTGAGTACATCCGCACGATCTGGATGCCCGAAGGCGCCGAGTACGGTTACGACGCGCGCGTGAACGTCGACCTGAACCGCATGCTGACCTCTTCGTTCACGGGCAAGAACAACTACATGCGGCCGCTTGGGGAACTGATCCAGGATCCCGAGGCGATGAAGAATTTTGGGAACAGCGTCGTGGTCTGGGACTTCCACGCGCGCAAGCCCCTCCAGGTCTTGGAGATCCCGGGCGCGCCCCTCGAAATCCGCTGGGCGCTCGGGCCCCGTCACCACTACGCTTTTACGACCGCGGCGCTGACCTCCAGGCTCTGGGGTATTTTTCGCGAGCCCGATGGCAGCTTCGAAGCCGTAGACCTGGCCGAGATCGGCGACGCCTCCGCGACCCCGCTCCCGGTCGACATCAGCCTGTCCTCGGACGACCGCTTCCTGTTCGTGAGCACCTTCATGGACGGTACGGTGCGCGTCTTCGACGTATCCGAACCGCGTGCTCCCACAGTTGTTTACGAGCAGAAGCTCGGGAATCAGACGAATATGGTCTCGCAGTCATGGGACGGCGAGCGCGTGTACTTCACGTCCTCGCTGCTGTCGCAGTGGGATCGACCCGACCCGCTCGAGGACGAGCAATACTTGAAGGCGTTCGACTGGAACGGCCGCGAACTGGTTCCGCGCTTCGAGATCGACTTCCGGGCCGAGAGGCTCGGGCGGCCACACCTAATGCGCTTCGGACAACTCGACCTCTACCGTACAGCCGGGGCCGGTGCTGCGGAGTGAGCGTCGCGTGAGGGCCGGGGCTGTGCTCGGGGCCGCGGCCTGCCTGCTCCTTGCCGGAGTTCCGGACCCCGGCGCGGCCGTGTTCGCGGCGTCGCCGACACCGCTCTACCAGGTGCCCGAACCCGGCAGCTACGCGCTACCCGCGATCCGGCGTGTCTCCGACCACGAACTGTTGGGTCCCGGCGGACAGCCGGAGCGAATGTTCCCGCCGGGTGGCGCGGAGATCAGCGTGGTCGCATTCGTCTACACCCACTGCAGCGAGGCCCGCGGTTGTCCGGCGGCATTCTCGACCCTGCGCGGGCTCGACCGCAGGCTCTCGCTTCGGCCTGAACTCGCGCGTCGCGTGCGCCTGGTCACGGTGAGCTTCGACCCCGAGCGGGATACCCCCGAGCGGATGGCGCAATTGCGTGACCAACTGAAGCCCCGGACCCGCTGGCGTTTCCTGACCGCGCCGGGACGGCTCGAACTCCGGACGCTGCTCGGGGACTTCGGTCAGAACGTGCTCGAGCAACTCTCGGAAGACGGGGAACCGACCGGTGTGCTGCGCCACGTACTCCAGATCTTTCTGGTCGATGCGGACCTCGCGGTTCGCAACATCTACAGCAGTGGGCTGCTCGACCCGCGGCTGCTGCTCGCCGACATCCGGACCGTGCTGCTCGAGCGAGACGCGACGCAGCGCTAGCTGCCCGCACCCTCTAGGATTCGCTCGAAAACACCGACCATCGCCACGACCTCTGCGAGGTCGACCCACTCGCGCGCCGTGTGTGCCTGCTCGATGGAGCCGGGCCCCAGCACCACGGCCGGGATGCCGGCGGTCGCAAACACCCCCGCGTCGGTTCCGAAGGCTGCGGTGGTGGTCTCGGCCGGGAGGCCCGCGCCAGCGAGCGCGGCGCGGCATGCGGACACCGAAGCGTGGTCCACGGGAGTCACCAGAGCGTCCTTCTCGAGACTGCAGCGCCGGATGCGTACGTCATCCACGTTCTGCTCGGCCAGAAACGCTTCGAGTTCGGCCCGGACGTCCTCTGCGCTCTCCCCCGGGAGCACGCGCCGGTCGAGCACGATCTCGGCCGCGTCGGGGATGATGTTGGGGGCGGAGCCACCCTGCACGATGCCGACCGAGAGTGTGGCGTGGCCGAGCGCGGGATCCGTCTTGCTGCGGAGTTTACGGGAGAGTTCGTCCAGGGCCAGGATCGCGCGCGCCGCGGCCACGATCGCGTTCCGACCGCGGGATGGGTCGGAACTGTGTCCGGCGACCCCGGTCGCTTCGAGGTAGGCCAGCACGATCCCCTTGTGCCCCGTCACGATCTGCATCCGCGTCGGCTCGGTCGCGATCGCCCAGTCCGGGGGATGGCCGCCGAGTTGCTCGACCAGGGCCCGTGCACCGAGGCTTCCGTATTCTTCGTCCGCCGCGCCGGCCAGGATCACGTTCCGGCGCAGGCTGCCGCGTGCCAGGACCCGTTCGAGCGCTTCGAACGCACACGCCATCCCGGCCTTGGTGTCGCAGGCGCCGCGCCCGTAAAGGCGTCCAGCCTCGATCCGAGGGTCGAAGGGATCGATCTCCATTCCGTCGACCGGAACCGTGTCGAGGTGCGATTCGATCAGGATCGTTTCGGCCGTACCCTGTGCGCGCGCTTCCGCGAGCACCGTGGGACGGCCGTCTCGCTCGATGAGTTCGGCGTCGAGGCCGATGCGGCGCAGTTCGTGGCGCATGTGTTCCGCGTAGCGGTGCTCGCCCGCGACATCGGGATCGACATCCTCGCGTCCCATCGGATTTACGGACGGGATCGAGACGTAGTCGCGCAGGTACTGCACGCACCGGGACTCAGCCATAGCGGTTCGATTCTACGCGTTCGGGGCGGGGCGGGTCAGCGCTACGGTAGCGCCGACGAAATGCCCTCGGCCCCTTCGTCAGGCAGGCGGAGCCCAGGGTCGATCCGGGTGGCGGCGTTCACCGGGCCCAGGTGGCTGAAGGCCCGGGGAGAGTTCCCGATTACGGTTCCGGAAGCCGGATCGATCTCTTCGGCAAGTAGTCCCAGGTGGTTCGACACCTCTGCGTGGGCCGCTAAGACCTCCTGGGCCTCGTCCAGGCGCCCCGATAGCGCGAGTGCCTCTGCGAGCCAGCAGCCGCACACGCAGTCCGCCCGCATTGCAACGCACTAAGCACCGAGCTGCCCTTGTCAAGCGGATCCCGGAGCCCCGGAGCGGGCCACTCTCGGTTTGACGGCAACGCGAGTGTGATTAGGTTCGGGTCGAAGCGGAAGAGCGCCGCACGGAGCGGCGGGACACCGCAAAGTGTTCAAGCAAGCACAAGGAGTCACAGACATGGCGCTTTATTCACTCACCCGTAGAACAGATCCGGTGGGCGCGTTGCTCGGACTCCAGCGAGAGGTCGGGCGGGCTTTCGACAGCTCATTCGGGTTCAGGCTTGGAGTCCCGGGGCGGACTGCGTTTCCTCCGGTCGACCTGTCATCCGACGCGCAAGGAACGGCCTTGCGCATGGAGCTTCCCGGCGTCGGGCCGGAGGACATTGAGGTCGAGGCCGAGGGCAGGACGCTCGTGATTCGCGGTAAGCGCGATCCGGCCGAAGGCGAAGACGGCAGATTTCACCGGCGCGAACGCTGGAGCGGAGAGTTCGCACGCTCGTTCGCAATCCCCGAGCAGTTCGACGCAGACGCAGCGCACGCGAGCTACGAGCACGGCGTCCTGACGGTCAGGATCCCGAAGCGTGCCGAGTTGCAGCCCAGACAGATCGAGATCAAGGCTGCCTGAGGAGTCCAGAATGAAACGAGACACCAGACACGAGTCCGGAGAGGTCGAGGAGACCAAAACGGCGGAGACGCTCTTGGAAACCACACCCCGCGTCGACCTTCACGAGTCCGATCAAGGCATTCGGCTCTGGGCGGATCTGCCCGGCGTCCGGCGCGAGGCGCTCGACCTGCGGCTCGCCGATCGAACCCTCAGCATCGAGGGCCGGGTCGCGGTCTCGGAAGCCGGCGAGTCAGACTCGCAGTTCCGCGCCCAGAAGTTCGTGCGGCGCTTCACGGTTCCGCACGATATCCAGTCGGATGAGATCCAGGCGACCCTGGCGAACGGGGTGCTGGAACTCTACCTGCCGAAGGGGCCCGGTTCGCGGCCCAGGAGCATCGAGGTGAAGGCCGCCTAGCGATCCTCGAGCCAACTCAGGTACAGGGGCACGGCCTCCTCCACCGAGTGAAAGGGGGCCGTGTACCCGACCTTGCGCAGTGCGCTGAGGTCGGCTTCGGTAAAGCTCTGGTAGCTGCCACTCAGGTTTTCGGGCAGCGGGACGTAGACGATTTCGCCCCGGCCGTGGTGTGAGATCACGGCGCGTGCGAGTTCGTTGAAACTCTGGGCCCGCCCGGTGCCGACGTTGAAGATGCCCGAGAGTTCCGGGTGTTCCAGGAACCAGAGCTTGACCGAAACGGTGTCGTCGACCCACACGAAGTCGCGACGCTGTTCCCCGTCGCCGTAGCCGTCTGTACCCTCGAACAGTTCGATGCGGCCGGTCTCGAGGATCTGGCGGTGCGCCTTGTAGGCGACGCTGGTCATGGTCCCCTTGTGGGTCTCTCGCGGGCCGTAGACGTTGAAGTAGCGCAGCCCGACGACCTGGTTCGCGAGTTCCGGGAGCTGGCGGCGAACGTACTGGTCGAACAGGAATTTGGAGTATGCGTAGAGGTTGATCGGCGCCTCATAGCGTCGTTCCTCCAGGAAGATCTCGCCGCTTCCATAGACGGCGGCGCTGGATGCGTACAGGAAAGGGATTCGCTTTCCCGCACAGTAGTGGAGCAGCTTCTTCGAGTACTCGTAGTTCACGCGCATCAGATAGCGGCCGTCCCACTCCATGGTGTTCGAGCAGGCGCCCTCGTGAAAGACGGCCTCGATTTCGCCTGGGAGTCCATCGGACTCGACGAGTTCGAGGAAGGCGTCCTTGTCGAGCAAGTCTGCGATCTCGCGGTCGGCCAGGTTCCGGAACTTCCGGCCGTCCTCGAGGTCGTCCACCACCAGCAGGTCGCTCCGGCCGCGATCGTTGAGCGCCCGGACCAGATTGCTGCCGATGAAGCCGGCGCCTCCCGTAATCACGATCACGGGAGCATCTCGGCTCGGACCCGGGGATCGGTGCACGCGAACGGACCCCGGAGGCTCTGCTCGAGGCTCGATCCGCGCGCCTGATTCGAACGCGGCCGCTCCGGCCAATCCGGCCACTCCGGCCACTCGGCTGTGCTCCGCCGGTCGAGCTGATTCCGCACCGAGAAGCACCGTAGCAGGGCCCGCTCTTCGGGTCACCTTTGTCGGGTTCCCCCCGCGCCACCCCCGGGGAGCGGCGGCGCGGGCCGGAGAGTGGACTGTAAGCCGGGTTCTGTTCCCCCGACACCTTTCGGTGTCAAGGGCGAAGATCATTCCTCTAGGCCTGCCGTTGCCGACGGGCTCAAGCACTCTGACCCGGACGCCCGCGCCTTAGCGCTTCGAGCGGGCCGCTCTCAGCGACGTCCCTATTTGAGCTTGCTCCAGGAGGGGTTTACCCCGCCGCCGGTCGCCCGGCTGTCGCGCGTGGGCTCTTACCCCACGATTTCACCATTGCCGCCCCGCCAGCCGAAGCTTTCGGGGGTAGGCTGTGTCGTTTCTGTTGCACTTTCCCTGAGGTCACCCTCGGTGGCCGTTAGCCACCTCCCTGCCCTGTGGAGCCCGGACTTTCCTCCCCCAGCACCAGGCTGGCGGCGATCTTCCATCCACCTCCGGCGTGCGTCAGTCTAGCGCGCGCTCGCCGATCCGGCGTGCGATATGCTGAGCGCCTGCCGGGGGATCCGCGACCATCATGAGACGATTTCTGCTTTGGGTAGGCTGCCTGGCCGTGCTTGGAATCGCTTCGTGCACGGTGTTGCTTCCGGAACGCTACGCGGTGAACGCTCCGATGGGCTCGTTCCTGGGGATGCTCGGGATCGGAGAGGGGGTTCAGCCCCCGCCAGAGACCGAGTTCCAGCAGCGGGTTCGGGTTCCCGAAGGCTTTGAGATCGGGATCTTCGCGGACGGGATCCGGAACGCGCGCTTCCTGCGCTTTACCCCTGCGGGTGATCTACTGGTGAGCTCACCACGGCTCGGGAGCATCTTTGTCGTCGAGCGCGACGCCGACGGCGACGGTCGGGCGGACTCGGTCCGTCCGCTGCTCGAGGGGCTCGAGCGTCCGCACGGTCTCGATTTTTTCGGCGGTTGGCTCTACGTGGCCGAGGGCAGCGCGATCCGCCGCGTCCGCTACGATGCCGAGCGGAAGAAGACGGTGGGCGATCTCGAGACCGTCGTATCCGGCCTTCCGACCGGCGGCAACCACTGGACCCGCACGGTTCGCTTCGGGCCCGACCAGAAGATGTACCTGTCGGTCGGGTCGAGCTGCAACGTCTGCGTCGAGGAGGACGAACGCCGGGCGGCCGTGCTGCGCTTCGAACCCGACGGCTCGGGTGGAGAAATCTATGCCTCCGGGCTACGGAACTCGGTCGGTCTGGACTTCCAGCCCGGGACCGGGGCGCTGTTCGCGACCGACAACGGGCGCGACCTGCTCGGGGACGATTTTCCTCCGTGCGAACTCAATCAACTCGAGGCCGGTGCCTTCTACGGCTGGCCCTACGTGAACGGATTCGGGGTTCCGGATCCCGATCTCGGCGCTCTTCCCGAGGCTCGAAGCGGCGTCCCGCCTGCGCATGGTTTCGGTGGCCACACCGCTCCGCTCGGAATCGATTTCTACGAGAGCGACGTATTCCCCGCGCGCTACCGGGGTGCCGCGTTCGTCGCGCTTCACGGCTCCTGGAACCGCACCCGGAAGAGTGGCTACAAGGTGGTGGTGCTCGAGTGGCCGCCCGCGGGCGGCGAGATTCGGGAGTCCGACTTCGCGACGGGATTCGAGTTGGACGAGGACGTGATCGGGCGACCCGTGGACGTACTGGAGGGGCCGGACGGCGCGCTCTATATCTCCGACGACTACGCCGGCGCGATCTACCGAGTAGGCTTTATCGGAGGCTGAGGAAATTTCCGGCGCGGTGTTCGTCCGGTATATGATCGGGCCGCGGAATCAAGCGGGCGGAGACCAGCAGTGACGATTCGAACCGGACTGACGCGCGAAGAGGCAGCCAAAGTCGGGATGCAGTTGGCGGTGACGGCCAGGGAAGATCCCGACCGTTACGCGATCCGTTCCGAGCCTCACTTCGACCTGACCTTCTCCGCGCTGAACGAGCGTGCGAATCGCCTCGCCAGCAGCCTTTATGCGCAGGGTCTTCAGCCCGGAGATGCAGTGGCCCTGGTTTGCTCCAACCGGCCCGAGTTCGCAGATGTCTGGGCGGCGTGTGCGCGCGCCGGGTTCCGGCTGACGACCGTCAACTGGCACCTGGGCGCGGACGAGATCGCCTATATCGCCGACAACTGCGAAGCGCGCGCACTGATCGGAGATGAGCGCTTCGGGGACGCCCTCGCGGAAGCGGCGGCAGGGACTCCGAAGGCGGCAGTGCGGCTCGCGGTGGGCGGAGCGATCGAGGGCTTCGAACCGTATGAGGCGGCGCTCGAAGCCGGCTCGCCCGACGACCTCGAGGCACCGGTTCAGGGATCGAGCATGCTCTACACCTCCGGCACCACGGGCCGGCCGAAGGGTGTCTATCGACCACAGGTGCCGGTGGGTCGAGCGGGTCTCTTCCTCGAGGTCCTCAAGACTGCGCGTTTCGATCCGCCGAACGACGTGTGTCTGTGCACGGGCCCGCTCTATCACGCGGCTCCGCTCGCATTCAACTTGAACGTGCCACTCAACGCGGGTACGGCCGTGGTGCTGATGGATCAGTGGAATGCCGAGGAGACGCTGAGGCTCGTCGAAAAGTATCGCGTGACACACACCCACATGGTCGCGACGATGTTCCACCGGCTGATTGCACTGCCGGAGTCGGTGAAGAATGCCTGCGAGGTCTCCTCGCTTCGCTACATCATCCACGGAGCCGCGCCGACGCCCGTTCACGTGAAGCGGGCCATGATCGAATGGCTCGGACCCGTCGTTTACGAGTACTACGCGGCGACCGAAGGGGGCGGCACCTACATCACGCCCGAGGAGTGGCTGGAGAAACCCGGGAGCGTAGGGCGGCCGGTTCCGGGCCAGGTGATCGAGGTGCGCGACGATTCAGGCGAGCGAGAGTTCGCCCCCGGCGAGGTCGGGGACGTTTACTTCAAGGCGCCCGAGGTCGGGCGCTTCGAGTATTTCAAGGACAGCGGCAAGACCTCGTCCGCCTATTCGCCCGACGGCGCGTTCTTCACGCTCCGCGACATGGGCTACTACGATGACGACGGATACCTGTTCCTGACCGGTCGTACCGCTGAGTTGATCATTTCGGGTGGGGTCAACATCTACCCGGCCGAGGTGGACGCGGTCCTACTCATGCATCCCGCGGTGGCCGACGTGGCCGCGGTCGGGGTTCCGAACGAAGAATGGGGCGAGGAGGTCAAGGGCGTCGTGCTTCCGAAGGACGCCTCCGCGGCCGGGGAGCGTCTGGCCGGCGAACTCCTTGAGTTCTGTCGCACGCGCCTCGCGCATTACAAGTGCCCACGGAGCATCGATTTCGTCGAGGACTTGCCCCGTCACGACACGGGCAAGATCTATCGCCGACTGGTTCGCGAGCCCTACTGGGAGGGTCGGGAGCGCAAGCTCTAGTCCGCGCCCGGGGCCTGGCTAATCGACCGGATCCGTTTCTCGGGGCCGCGGTGCGGGGGGGCCGAAGCGGTCGGTCACGTGGCGCTGGGTTCTGCTGGTCGTCTTCTCGAGCCCGTCGAGCAGGTGGTCCACCTTCTGCTTGACCTGCGCCGTGATGCCCCCGCGTTCGTGTTGCTCGATCAACACCTGCTCGAGTTGCCGGAGGTAGGTATCTGCGCTCGCGCGTTCCGACTCCCCAGGGGGCTGTGAGAACTCGCGCTCTACCGGACGGAAGAGCGCGAGCCAGCGGTCGAAGCGCCGGGCGGTCCGCATGACCTCTAGCAGATAGCGCTGTGGCTCGGGGCCGCCCCGCGCGAGGCCGAGCCCCGCGGCCAGCAGGGTCAGCGGGACCAGGACCAGATCGCGAATCCCTTCGAGCAGCATCTTGGCCTGGAAGACCAGGGTGTCCCGAATCAGCAGCCAGCGGTTCTGCGAGCGGCGCTGCTCGAGTGTCTCGGGTGTGCTCGCGATCTCGGCACCGGGATCCCGAGCTTCCGGAACCGGGGGCTGAGGCGCGGAGTCCACCATGCCTGATCCTACCAAATGCCCGATCTTTGGTAAGTTCCCGGGCCTCATGGTGATCGTCTGTCTCGACCTGGAGGGGGTGCTGGTTCCCGAGATCTGGGTCAACGTCGCCGAGCGTACCGGGATCGAGGCGCTGCGTCGCACGACTCGAGACGAACCCGACTACGACAAGCTGATGCGCGCGCGGCTCGAGATTCTCGACCAGCATGGGCTCGGGATCCGGGAGATTGCGGAGGTGATCGGGGGGCTGGAGCCTCTCGACGGTGCACGCGGGTTCCTCGACGAGCTTCGCGAACGCTTCCAGGTCCTGATCCTCTCCGACACCTTCTACCCGTTCGCCGGGCCCCTGATGCGGAAGCTGGGCTTTCCGACCCTCTTCTGTCATGACCTCGAGATCGACGCGCAGGGGCGGATCCGGAACTACCGGCTGCGCATGCCGGACCAGAAGCGCGCGGCGGTGCGAAGCCTCAGAGAACTGCTCTTTCCAGTGGTCGCTGCGGGCGATTCCTACAACGACACGACCATGCTGAGCGAGGCGGATGCTGGGATCTTGTTTCGCCCGCCCGCGAACGTGATCGAGGAGTTCCCCCAGTTTCCCGTCACCGAGGGCTATCCGGAACTTCTCAGTGCGATCGAGACCGCGGTCCGGGAGCTCCCCGGTCCGGAGGAGAGCGAGCGATGAGCGACCCCCGCAAGAGATACAGCGCTGCGATTACCGAAGGGCCAGACCGGGCCGGCGCCCGCGCCATGCTGAAGGCGATCGGCCTGCGCGATGCGGACATCGAAAAGCCGCTGATCGGGATTGCGAACACCTGGATCGAGACGACGCCCTGCAACTATCACCTCCGGGACCTGGCCGCGCACGTGAAGGAGGGGGTGCGCGAGGCGGGTGGGACCCCGTTCGAACTGAATACGATCTCGGTCACCGATGGCATCGCGATGGGAACCGATGCCATGCGCTGCTCGCTCGTGAGCCGTGACATCATCGTGGACTCGATCGAACTCGCAGTGCGCGGACATGGGCTCGATGCGGTGGTCGTGCTGGTCGGCTGCGACAAGACGATCCCGGCGGGTGCGATGTTGCTCGCGCGGCTCAATCGGCCGGGACTCGTGCTCTACGGCGGGTCGATCCAGGCGGGTCAGCTCCGTGGGGTCGATATCTCGATCCAGGATGTCTACGAGCAGATGGGCGCCTACGCGGCGGAAAAGATCACGCTCGAGGTCCTGCAGGAGTACGAGGACCACGCGTGCCCGGGTCCCGGAGCCTGTGGGGGCCAGTTCACGGCCAACACCATGGCGACCTCGCTCGAGATGATGGGGATTTCGCCAATGGGCTCCGCCGGTGTCGCCGCGGTGGATCCGGCCAAGCAGGACACGGCGCGCGAAGCCGGGCGGCTCGTGATGCAGTTGCTCGAGCGCGGGCCGCTGCCTTCCGAAGTCATCACGCGCGCCGGGATCGAGAACGCGATTGCCAACGTGGCCGCCACCGGCGGCTCCACCAACGGCGTACTGCACCTGCTGGCGATTGCGCACGAAGCCGGGATCGAACTCGACCTCGACGAGATCGACCGGATCAGCGAACGCACTCCGGTGCTGGCCGACCTGAAGCCCTCGGGCCGTTTCATGGCGGTCGACATGTCGCGTGCGGGCGGGACGCGTCTGCTGGCCCGGAACATGTGTGAGGCGGGACTCGTGGACGGCGATGCCCTGACGGTCACCGGGCGCAGCCTCAAAGAAGAGGCGGCGAGCGCGAAGGAGACACCCGGTCAGGAAGTCCTGCGGCCCGCGACCCGTCCGTTCAAGGCGACCGGGGGCCTGCGGATTCTGTATGGCAACGTGGCGCCCGAAGGTTCGGTGATCAAGGCCGCCGGCACCGAGCGTACCGCGCATACCGGGCCCGCCCGTGTGTTCGAGAGTGAAGCCGATTGCCTGGCGGCCGTCGGCCAAGACCGGATTCGGCCCGGAGACGTGCTCGTGATCCGCAACGAAGGGCCGCGCGGCGCACCCGGGATGCCGGAAATGCTCCAGGCCACGGCGGCCCTGGTCGGGCAGGGACTCGGGGACGAGGTTGCCCTGCTGACCGACGGACGTTTTAGCGGTGCCACGCACGGGCTCATGGTCGGCCATGTCTCGCCCGAATCCGTGCGCGGGGGCCCAATCGCGGCGATTCGCGAAGGCGACGAGATCACGATTGATCTCGAAGCGCGCCGGGTCGACGTCGAGCTTCCGGATGGCGAGATCGAGCGCCGTCTCGCGGCGTGGAAGCGACCCGAACCGCGCTACAAGCGCGGTGTCCTCGCGCGCTATGCCTCGCTGGTGTCCTCGGCCTCGCGCGGAGCCGTGCTCGAGTCGATCGAGGACGATTAGGCGCGCGCTTGTTCGGGCCCGGGGTCGCGTTTATACTGCGCGCCGCCTGGGGAGGGGGCATGGCCCTAGCAGAACTGGTACGCATGCAGGGGGATCCGATCGTCCGTCGCGCCGACGGCTCGCTCGAGGTGCCAGACCGCCCAATCGTCGACTTCATCGAAGGGGACGGCACCGGGCCCGACATCTGGGCTGCGGCCGTACGTGTCTTCGAGGCCGCCGTCGAGAAGAGTTTCGGCGGTCGCAAGCAAATCGCCTGGAACGAAGTTCTGGCGGGACAGAAGGCCTTCGACCGGACCGGCGAGTGGCTTCCCGACGAGACCATCGAAGCCTTCCGCTCCCACCTCGTCGGAATCAAGGGCCCGCTGACGACGCCGGTCGGGGGCGGGATCCGGAGCCTGAACGTGGCAATTCGGCAGATTCTCGATCTCTATGTCTGTCTGCGTCCGGTGCGGTGGTACTCGGGAGTCCCGAGCCCGGTCAAGCGCCCCCAGGATGTCGACATGGTGATCTTCCGCGAAAACTCGGAAGACATCTACGCCGGCATCGAGTGGATGCAGGGAAGCCCAGAGGTCGAGAAGGTGATCCGTTTCCTTCAAGACGAGATGGGCGTCGACAAGATCCGCTTCCCCGAGACGAGCGGGATCGGGATCAAGCCTGTCTCGCGGGAGGGGACGGAACGCCTGGTGCGCGCCGCGATCGAGTACGCGATCAAGCACCGCCGTGAGAGCGTGACCCTGGTTCACAAGGGCAACATCATGAAGTTCACCGAGGGCGCGTTTCGCGACTGGGGTTACGCGTTGGTACGAAGTGAATTCAGCGGCAAGGCGATCGGCTGGGACGACTGCGACGGAAATCCGCCCACGGGCCAGATTCTGGTCAAGGACGCGATTGCAGACATTTCTCTCCAACAGGTGCTGACCCGGCCCAAGGAATTCGACGTGATCGCGACGCTCAACTTGAATGGCGACTATTTGTCGGACTCGCTGGCCGCCCAGGTGGGCGGAATCGGGATCGCGCCCGGGGCCAACATCAATTACGAGACGGGGCACGGTGTCTTCGAGGCTACGCACGGTACTGCGCCCAAGTACGCGGGCCTCGACAAGGTCAATCCGTGTTCCGTGATCCTTTCCGGCGTGATGATGCTCGATCACATGGGATGGGAAGACGCGGCGCGTATGATCGAGCGCGGAATCGAACGGAACATTGCAGAGAAACGAGTAACCTACGACTTTGAACGTCTGATGGACGGTGCAACCAAGCTCTCGTGTTCGGAGTTTGGCTCCGCCATCATCGAAAACATGGATTGAGCTTCAAATGGCAAGACCCAAGATTTCCCTGATCGGTGCAGGACAGATTGGTGGGGTGCAAGCCCAGTTGATCGCACAACGCAGGCTCGCCGATGTGGTGCTCTTCGACGTGGTCGAGGGCATTCCGCAGGGCAAGGCGCTCGACATCAACCATGCGCTGGCCGGCTTCCAGAGTGAGTCGTTGGTGACAGGCACGAATGACTACCGCGAGATCGCAGGTTCCGATGTCGTGATCGTGACCGCGGGCGTTCCGAGAAAGCCCGGGATGAGCCGCGACGATCTGCTGGAGACAAACCTGGGCATCATTCGGCAGGTGGCGGATGGAGTGAAGACCAATTGCCCCGACGCTGTCGTGATCGTGCTCTCGAACCCGCTCGACGTGATGGTTCTGGCAATGAAGAAGTTGACCGGCTTCCCAAAGCAGCGGGTCTTCGGACAGGCCGGTGTGCTCGACTCCGCAAGATTCCGCTTCTTCGTGGCCGAGAGCCTGGGCGTTTCGGTTCGTGACGTGGTGGCGATGGTACTCGGGGGGCACGGCGACACGATGGTGCCGCTTCCGCGCTATTGCTCGGTCAGCGGAATTCCGTTGCGCTCGCTGCTTTCCGACGACGAAATCGCCGCGATCGTAAAGCGGGTCCAGGGCGCCGGGGGCGAGGTCGTGTCTTTGTTGAAGACGGGCTCCGCATTCGTGTCCCCGGCCGAAGCCTCGGTGGAGATGGCCGAGGCGGTGCTGCTCGACCGCAAGCGCGTGCTGCCGTGTGCGGCCTACCTCGAGGGCGAGTACGGCGTCTCGGGGATCTACATGGGCGTGCCGGTTCTACTCGGTGCAGGCGGGGTCGAGCGAATTTTTGAACTGGAACTCGAGCAGGACGAGAAGGCGCAGATGCGGGCGAGCATCGAGCACGTAGAAAAGCTCGTCTCCGAGATCGAACTCTAGCGCGCCCGCGGGTCGCTTGCGTCCGGAGGAAGTCCGTGAACGTTCACGAGTATCAGGCGAAGGCGTTGCTGCGCGAGTACGGGGTTGCGGTTCCCGATGGGAAGCTCGCGATGAGCGCAGAAGAAGCGGAGACGGCGGCGGCCGAACTCGGTGGCACGGTCGCGGTCAAGGCGCAGATTCACGCCGGCGGTAGGGGAAAGGGCGGCGGCATCAAGGTCGTGAAGACTCCGGCCGACGTACGCTCGGCTGCGGCCGCGATGCTCGGCAGCAAGCTCGTGACCCCGCAGACGGGTGCCGAGGGAAAGCTGGTTCGGCGCTTGTACATCGAGGCCGGAACGCAGATTGATCGCGAACTGTACTTCGCGATTCTGGTCGATCGCTCGACCCAGAACGTGGTGGTTCTCGCCTCCACCGAGGGCGGTGTCGAGATCGAGGCGGTCGCGGCCGAGACACCCGAGAAGATTCTCGCGGTGCAGGTCGATCCGTTGGTGGGCCTCTCCGATTACCAGGTCCGAAATCTCGGGCTCGATCTCGGGCTCGAGGCCAAACAGGCGGCATCGCTGGTCAAGCTCGGGCAGGCCCTCTACCGGCTGTTCATGGAGAAGGACTGTTCGCAGGTCGAGATCAATCCGCTCGTGGTCTCCGGGGATTCCATGGTTCCCCTCGACTGCAAGCTCAACTTCGACGACAACGCGCTATTCCGCCACCCCGATGTTCGGGCGCTGCGCGATCTCGACGAGGAGGACGCGCGAGAGGCCGAGGCCTCGGAGCACGACCTGTCGTGGGTCTCGCTCGAGGGGAATATCGGTTGCATGGTCAACGGCGCCGGACTGGCGATGGCCACGATGGACATCATCAAGCTCCACGGAGGTTCCCCCGCGAACTTCCTCGACGTGGGCGGGGGGGTGACGGCCGAGGGCGCGACGATCGCGTTCCGCCTGATCCTGGCGGACCCTCACGTGAAGGCGATCCTGGTCAACATCTTCGGGGGAATCGTCCGCTGCGACGTGATCGCCGAGGGCGTGATCGAGGCCGCCCGGAGTCTCGGTCTGAAGGTCCCGCTGGTGGTCCGTCTCGATGGAACCAACGCCGAGCAAGGACGTCAGCTGCTCGAGGCCTCTGGTCTCGACATCGTGTCGGCCGAGAGCATGGCGGATGCCGCCGAGGCGGTCTGCAAGGTGGTGCAGGGATGAGCATCTTCATCGCGCAGGACACGCGTTTGCTGGTCCAGGGCATGGGGCGCATGGGCCAGTTTCACTGCGGACTCTCCCAGGAGTTCGGAACCGAGGTGGTGGCCGGGATTGCCCCTGGCAAGGCCGGGCAGACACTCCAGGGTGTGCCCATCTTCGAGTCGGCGCGCGACGCGGTGCGAGAGACCGGCGCGAATGCATCCGTCCTCTTCGTTCCGGCACCGTTTGCGGCCGATGCCGTGCTCGAAGCGGTGGCGGC
>JAYZEO010000106.1:0-19221 GCA_036337215.1 Myxococcota bacterium | reverse complement strand
CATCAATCTGGGGCTCGATCTGCAGGGCGGGATCCACTGGGTGCTCAAGATCGACTCCGCGACGCGGGTTCGCCAGGAAATGGACCAGCTCGAGCGCAGCATTCAGGGTTTCGTGGGTGACGAGAAGCTCCCGGCTGTCGGGACGCAGGTCAACGCCGACAACCAACTGGAGGTGACGGGAGAGCCGTCGACTCTGGCGCGGGTCAGCGGCTACCTCGAAGATGCCGGTCTGGACATCGAGGATCGGGGTGAATCCCTGCTGCTCGAAGTCTCGAGTACGCGCTACCGGCAGATCATCGCGCTCGGGGTGGAGCAGGCGCTCGACGTTCTCCGCCGGCGCATCGACAGCCTCGGGGTCAACGAGCCGGTGATCGTGCCGCAGGGCGACGAACGCATCCTGGTGCAGATGCCGGGCAAGGTGGACCCCGCGCAGGCGGCCGGAATTCTGGCCAAGACCACCTTTCTCGAATTCAAGATCGTCGAAGATGCGGCCGTAAACGAACAACTGCTCGGCGACCGATACCCTGCTGGCCTCCCGCCGGACCGAGAGATCGTGGTGGTCCGGAATACCGATGGCAGCGTTTCAGAGGCGCTGCTGGTTCCCGGGCGGGCCGAGCTCACCGGTTCCATGCTCGTCGATTCGCGCCTCAGCTTCGATCGTCGCAATCGGCCGATCGTCACCTTCGAGTGGGATTCCGAGGGAACTCGAATCTTTCGCGAGTTTACCGGCAGCCACATTGGCGATCGCCTGGCCGCGATCATCGACGGCGAAGTCGTGACGGCGCCCGTGATCCAGGGCCGGATCGGGCGCCGCGGTCAGATCGAGGGCAACTTCACGCAACAGGAGGCCGCGGACCTCTCGGTGCGGCTTCGCTCCGGCGCGCTTCCGGTCCCACTCGAGATCGAGGAGGAGCGAACGGTGGGACCGGCGCTCGGACGGGACTCGATCGAGCGCGGGATCCGATCGATTCTGGTGGCCGGTGCAGTCGTGGTGTTTTTCATGATCCTCTACTACCGGACGGCTGGCCTGCTCGCGAATCTGGTCCTGGCCGTGAACCTGATTCTGATCCTGGGAGTGATGGGTCTGGTCGAGGCGACGCTTACCCTTCCCGGCATGGCGGGACTGGTGCTCACAGTCGGCATGGCCGTGGATGCGAACGTGATCATCTTCGAACGCATCCGGGAAGAGTTACGTTCGGGCAAGAACTCGCGCAGTGCGGTTCAGATCGGCTTCAAGAGATCCTCACTCACGATCCTGGATGCCAACATCACGACGCTGTTAACGGCATTAGTGCTGTTTCAGTTCGGGAGCGGACCCATCAAGGGCTTCGCGGTTACGCTCTCCGTGGGGATCATCTCGAGCGTCTTCTGTGCTTTGGTAGTGACCCGGCTCCTCATCGATCTGGTGAGCGAGCGGGGCGTACAGGCGGTCAAGGTCTGATGCAACTCATTCCTCACGACACCAAGATCGACTTCGTCGGACAAGCTCGGACTTTCGGGATCATCTCGCTCGTGCTGTTCGTTGGGTCCGTGCTTTTGATGGGGGTTCGGGGGTTCCAGCTCGGGATCGACTTCGCCGGCGGCACCGCGCTACAGGTCTCGGTCGCCGAGGCCGCAGGCGAGATCGACGAGGGCGATCTTCGCACGGTCGTGACGGGACTGGGTCCGGGATTCGACGATGCTGTGATCTATCGCTACGGGTCGACCGAGGACCGGATGTTCATGATCAACATCCCGCTCTCAAAGGAGGAGACCCCGGATCTGGATCTGCGCATCACCACTGCGCTCGCCGAGGCGCTGGGGGCGCCCGTGGAGCGCGAGAGGTTGGAATCGGTCGGCCCCAAGATCGGAGAAGAGCTTCGCTGGGATGGACTCGGTGCTCTGATGCTCTCGTGGGTCCTGATCCTGCTCTATATCTGGTTCCGCTTCGACCTGCGATTCGCCCCCGGTGCCGTGGTCGCTCTGGTGCACGACGTCGTGATCACGGCGGGCGTGTTCGTTGCGTTCGGGCTCGAGTTCAATCTCCAGGTACTGGCGGCGTTGCTGGTCGTGATCGGATACTCACTCAACGACACCATCGTGATCTACGATCGAGTGCGCGAGAACCTGGAACTTCGCGGCGCCACGCACATCGAGGACGTCGTCAACCAGAGCATCAACCAGACGCTCTCGCGGACCCTGCTGACCTCTCTGACCACGATGCTGGTGGTGGTGGCGCTGGTTCTACTCGGGGGGCCGGTGCTGAGAGATTTCGCGCTCGCTCTGCTACTCGGGGTCGTAATCGGAACCTATTCGACGATCTATGTGGCCAGTTCACTACTGATCCTGCTGGAGCGGCGCGGGCGGCAGGGAACTCTCCAGACGGCGTAGCAAGGGCGGCGCTTTTGGGACCGTGGTGCCGCCGACGCGCGTGGATTGCGTCAGATCGCTCTTGCTCTCGCTGCTTCGACCCCGGCTGGAGGACGTTCCGCGCTCAGGCGTCTTCGGGCGCGAGTTTGCTTGGGGCCTTGGTGCTGATCGACCCATGGATCTCGGCGCCCTCGTGAACCACGATCGTGGTGCAGACAATGTCGCCCCTGAGACGGCCCGTACTCTGGATCTCAACGCGCTCGGTTCCGAGTACGTCGCCCTCGAGTTGACCCTGGATCGTTACGGATCGGGCCGAGATCGCGGCACTGACGGTCCCCTTCCGACCCACCGTCAGTTCTCCCTTGCGGAGTTCGACCCGGCCTTCGACCCGGCCCTCGATCAGCAGGTCCTCGTCACCCGTGACCTCTCCGCGGATCTGAATCGACGACCCGAGCGTCGCGGTTTCTCCCCGGGTCCGACGGTCGGAGCTGGGTTGCGTCACCGCCGAACCTGTAGCTACATCCCGCCTGCGTTTCGAAGACATCCCGGCCCCCCACTGGCGACCTTCCGGTCCCCAGCCCAGGGCGGAGTCTACACCGCTCGCGGCGGTGGGTGCACCTCGGCGCCCGCGGAATAGGGGTCGCGGATCTCGAGACCGAGCTTTGAGATCCCGCTGCGCATGTGACCGGCGAGGCGGTCGATGAAGTCGTAGGCGCAGGGTACGACCACGAGTGTGAGGATCGTGGAGGTCGCAACGCCGCCTGCAACCGCTGCGGCCAGTGCCTGGAACACGTGTGACCCGCGTCCCAGCCCGAGCGCGAGCGGCAGCATGCCGAGCACGGTGGTTCCGGCCGTCATCAGGATCGGGCGCAGGCGAACCCCCGCCGCCAGGGCCAGCGCCCGGTCGCGGTCGAGCCCGCGCCGGCGCAGTCGGTTCGCGTAGTCCACGAACACGATCGCGTTGTTCACCACAATTCCGGCCATCATGATGATCCCGATGTAGGCGGGGACGGTGAGTTCGTGATTGAACACCGCGAGTCCCAGGTAGATGCCGATCAGGCCGAGTGGGAGTGTCAGCATGATCACGAAGGGCTGGACGAGTGATTCGAAGAGTGCGGCCATGATCATGTAGACGAGGCAGACCGCGATCGCGAGCGCGATGGCGAGACCGCCGAACGCCTCAGCGCGCTGCTCTTCTTCACCCGAGAAACGCCACAGGTATCCGGCCGGGAAAGGAGTATCGGCCAGGCGCCGACCGAGCGCGGTCGCGACCTCGGTGATCGACACGTCGCGATCCTTCTCCGCGTCGACGTGCACCATGCGCCGCTGGTCGAGGCGCTCGATTTCGATCGGGCCGCGGTCAGTCCGCAGCCGGGCGACCTCTCGCAGTACGGCCGGGACGCCGTCGGGCGTGCGGAGCCCGATGTTCTCGAGACTCGCCATCGCCCGCCGCCGTTCCGGGTCGTACTGCACGCGGATGTCCATCTCGGCGTCCTGGTCGGTGTACTGCCCTGCCACCCGACCGTCCATCGCGGTCTCGACCGCGTCTGCGACCTCGCGCACCGAAAGGCCGAAGTCCGCGGCTCTCAGGCGGTCGATCTCGATCCGGAGCTCGGGACGCCCCTCCTCGGCCGAAGATTGGATGTCGAGGACGCCGCCGACCGCATCGAGTTGCGTCTTGATCAGGCCCGCGAGCGCTGCGAGCCGGTCCCGGTCGTGGCCCAGGATCTCGACGTCGACGGGCCGGCCGCTCCCCGAGCTGGAGAAGTTGTAGACCAGGATCTTGACATCCGGAATGTCCGCGAGCGCTGCGCGGAGATCGGACTGGACGTCCTGCGAGTGGCGGGTTCGAACTTTGTGGAGCGTGACGCCCAGGATCGTCTTTTCGGGACGAACCGATGCGAACGTGTCCTCGACGTCCGGGTCCTGGCGGACGATCGCCTCGACCTGCTCGACAATCGAATTGACGAACCGAAACGATGCACCCTTCGGTAGCTCTACCGACAGCGCGAAGGTGTCCCGGTCCATGGATGGAAAAAAGCCCTTCGGGTGGAGCGCGAGACCGACCAGGGAGAGCAGGAACAGCAGGGCGCTCGCGACCAGGACGGTCGAGATTCGGCGACGCTTGGCCAGGATCCAGAGCAGGGCATCGTTCAGCCGAAGCTGGGGCCGGTGCAGCGCCGTGAGTTCCTCTTCCGGGGTCGGGTCGTGGTCGAGTTCCCGCGTCGTTTCGGCGCTCAGGAATTTCGACGCGAGCATCGGCACGATCGTGAGCGACACCAGGAGTGACATGCTGAGTGAGAAGGTGACGGTGAGCGAGAGGTCGTTGAAGATCTCGCGTGCGATCCCTTCAACCCACGCGATCGGTAGAAACACCGCGAGCGTCGTCAGGGTGGAGACCACGATCGCGAGCGATACCTCGGACGTACCCTCGATCGCGGCACGTCGAGAGTTCTTTCCGATCGCGAGGTGCCGGGCGATGTTCTCCGTCACGACCACGGAGTTGTCCACGAGCATCCCGATTCCGAGCCCCAGGCCGCCCAGGCTGATCACGTTGAGCGAGATCTCGGCGAACTTGATCAGAATGAAGGTGGCCACGATCGAGATGGGAATCGCGAGCGATACGATCAGGGTCGCGGGAGAACTGACCCAGAGCAGCGTCAGCAGTATGCCGCCGACCGCGAGTGCCGCGAGCAGCAACAGCGAGCCGAGGTCCTCGCCCGCACTTCCGAGCAGCACGTCGATGCCGAGCAGGGCCGCGCCCGAGGCCGCGATCGCGACGAACACGCCCCAGCGTCGCCGCGACAGGAAGGGCCATAGAACCAGGATTGCGAAGAAGCCGCCCCAGGTCGCGTTCTCTCTCACGTTGATGACCGCGTCGCGGATGAACGGGGAGGAGTCGAAGGCCACCCCGATCTGCAACTGGGGGAACTCGAGTTGCAATTCGGTGATGCGCGCGCGGACCCCGTCGCTGATTGCGAGCGCGTTGCCCTGGGACTCCTTGAGCACCGCGAGTTCGACGGTCTCGAGGCCGTTGAAACGCGAGAGGGAACGGACCTCGCGAAAGGTGTCTTTCACTTCCGCGATATCAGCGATGGTGACCACGGCACCGTCCCGGTTCGCGACCGGCAGGTTCGCGATTTCAGTCACGGAGTGGAACTTGCCGACGGTGCGGAGCAGGACCTCGTAACTGCCCCGTTCGAAGCGACCTCCCGGGTGATTGAGGTTCTCTCTGCGCAGCGCCAGGATCACGTCGTCGAGCGTGAGCCGGTGGGAACCGAGTTGGCGCTGGATCACGTTCACCTGGATCTCGCGTTCCCGACCGCCCACGACGTCGACCGTCGCGACTTCCTCGATGCTCTCCAGCCTGGGCTTGAGAATGTCTTCGGCGAGCCGGCGCACCTCGGTCAACGGCAGGTATTCCGACGAGACTGCGACCCGGATTGCCTGCGGGTCGGAGCCGAAACCCCGCTTTGCCACGATCGGGTCGTCGATGTCGTCGGGAAGCGCCCCGCGGATCGCGTCCAGTTTCTCGCGCACGTCGATTCGCAGTAGGTCGGTGTCGGCGCCCCAGTAGAATTCGATGAAGACCAGCGAACGACCTTCCGTGGTGCGGGAGCGCACACTCTTGACGTCTTCGACCGCAGCCACGGCCTGCTCGATGGGACGCGTGACGCGCTCCTCGACCTCCTGCGGAGCGACACCCTCGTACTCGGTCGCGATGCTGATGATCGGGAAGTCGATTTCGGGGAACATTTCGACCGGAAGCCCGGACATCGAGACGAAGCCGAGCGTGACCAGGATCACGATCAACATCGAGATCGAGACCGGATGGCGGACGCTGAACTCGGTGAGGTTCACGAGTTCCCGGGCGCCTTCGGCGCCGGAACGATCCGGACCCGCGAGCCGTCCCGCAGGTTGCTCTGGCCTTCGATCACGACCTGCTCTCCTTCTTGCAGGCCGGAGCGAATCGCGGCGGCCTCGTCTGTCGAGAACGCGGTTTCTACGGTGCGCAGGTGGGCTTCTCCGGTCCCGTTGACCACGTACACGCCCGAGACCCCGCCCAGGTTGACGATTGCGGCCGCCGGGATCACCAGGGTCTCCTGGGCGCGTTCACGGGTGGCCCGGATCCGCGTGAACATGCCGGGCTTGAGCGCGTGATCCGGATTCGGGACGACCAGTCGGATCAACTGGGTGTGCGCGAGCGGGTGCAGGCTCGGCGCGATGTAGTCGATCCGTCCGAAGAACTCACGGTCGGGGTACACATCGACGGAAACCGGAATCTGTACGTCCGTCGCCTCTATGTAGGGGACGTCCTGTTCGGCGACGTTGATCTCGAGTCGGAGCGGGTCGATCTGGATCAGGGTGAAGATCGGTTCCCCGAACGATCCGAAACTCCCGGAACCGCCCCCGTTGGACCCACCGTTCGCACCGGGCGGACCCCCGGAACCTCTCGAGCCGACGAAGTCTCCTACGGAGGCGCTACGATCCTCGAGAACTCCGTCGATCGGTGCGCGAATCTCCGTATCCGTGAGCCGCTGGGCGGCCAGTTTGCGACCCACGACGGCGTGTTCCAGGTCCGCCGCCGCGATGCGCGCCTGGACTTTCGCGCTGTCGAGTTCGGCGCGCGCCGCGATGTTTCGCTCGAAGAGTTCCTGCGTCCTTCCGAGCACGCGCTGGGTTTCTTCGAGGCGCGCGGCCGCCTGATGCTCGGCGGCCCGCGCGCGGGCCAGTTTGAGTTCCGGTTCCTGCCTGTCGATCTCGACCAGCAACTCACCGGCTTTCACGTAGTCGCCCTCGTCGCGATGCAGGCGCACGATCTGACCGCTGGCGCGGGGCACGATCTGGACTTTCTCGTGGGGGATGAGTCTTCCCGACACCTCGACCACCCGCGTGAGTGAGCGGCGGTCGACCTTTTCGACTCGGACCGGGACCGAGAGGTCGCGAGCCTCGGGCGCATCGGCGGATCCGCAGGCGGTGGCGAGAACGAGTGCAAAGAGCAGGGGGGGGTGCGGCTTCATGGTGCAAGTTCCTGTTCGATTGCGATCCCGAGCGCGCGCAGGCTGGTGCCCTGTGCCCGCTCGAGCGCGGCGATATTGTTCCGGTACGCGCGCAGCGCGAAGATCTCCTGCCGTTCCGCGTCGGCCAGGTCGCGTTCGAACTGCAACACGTCGTACGGGGTCGAGTCCCCGAGCCGAAGTCGCTCTTCCTCGGCGCGCAGCGTCTCCTGCTGGGCCACGCGTCGGCGCTCGGCCGATCGGATGCCCCGGGTCGCCGAGAGCAGGTTCCGGACGGCCTCTCGGACTTGGAGCACGACCGTCTGTTTGAGCCGACTCAGGCGGGTGCGGGCGCGTCGGGCCTCGATCCGGCGCTGGATCTCCACCGCTCTGGCACTGCGGTTCCCGATCGGAATCTCGACCCGGCCCATCACACCCCAACTGTGAGAGCCCGCGGCGGTGAAGAAGTCATCGTGGGCTCCACCCGCGGGGGACGGAAAGCCGAGATCGGGGGAATCCGGGGTCGCAGTGCTGACGCAAGGAGCGCCGAGTGGGATGGGAGCGCCGTCCTTATCGAAACTACAATTTGAGAAGGGCGGGTTAGCTTGGTCCGCGGGCCGTTTCTGACTTCCTGAGAGCCCGCGCAACGCATAGGAAGCCGTCAGGTCGAGCCGCGGCAGGCGCTGGTTGCGCGCCAACGTCAGGGAGAGATCGCTCTCCTCGACCCTGTGGCGCTCGGCCTCGAGTTCGGGCCGGAACTGCATCGCGCGCGCGACGCTCTGCTCCTCGCTGATCTCGTACTCGACGAAGGTGGGGTTCTCGGTCTCGATCAGCGTATGCCGGTACGCGGCCAGGTCGGGCCGCGTGATCAGGTCGAGCAGCACGTCGGCGGCGTTCTCGGCGCGGTTCTCGGCTCCGATCTCGTTGAACTCGCGCTCCGCGACCCCGGCCTCTGCCTGCGTGACGTTCACGCGCGAGACCACGCCCACCTCGTACTGCACCCGGGTCAACTCGAGCAGGTCGATCGCGGTCTGCATGCTCTTCTCGGAAACTCCGTGTTCGGCACGTGCGGCGGCGAGTCCCCAGTACGCCTGCTCGATCGAGACCACGAGATCCATGAGTCGGCTCCGGAAATCCTCGATCGAGATCTGCTCGGAGATGCGGTTCCGCTTCACGTTCACCGAGGGCTCGTTGTAGAAGAAGTCCCGGAGCAGCGGCAGCGTGATCTCGGTCATCCAGGTGGGCGCGTATTCGGGCTCGAGCGCAACGAAGCTCGACGAGGTCTTGGTTTTGTCGAAGCCGTAGGTGCTCGAGTAGCTCAGTCCGAAGGGAAGTTTCCCCTGGAACCCGGCTCCCGCGCTCCAGGTGTCGTTGACGATCTGGTCCTCGACCTGGCCTCCGGAGAAGACGTTCTGGACCGGGTTCGCAATCGGTAGCTCCAGGTGGTCGTGCCCGTATTCGGCAAAGCCGATCGGGTCGAAGGCGCCCTGCGCCTGCCGGACGCGCGCGCGCGCGAGTTCGGGGCCGGTGCGTTCGATCTCGAGATCGAGGTTGTTCTCGAGTCCGAGTTCCACGGCCTCGCGCAGGGTGAGTCGGAGTTCGTCGATCAGGGTCACAGCTCCCGGGGTGGGCTCGGCTTGAGAGCGGGCCGATGCCGGAAGGGCCAGGATCAGCAGCGGGACCAGAAGTGATCGGAGTTTCATGAGGGATCTCCCGCTCCGATTCCGTGGAGCAGGACGTCGACGATCGTGGCGACGTCCTGCTTCCCGTCGGGTGGGTCACTTTCGTTGAGGCGAGCCAGCGAGGTCCCGCGCAATAGGTTCACGAGCAGTCGGGCCAGCGGCACCGGGTCGAGTTGGCGAAGCTCCCGATCGCGCAGGCCTTTCTCGAGCAGCTCGGCCACGAAGCTGAGATGGATCTCCTGGAGGCCACGTATTTCTTCCGAGAACTCGGGGCCCACCATTTGCAGAACCCGGAAGAAGGCTCGCTGCTCGTTGGTGTGTTCGACCCACGCCCGCACCAGCTCGGCGAGTTTTGCCTCGCAACCCTCGACTCGCTCGGTCCGAAGCCGGGTGTCGGTCATCAGTTCGCCGAAGCTGTGCTCGATCGCGGTCAGCAGCAGGGCGCGCTTGTTTCGGAAGTACAGGTAGAGCGTGCCCTTCGAGACACCGGCTTCCTGGGCGATTCGTTCCATCGAGGCATCCGGATAGCCGAGTTCACTGATCACGCGCCTCGCCGCGTCTGCGATCTCGCCGGTCCGGAAATCCTTGACCACCTCTTTCTTGGTGGCACCGCGGCGTTCGAGTGGCATGGCCAGACCCCTTGACGAATGAGTCAGAAATAAAACCTAAAAGTCAGTATACTGAATAGGCGGTCAGTAGCCAGGCGCGGGGGCCGCAGCCCGCGCGTCCGGGGTCACCGGGAGCTGCGTGTTAGCATGCGCTCTCGCTTGCAGAGGGGGGGCAGCGATTGGCCGGGAAGCGTCGCGCGCGAGGACTCAGGTGGGACGCCCGCATCGGCGATCTGGCCGTCTACCCGGGGCGTGGCGTCACCCGCGTCACCGGCGTCGAGAAGCAGACGATCGCGGACCTCACCGTCGAGGTTCTGGTGCTGACGCTGCTCGAGGATGAGTCCCGGATTCTGATTCCCTGCGAGAACGTGGACACAGCGGGACTGCGCGAGGTCGTCACGCGGCGCGAGGTCGGCCAGGTCTGGGAGAGCCTGCGGTCGGCCCGAAGGCAACGGCCGCGCGGCCAGACCTGGAGCCGCCAGTTCCGGGACTACCAAGAGAAGCTCCGGCACGGGAGCGTCTTCGAGGCCGCAGAAATCCTGCGTGACCTGCTGCGGCTCCGGTGCGAGAAAGAGCTGTCGTTCGGTGAGCACCGGCTGCTCGATCTCGCGCGATCCCTGGTCGTGCACGAGTTGGCCGCGGCCCAGCGCGTGACTGCGACCGCGATCGAGGCCGAGCTCAAGGCCGAGATCAAGGCGCCGGCCCGCTAGGGGGGGGCGGCTTCCATTCGGGTCGCCGCGGATCGCGAGCGGGCGGCCTCGCGCCGGGCGCTATATTGCTGCCCATGTCCGTCGCCGCTGTCGTGCTCGCAGCTGGTTCCGGGACCCGGATGCGGTCCCAGGTTCCCAAGGCGTTCATCGAGGTGGGTGGGCGAAGTCTGCTCCACTGGAGTGTCGGTGCGCTCGCCTCCGCGCCCAGCGTCGATGCCGTTCACTGCGTCGTTCCGGCCGGGCACGAAGCGGAGATCGACCCGTTGCGAGCTGCCTGGGGCGCGCTTGGACGCTTGCTCGAGGCGATCCCGGGGGGCGCGACGCGGCAGGCTTCGGTCCGTGCCGGGTTGGCCGCCGTGCGTGCGGAATGGGTGCTCATCCACGACGCTGCTCGCTGCTTCGTGGAGGCACGCGACGCCGAGCAGGTGGTCGTGGCGGCTCGCGAAACCGGGGCTGCGATTCCGGTGATCCCGCTCTCCGACACGGTCAAGGAGGTTGACGGCGATCGGGTGATCCAGACCTTCGATCGCGAGCGACTGGTGCAGGTGCAGACGCCGCAGGCGTTTCGGACCAGCGTGCTGCGGGAAGCGCACGAGAAAGCCGAGCGCGACGGCTTCGAGGGTACGGACTGCGCCTCGCTGGTGGAGCGGATCGGAGTGACGGTGCGGACCTGCCCGGGCCGTCCGGAGAACTGGAAACTCACCTGGCCCGAGGATCTCGAGCGGGCCCGGGAGCGCCTCGGATGAGGATTGGGTTCGGGTCCGACATGCACCGCCTTGCGGACGGGCGGCGTCTGATTCTCGGTGGCCTCGAAATTCCTCATACCCGCGGGCTCGCGGGTCACTCCGATGCCGACGTGCTGGCGCATGCCGTCGGCGATGCCCTGCTTGGAGCACTCGGGGAAGGAGACCTCGGCGAGCATTTCCCGTCGGGAGACCCGCGTTGGCACGATGCGCCCGGCGCTGCGCTGTTGACGCCGATTCTGGAGTGGGTCGAACGGGCGGGGCTGCGGATCGGAAACGTCGACTGCGTGATCACGGCGGCCGAGCCACGGCTGGCGCCCTTTCGGAACGGCATTCGAAAGGAACTCGCGAAGTTGCTGCGCCTTTCCGAGGAGTGCGTGAACGTGAAGCTCAAGAGCGGCGACGGTCTCGGGGCCGTGGGCCGCGGCGAGGGGATCGCGGCGCAGGCCGTGGTACTGCTCGAGGAGCATCGGGCGTGAGCGAACTCTGCCTCTACAACACGCTCAGCCGCGAGAAGGAACAGTTCGAGCCGCTCGATCCGGAACTCGTCCGTATCTACAGTTGTGGTCCCACGGTCTACAGCTATCAGCACATCGGCAACATGCGCCCCTATGTCTTCGCCGATCTGCTCAAGCGGACGCTGCTCTACAACGGCTATCGGGTGCGCCACGTGATCAACGTGACCGACGTCGGGCACCTGACCGACGATGCCGATTCCGGCGAGGACAAGATGGAAGTCGCCGCGCGAGAGAGCGGGATGGACATCTGGCAGGTCGCCGAGAAGTACACGGCCCTGTACAAGGCCGACCTCGAGAAACTCAGGATCCTCGGGCCAGATGTCTGGTGCAAGGCGACCGACCACATCCCGCAGCAGATCGAGATGATCCGAGCGCTCGAGGAAAAGGGCTTCACCTACCGCACGGATGACGGGATCTATTTCGACGTGTCGAAGGACCCGGGTTACGGACGGCTCGCCCGCATCGATCTGTCTTCACTTCGCGCAGGAGAGCGGATTGAGAAGGCCGGGCAGAAGCGTCACAGCGCCGATTTCGCGCTCTGGAAGTTGTCTCCGAGCGAGGGCACCGCGCGCCAGATGGAATGGGAGAGTCCCTGGGGCGTGGGTTTTCCTGGCTGGCACATCGAGTGCTCGGCCATGAGCCACGCCTATCTCGGTCTGCCCTTCGACATTCACACCGGGGGCGTCGACCACGTGCCCGTGCATCACGTGAACGAGATTGCCCAGTCCGAGAACTGCTTCGAGGTTCGGCCCTGCGTGCGCACCTGGATGCACGAGGAGTTCCTGACCTTCGAGGGCGTGAAGATCTCGAAGTCGACCGGCGGTCTCTACACGCTCGGCGATCTCGTGGAGATGGGGATCGAGCCGCTCGCGTTCCGCTTCTTTCTGCTCGGTGCGCACTACCGCCAGCAGCAGACGGTGACGGACGAGGCGCTCGGCCAGGCGCGCACTGCCTACTGGCGGCTCGTGCGTCACGCCGTTGAACTTCGCGACGCAGCTTCCGGGAGCGCGGCCGCTGCAGAAGGAGACCCTTCGGCGGAGCAGTTTTCCCTACGCTTTCTCGCAGCCGTCAATGACGACCTGAACCTGCCGCAGGCGCTGGCTGTCGTCTGGGACCTGGTGCGCAGCAGCGAGTGCGAGCCGGCAACGAAGTGGGCGTTGCTCCAGGACTTCGACCGCGTGCTCGGTCTAGGTCTGGCCGAGGCCCGGATCGAGAGCGGCGAGATCGATGCAGAGATCGAAGCCTTGATCGAGGAACGCAACCGGGCGCGTGCGAACCGGGATTTCGCGCGCGCCGACGAGATTCGTGATCAACTCGAGGCCCGGGGCATTCTGCTCGAGGACGGTTCACAGGGAACGCGGTGGAGGCGTGCCTGACTTCGAGGTCGTGACCGATTACACGCCCCTGGGCGATCAGCCGGCGGCGATCGCCGACCTGGTGGCGGGCGCGAAGCGCGGCGAGCGCAACCAGACCCTGCTCGGGATCACCGGGAGCGGAAAGACCGCGACCATGTCCTGGGTGATCGAGCAGCTGAACCGTCCCAGCCTGGTGATCGCGCCGAACAAGACCTTGGCCGCCCAGCTCTACGGCGAGTTGCGCAAGCTCTTTCCGCACAACGCCGTCGAGTACTTCGTCTCCTACTACGACTACTACCAGCCCGAGGCCTACCTGCCGACCACTGACACCTTCATCGAGAAGGATGCCTCGATCAACGAGGAGATCGACAAGCTCAGACACTCGGCCACGCGTTCGGTGCTCTCCCGTCGCGACGTGATCGTGGTGGCGAGTGTTTCCTGTATCTATGGCCTCGGATCGCCCGAGACGTACGGACAGATGCACGCGTTCGTGGAGCGCGGGATGACACTCGCGCGCGACGAGTTGCTCAAGAAACTCGTCGCGATGCTCTACGACCGAAACGACTACGACTTCCATCGCGGCACCTTTCGGGTCCGCGGCGACGTGGTCGAGATTTTCCCGGCCTACGAAGACGAGCGAGCGCTCCGGCTAGAGTTCTTCGGGGACGAACTCGAGTCGATCACCGAGGTCGATCCGTTGCGGGGGCGCGTCATCGCGCGTCCCACGAAGGCAATCGTCTTTCCGAACAGCCACTACGTACAGACCGACGAGCGTCTGGAGCGGGCCATCGAGGGCATTCGCGGCGAACTCGACGAACGGATCCAGGATCTCCGCAAACGAGACAAGCTACTCGAGGCGCAGCGGATCGAGCAGCGCACCATGTACGACCTCGAGATGCTGCGCGAGTTCGGTTTCTGTCACGGCGTGGAGAACTACTCGCGCTGGCTGGACGGCCGCCAGGAAGGAGAGCGGCCCCACACTTTGCTCTCCTACTTTCCCGAGGATTTTCTGTGTTTCGTCGACGAGAGCCACGTCACGGTTCCTCAAATCGGCGGGATGTACCGGGGGGACCGCCGGCGCAAGGAGACCCTGGTCGAGTACGGCTTCCGGCTTCCGTCGGCACTGGACAATCGGCCGTTGCGCTTCGATGAGTGGGAGGAAAAGGTCCCTCAGCGGATCTACCTCTCGGCGACCCCGGGCGATTGGGAACTCGAGAAATCCCGCGGCGTCATCGTCGAACAGGTTGTGCGCCCCACGGGTCTGATCGACCCCGAACTCGAGTTGCGCCCCGCTACCAACCAGGTCGAGGATCTGCTCGCCGAGATCCGACAGCGGGTCGAGTGGGGCGACCGCGTGCTGGTCACGACCCTCACCAAGCGGATGGCAGAGGAGCTTACGACCTACTACGAGGAACTGGGCATTCGGGTCCGTTACCTGCACAGTGACATTGCCACGATCGAGCGGACCGAGATTCTGCGCGAACTCCGTCAGGGGGCCTTCGACGTTCTGGTCGGGATCAACCTGCTTCGGGAGGGGCTCGACCTGCCGGAGGTTTCGCTGGTGGCAATTCTGGATGCCGACAAGGAGGGCTTCCTGCGATCGGGCCGCTCTCTGATCCAGACGATCGGTCGCGCGGCGCGGAACGTCCGGGGGAAGGTGCTGCTCTATGCCGACCGGGAAACCGACTCGCTGCGGCTGGCGATGGGAGAAACCGAACGTCGCCGGGAACTGCAGCGGAACTACAACCGCGAACACGACATCACGCCAGAGTCCGTGCAAAGCGAGCTTCCGAGCCTGCGTGAAAGCCTCTACGAAGCCGACTACCTCACCGTCCCCGTAGTCTCAGACTCGGAACTCGACACAGAGGAACTCACCAAGACGGTCGCATCGTTGCGTGAATCGATGCGAAGTGCGGCCGCGGACCTGGACTTCGAGCGGGCAGCCGAGTTTCGAGACCGGATCAAGGAACTCGAAGAGGGTGCGCTGCTCGCCGGCTTCGAGGCGAAGCCGAGGCAGGGCCGGTCGAAACCGCGCGGTTCGCGAGCCCGAAAGCGGCGGTGAGTTCCCAGAAGCCCGCCGCAGTTCCGGAGCTCGAGCAGCGGATTCGAGAGCTTCCGACGGAGCCCGGGGTGTACCTGTTCAAGGGCGCCGAAGGGCGGGTGCTCTACGTTGGAAAGGCGCAGAGCCTGCGCACGCGGGTGCGCTCCTACTTCGCCCGCGGCGGCGACGGGCGGCACCAGGTGCACTTCCTGGTGCCCCGCATCCGGGACCTCGAGGTGGTGGTCACTGCCAACGTCAAAGAGGCGTTGTTGCTCGAAAACCAACTGATCAAGAAACACCGGCCGCGGTTCAACATTCGCCTGCGCGACGACAAGAATTATCTCGCGCTTCGCCTCGATCCGACTGCCAAATATCCCCGTTTCACTGAAACCCGCCGCTTCCAACGCGATCAGGCGCGGTACTTTGGACCCTACACTTCGAGCGGGGCCATGCGCGGGACCATGAGTACGCTTCAACGGATCTTTCCGTTGCGCACCTGCTCCGACTCCGGTTTCGAGAGTTACCGCCGGCAGGGTCGACCCTGTATCGAGCACTCGATCGGACGCTGCGCGGCGCCCTGCTGTCAGCTGATCTCGGAGGCCGACTACCGAGCGCTTGTAGACGGCGCCGTGTTGTTCATGCGAGGGCGCTCGCAGGAGTTGGTCGGGTCGCTCCGGCGAGACATGGCGGCCGCCTCTGCCCGAGAAGATTTCGAGCTGGCGGCCCGGCTGCGCGACCGGATCGGCGCCGTGGAAAGGACCGTCGAGCAGCAGTCGATGGTTTCGCCCCACTTCGTCGATCGCGATGTCTTCGGCCTCGCGCGGGACGACACGCGCGTCGAGGTCCAGGTCCTTCACGTCCGACAGGGGACGCTGCTCGGCGGGGACCACCATGCGTTCAGCGAGGTGCGGATCGGAGACGAGGAGTTGCTCACCTCCTTCCTGTCGCAGTTTTACGCACGCGAGCGGCAGTTGCCTCGCGAAGTGCTGGTACCCGTCGAGGTCGACGCGCGCGCGGCGCTGGAAGACCTCTGGTCCGAGCGATCCGGAACCGGGGTTCGGCTGATCCGCCCGCAGCGCGGCGAGCGGCGCCGGTTGATCGAGATGGCGGCACGGAACGCGAGGCTCGCGCTGGCAGAGCGAACGCGCAGCGAGCGGAGCTGGGAGGAAACCGCGGGCGAGCTGAGGCAGTTGCTGCGGCTCGAGCGTCCGCCCCGCCGGATCGAGTGCTACGACATCTCGCACCTCTCGGGGACGCTTCACGTGGCCTCGCGGGTGGTGTTCCTGGATGGGAAGCCCGACAAGAACGCGTACCGGCGCTACAGGCTTTGCGAGACGCCGCCCGGGGACGATTACGCCGCCATGCGCGAGGTGCTGGGCCGCCGGCTCGCGAAGCTCGAGCGCGACCCGGCCCCCGATCTGATCCTGCTCGACGGCGGCAAGGGCCAACTGCGAGCGGTGGAGGTCTTGTTGGCGGATCTCGCGATCGAAGGGATTCCGCTGGCTGCGCTTGCCAAGGAGCGAGATTCCACGTCACCGAACCCGCGCGTGTTGCGGCACGGTGGGTCCAAGCGTGAAAAGCTTTTCCTGCTCGGGGTCAAAGACCCGGTCCTGCCCGACCCGGCCTCTGACGGGATGCTGCTCTTGCAGCGGCTGCGGGACGAGTCGCACCGCTTCGCGATTCGGTACCACCGGCAACTTCGTCGCAAGGCCGGCCTGCGATCGATCCTGGACGAGATTCCCGGGATCGGCCCCAAGAAGCGACGTGCGCTGCTGCGTGGCCTGGGAAGCCTCGAGGCCGTCAAGCGCGCCTCCGAAGCAGAGTTGCGTGCGCTGGCAGGGGTCTCGGCGGCGGATTCAGTCCGGATCCGCCGTTTCTTGGATTCCCTGGCCGGCCTGAACGGCGCCCCGGTTGCAACCGAACCCGGCAGCGGTGGGGGTTCGCACGATCCGGGTGAGTAATCGGATCCCCTGAAGCGGAACTCCGCTTCTCGTGAGGGAAGCGGTTTGTCCCCTCCAGCGCGGTTCCCGGCGGCTCTAACGCGCGTTCCGCGCGTTTTGCGCGCCAGAACCGCGGAGCCAGATATGGCACCGCTCTTGCTCGAAGCACGGGCGTGTCTACAAAAACTCCAGAACTGCTGATGACCCTGATTGAGCGCTTCGGCGTGGCAGAGAACTTCGCGCAGGGCCTCGCGCCGCTCCTGGATCGCTGCGATCTGGCCGAACTCGACGAGACCGCCCGTGATGAACTGCTTGGCGCGCTCGCCGCCGTTTATCACGGCGTCGAAGATGCCGGCCAGAAGACCGCGGATCCCGGCGAGGAGGCTGTTGTGCTGGTCGACGAGCTTCGCTCCGAGTTACGCAAGATGGACGAGTCCTTGAAGGTCCTCGGGGCGTTCGTTGCGAAGCTGCGCAAGCAGATAGAGCCCTCGACCCAGAAGCGCCTCTTCCACTGATCCCTCGCGTCTGATCGCCCCTCCGGTCCCGGGAGCTGCGCTGCGCGCGTCCGACTCCCGCTACTCCGTTTTCTCACGCCGCTGGCCCTCGGGATCGCGCTCGAGGACCGCGCTCAGTGGGCGCCCGCGCTGGTGGGTGTCGGGCTCTCGCTCGCCGCCCTGTTGCGGCTGCTCGTTCCCGCGCGCTGGCGTCTGGGGCCCGAACTCGCAATCGGAGTCGCGCTGGGAGCCCTGGCGCTCGCGCTGCCCCTGCATGCTCCGATCGCGTCCGTCGGGCCGGGCCCGGTACGGGTTCGGCTGCTCGCGGCTCCGCAGCCGAGCGTAGGAGGCTGTCGCTTGCTGCTCTGGATTCACGGGGAGACCCGTGGTCGTGGAATCGTCTCGGCCCCGGCTTCGACCTGTGACTGGCTTCCGGGACAGCACGCGCTCGCGCGGCTCCGGCTCGGGCAACTCCGCCCACGGACCAACCCCGGGGGCCGCGACTCGGCCCGCCACTGGCGCCGCCGGGGCGTGCGCGTAGCGGGCAGGATCGAGCGAGGCTTGATCGAGCCGGTGCGGCAACCGCCGTCGCATCCCGCGGCACTGCTCGAGCGCGCGCGGCGCCGTCTCACCCAGGCCATCGATCCGGAACAGTCTCGGTCCCGGGCCGCTGCGGTACTGCGCGCGGTGGTGGCCGGAGACCGCAGCCAGCTGACGGAACCGATCCGCGCCGTGTTCCGCGGCTCCGGAACCGCGCACCTGCTCGCGGTCTCGGGCCTGCACGTCGGCTTCGTATTCCTGTGGGTCCGGCTCGGCATGAGCGCCGGGCTCAGGGTCCTGCCGGTCCTCTGGTGGCTGCGGCGGGCGCGCCGGATTTCGGTCGGCGCCGGGATCCTGGCAGCCTGTGCCTACGCGGGCCTCACGGGTTTCGGCGTCCCCGCGCTGCGGGCGATCGGCATGGCGTTCGCGGGTACGCTTGCGGTCCTCGGAGGCCGGCCTGCTTCCGCCTGGAACGGTCTGATGCTTGCGGGGCTCGCAGTCCTGGTCATCGAGCCCGCGAGCCTCTTCGAGCCTGCATTGGGGCTCTCGTTTGCGGCCGTGTCCGGCATCCTCTGCTGGGCGCCGGGTCGCGGATTCTGGTCCTCCCTGCTGGGCGCTTCTGCCGCGGCCACGCTTGCGACGGCGCCGCTCGCGGTGTTTCTGGGACTGCCGCTGCCCGCAGGGGCACTGATCGCGAATGCGGTCGCGATCCCGTGGTTCGCGGGCGTCGTGATTCCGGCCGGACTCGTCGCGGCGGTGCTCGGGGCGGCGCTTCCGTCCGCGACCGGCTGGGCCGGCCCGGTCGTTCACGCCGCCACAGAACTCGGGATTCGCCTGATCGAAGCCAGTGGAAGTCCCGATCTGCTCCGTGGCTACCCGAGTTTGAATGTCACCGGGATCGCGGCGGCTTCGCTGTTCGGATTTGCGTTGCGCGCGTTGTGGCTTCGCCGGCCGGCCGGGGCCGTGATCCTGGCGGCGGGGAGCCTCGGGGTGCTGGGTACGGGGTTCCTGTCGGCTTCCCCCGTGGTCCGGCCAGAGGTCTTGTTCCTGGATGTCGGGCACGGAGATGCGATCGCGATCCGGGGTCGGGAGGAAACCTGGCTGGTCGATGCGGGTACTGCAGGCGCCGGCTTCGATGCCGGCCGCTTCCGGGTCGCGCCCGCGTTGCGGGCGTCGGGCATTCGACGCCTGGGCGCGGTGGTGCTGACTCACGTGGACCGGGATCATGCTGGTGGGATTCCGGC
>JAYZEO010000105.1:0-6577 GCA_036337215.1 Myxococcota bacterium | reverse complement strand
GAGCCGCTCGTAAAGAGCCGCGACGCTGGCGACCGGGTTGGCCACCAGGTCTACGTAGCGGAGATCAGTGATCTGGTCCTCGGGGATCAGCCCTTCGGCGCGCTGCTGCATGTGCCGCGAGAGCAGAAACGGAAACCCCGCCGCCTGCAGCCGGACACACGCCGCGCGGTCGACCTCGCGGGTTCGCATCGACATCAGGGTCGCCATCAGGTTCGAGAGCGAGCCGAGGACCCGCAGCGGGTCACGGTGCGTGACGACGACGTGCGCGTCCGGATACACCGCAAAGAGTTCGGGTAGGCTCGACAGGTGTGAGGGCGCCTTCAGGATCCACGGCTCGGGTGCGTCGCCGCGCTGAAGCAGTTGCAGGAAGCGCCGATGCCAACGGTAGAGTGGCAGCCGGTCTGCGCCCGCGGTCCAGGCGGCGTAACTCGGAATCCGGTACTCGCCGAGCCAGACGTCGCTCTGGAACAGGTGGGCGAAGATGAAAATGCACTCGGTTGGGAGCGCCCCGCCGTTCTCGTGCATGGCCGTGAACGCGGGGATGATCTCGTCCATGAGCGTGATCTCGCGGTGGCTGGCCGCGACCCGCGGATCGGGTGAGCCCGACTCCGCCCCGGGCGGCGCAATCGGATCGAGTAGTTCGTAGAGCAGGGGAACGCGGTTCGCCGGGTCCTGCCAGAGCAATTCGTGTAGGAAGGTCGTACCCGAGCGGCCGAGGCCCGTCACGAAGACCGGAGCCTCGATCGGGCGCTCGAGAATCTTGGGCTCCGCGCTGAGCCGCGCCTGGATCCGTAGCCGGTTCTGGAGCAAACGCTGGAGTTCGGCCCGAATCATCACCCGCCCGAGCAATGTCAGTTCAGCTTCTTCTTGAAGTGCGCGACTCAGCACCTCCAGTGGTTCTTGAAGGTTCTCGTCTCCGAAGTCGTCGAGTCCGGTCGCGTCGCGTGCGGCGCGGACCAGCGCGTTTGGCTCGAGCGACACCAGCGCGGCCCCGCCTGCGCCCAGGTTCTCTCCCAGCGCATTGAAGCGCTCGACCCAGGCGCGGGGTTCCGGAGCGGACCATTCCGTCATGCTTTCGCGCTCCCGGCGCGTCCCGGTGGAGCCGCGCTTGCGGGCCCGGGGACCCGGGCGCGCACTGCCCGTCACCCGGAACTTTGAACTCGAAACCCGTGAACCCGGCCACTGCCGCCGGACCGCGCTCCAGCATACTCCGCCCGCGCGAGTGCCGGTCCGGGCGACGGCGAGTCTCTTGACAGCCGAGGCGGCTGGCTTTCATGCTCGCTCGGCGGAGAGCGGGGGAAGCACAGCATGGACGGCTCCAGCAGGTTTCGCCCGTCTCATCGTGGCTCCTCGCCGAGCGTCGCCGAGCAACTGCATGCGCGGGCGCGCAAGCTGGAGGCGGGCGGCAGTCGCGTGGTCTACCTGCAGTTGGGCCAGCCGAGCACGGGTGCGCCGGCGGGTACGCTGGAAGCGGTCGAGGCCGCGTCCCACGATTCCACTCTGGGCTACACCTCGGCCGCCGGCATTGACCCGCTGCGCGAGCGGATCGCGCGGCAGTACGCCGAACGGCACAAGGTCAAGATCGATCCCGAGCGGGTCGTGGTGACCCTGGGGGCATCCGGGGCCATGATTTTGGCGATTGTCGGCTGCTTCGATGAAGGTCAGCGGGTGGGGTTGCCGCAACCTTTCTACTACGGCTACCGCTACGCGATGTCCACGCTCGGGGTGGAATGCGTGCGCTTCGAGACCTCGATGGAGCATCACTTCCAGCCCACGATCGAGGACATCGAGGCGATCGAGGGCGACATCGACGGACTCGTCATCGCGAGTCCGAACAACCCGACCGGGTCGATGATCACGCCGGCCGAGCTGCGGGAGCTGGCCGAATACTGCGAACGGCGCGGGATTCGCCTGATTTCAGACGAGATCTACCACGGCATCGTGTTCGACGACGAGGTGCCGGAGGTGACCGGGGTTGCCTTCTCCGACGAGACGATCGCCGTCAATAGCTTTTCGAAGTACTACTCGATGGCCGGGTGGCGTCTCGGCTGGATGGTGCTGCCCGACTATCTGGTGGAGCCGATCTCGAACCTCGCGCACAACCTGTACCTGTGTCCGCCCGCCCCGGCGCAGGTGGGAGCGCTCCATGCGCTCGACTGCCGCAAGGAACTCGACCACCACGTCGAGCGCTATCGACGAAACCGAGACATCTTGCTAAAGCGGCTGCCCGCGATGGGCTTCGACCGCTTTACGGCACCGCACGGTGCCTTCTATCTCTACTGTCACGTGAAGCACATGCACGAGGACAGCGTCGAGTTTTGTATCGAGATGCTCGAGCAGGCGGGCGTGCTGGTGGCTCCCGGGTCGGACTTTTGTCCGGACTCGGGTCAGCACTTCGTGCGTTTCTCGTACGCGGGTTCGACCGAGGAGATCGAAGAGGCACTCGATCGAATTGAACGCTGGCGCGGCTAGAGGTCGCGGATCGACCTGGATCGGAAGGACACCCGCGCAGGGCCGGGACCGGTACGGTAGGCTTGCCGCCGCGTCGCCTCAGACCTGAGCGGCGTACGGCGGGGCCGGGTCGTACTCCATCATTCGCTGCGTGTTGCGAGCGCGTTCCACGTCCCAGATCTGGCCCACGAGCCAGAGCGACATGTCGATGCCGGCCGAGACGCCGGCGGCCGTAACCAGGTTACCGTCGCGCACGTAGCGCATCCCTTCGAGCACTGTGGCCTCGGGCGCGAGATTCCGTAGTTCCTCGATCACGGCCCAGTGCGTGGTGATCTGCTTCCCGTGGGTGAGGCCGGCGGCGTGGAGCAGGAGCGAGCCGGTGCAGACGCTCGCGATCCACGTGCAGTTCGGTCCGATCTGGGCCAGCCAGTCGACGAGCACCGGGTTATCCATTTCCTCGCGGGTTCCGAATCCGCCCGGGACCACGATCAGGTCGAGGTCTGGCGCACGCGCGATCTCGTAGTCGGGCAGTACTCGGAGACCGTTCCACGAGCGCACCGGCTCGGGGCGCTCCGCCAGCGTGACGACTCGCGCGTCGTCGACTCCCGCGGTTGCGATGCTGAACACCTCGAAGGGCCCGGCCCAGTCGAGTTCCTCCGCGCCCGGGTAGAGCAAGATTCCAATCGTGAAGGGCATCGAGGCGCTCCTCTGCGAGCCGCTCGGAGTGCTTCCGGCGCCTCGCTTCGCAGGTCGTGGTCGAGGTTAGCGGAACCCGCCCGCGTCGGATCCGGACCCCACGAGATCGCCTTCCGGCCGCCACCCTGTCGTCGTGGGACCCAAGGCCGGAAGGCTGAGCTCTCTGGGGCGTTCCTGGCGATTTCCACGTGCCGATATCGATCGCTTCCCGCCAATGTTGGCCAGATTCCGGATTCGGCGTTCCGGGAGGTCCGGATCGTGGTAATTCCATGGTCAGCGGAAGGTGGATCACTCGGTGGACTCGACAGGGCCTACAGCGGAATTGGAGAGACCGGCCGGGCAGTCGCCTTCGCTTCGAGATTCGTTTTCAGGTTCGGGCGAGGAACTCGTGGCCTGAGGGGCCACTTGAGGGACAGGCTCTCGGTGGCGTAGCCAGCCCATCGGGCTTCGGGTTCCTCGCTGCACCTGATCCGGTTCGAGCGTCCCGGTGTCGATGCTCCACTGCCGGCGGCCCTGGACCCCTTTTGCGGATCTGGGAGGCGCGGTCGAGTTGCCCGACCGGAGTCTGCAGCCGCGCCAAAAGGCCCGATTCGTGCTCTCGTGACTGCAGCTCGCGACTCGCAGGCCCGGCAGCGCCCATAGATCCTTGAGCGCGCAGGGGGTATAACCGCCTCGAAGCCTGCATGATGGGCTCTCGGCTTGCCGGGGGCCGCAGTGGCTGTGGAGGATGCGTGCGAGCGATGCAGCGGGGCAGGGCGATCGGGGTAAGCAGGGCGACGATCCGGCGCACGGAGCCCCACCGTGCCGCAGGGCTGGCTAGCCGTCTGGGGCGTCTGGCGGCACTCGCTTTGCTGGGCCTCGGGTGCGGCCAGGCGAAGCAGGCCGAGATACCCCCACTCGCGGTCGTGGTGGCGCCGGTCGTTCAGAAGGACGTGCCCGTCTGGCGTGAGTGGGTGGGCACGATCCAGGGGTTCAACAACGCCAAGATCCGCTCGCAGGTGAGGGGATACCTGCTGCACCGGACCTACGCCGAAGGCAGCGTGGTCAAGCAGGGTCAGTTGCTCTTCGAGATCGACCCGCGAGAGTTCGAGGCCCAGCTCCAGCAGGCGCGCGGCGCGCTCGGCGAGGCCGAGGCGATGCTCGGCAAGAGCAAGCTGACCGTGAAGCGCTTTACCCCGCTCGCCGCGGAGGGTGCGGTGAGTCAGCAGGAACTCGACGACGCAGTGCAAGCGAAGCTTCGCGACGAGGCCTCCGTGCTCAAGGCTCAGGCGGGCGTGATGTCGGCGAAACTGAACGTGGACTGGACCCGGATCGCCTCGCCGATCGAGGGCATCGCCGGGATCGCGAACGCCCAGATCGGGGACCTGGTCTCGCCCGCCTCTGAACTCACTACCGTCTCCCAGGTCGATCCAATCAAGGTCGCGTTTCCGATCAGCGAATCGACCTACCTGCGGCTGGCGCGTCGCCGCGAATCCGGCAGCGCCACCAGCCTGAAGGATATGCTGGTCCTGACCCTGGCAGACGGGACCGAGTATTCGCACCGAGGTACACCCTACATCCTCGGACGCGAGGTCAACCGAAGTACGGGGACCATCTCGATCGAGGGGCGGTTCCCGAATCCCCAACGGATGCTGCGGCCCGGTCAGTTCGCTCGGGTGAAGGCGATCGTGGATACGCTGGCGAAAGCGCTG
The DNA here is from genome assembly GCA_036337215.1 of Myxococcota bacterium. Classification (GTDB taxonomy): domain Bacteria; phylum Myxococcota_A; class UBA9160; order SZUA-336; family SZUA-336; genus JABSQV01. The sequence continues at coordinate 1,739 of JAYZEO010000105.1, read as the reverse complement.
CTCGTCCCTCAGCGGGCAATCCGCGATCTGCAGGGGTCCTACGAAGTGGCCGTGGTCGGGTCCGACGACAAGGTTGCGATTCGACGCATAGAGGTGGGGGAGGCCTCCGGCGAGGACTGGGTCGTCACCAAGGGACTCGAGGTCGGGGAACGCGTCGTCGTTGAAGGAGTTCAGAAGGTCAAGCAGGGCATGAAGGTCACGGTGAAGACCGCCTCCGACCCAAAGTCGAGCAAGGCCTCGAGTCCGAAGCCGCCTCTCTCCGCATCGACCGACGCCGCCGGGAACTGACCTTCTCCGATGTCTCGCTTCTTCATCGGCCGGCCAATCTTCTCGATGGTGCTGTCGATCCTGCTCGTGATCATGGGCATGGTTTCGATGGCCGGGCTGCCCATTGCGCAGTTCCCACAGATCGCCCCCCCGGTGATCCAGGTGCTCGCGACCTACGTCGGTGCCGATGCGCTGACCGTCGAGGATGCGGTCGCAACCCCGATCGAGGAACAGATCAGTGGCGTAGATCAGATGATCTACATGTACTCGACCAACGCGAACAACGGGCAGATGATTCTGAACGTGAATTTCGAGGTCGAGAGCGACCCCGACACCGACCAGATTCTCGTGCAGATGCGCTACTCGCAGGCGCAGTCGCAGCTTCCCTCCGCGGTCCAGAGTTACGGCGTCACGGTGCAGAAGTCGATGGGCTCGCCCCTGGCCGTATTTTCCCTGGTTTCGCCCAAGGGCACGTACGACGCGCTGTTCCTGACGAACTACGCCTACATCAACATCAACTCACCGATGACGCGCGTGTCAGGTGTCGGGAACGTCAAGATCTACGGCAGTTCCTACGCGATGCGCTTCTGGGTCAAACCGGACACTCTGGCCGAGCGCGGGATCACGATTCCCGAAATCGTACAGGCGCTACAGGAGCAGAACACGGTGAATCCCGCCGGCACGGTGGGGGGCGAACCCGTTCCGGCGGGACAGCAGTTCACCTACACGGTGCGGGCCCAGGGTCGCCTGCGCACCGTCGAGGAGTTCGGCGATGTGATCGTGCGTGCGGAGGCCGACGGGGCGATTGTCCGCATGCGCGACGTGGCCCGGGTGGAACTCGGGGCCCAGAGCTACCAGATATTCGGCCGTCTGAACGGAGCGCCCGCCGCGATTCTGGCGATCTACCAGCAGCCGGGCGCGAACGCGATCGCCACGGTGAATGCCGCCCGGGCGTTGCTGGAAGAGGCCAAGGCGTCTTTTCCGGAAGATCTCGACTACGTCGTCTCGCTCGATACCACGCTCGCGGTTCGAGAGGGGATGCGCGAAATCCTGGTCACGCTATTCGAGGCACTCGCGCTCGTGCTTGCGGTGGTGCTGCTCTTCCTGCAGAGCTTCCGCGCAACGCTGATTCCGCTGGTGGCCGTGCCCGTCTCGCTGATCGGCACATTTGCACTTTTTCCGTTGCTCGGGTTCTCGATCAATACCCTCTCGCTCTTCGGCCTGGTGCTCGCGATCGGCCTCGTGGTGGACGATGCGATCGTGGTCGTCGAGGCGGTCGAACATTACATCGAGCAAGGGCTCTCTTCCCGGGACGCTGCACTGAAGACCATGGAGCAGGTCTCGGGTCCGATCGTGGCGACCACGCTGATCCTGGTGGCCGTCTTTCTGCCGACCGCGTTTCTTCCCGGGATCACGGGTAGGCTCTACCAGCAGTTTGCAATCACCATCGCGGTGTCGGTGCTGATCTCGTC
>JAYZEO010000104.1:0-23639 GCA_036337215.1 Myxococcota bacterium | reverse complement strand
TGCTGCTTCCGGCTGCGCTGCAGGCCCGGCCCGGTCGCGCGAGTCCGGGCGCGCGCGGGGCGGCGCCTGCCCGTTCCCGAAAGGCGCAGGCGCCCGAGTTGGCTGCCGGAGAGCAGGGCTGCTTCGAGGCGCTGCGCCAGGCGAGGCAGGAGATCGCGCGCCGGCTCGGGGTCCCGGCCTACGTCGTGGCCCAGGACCGGACGCTCAGAGATATCGCGCAGTTGCGGCCAGCCTCTCAGGCCGAACTCGAACTGGCCTGGGGCATGGGGCCGAAGCGCGTGCGCCGCTTCGGAAAGGAATTCCGCGCGGTGGTTGCGGAGACGGGTTCCTCGGCCGCGGCGTCGTAGCCGGACGCCCGGTTCCGGCTAACGGTCGGAGTTCGCGATCTCGCCGAGACGCCCGGCCACCTCGAAGAACTCGCGCAGGGTTTCGTGGAGCACCTCGCGAACCGGCCTGACCGCGTCGATCCGGCCCACTACCTGGCCCGAGAGCGCGATCGAGGCCTCCATGTCGCCCTTGAAGTAGAGATTCAGAATCGTCCCGAGTTCGCTCAGGTCGACCTTCTCCTCGCGCTCGAGCCGTTCCGAGCGCTCGGTGCGAAGCGCGCGCAACCCCGGCCGGTGATGACGGTTCAGGAATACCGTGTCGGTCTCGGCGGCGTCGACGATCGCCTGCTTGAAGTTCTCGTGGACGGGCGACTCGGCCGACGAGACCATCCGCGTGCCCATCTGCACACCCTCGGCGCCGAGTGCAAAAGCCGCGGCCATGCTGCGACCGTCGACGATGCCACCGGCCGCGATCACGGGGCCCTGGACCTGCTCGCAGACCAGCGGCAACAGCACCATGGTGGCGACGTCGCGCGGATTCTTGAACCCGCCGCCCTCGCCGCCCTCGACGATCAGGCCGTCCACGCCGGCCGCAATCGCCTTCAATGCGGTGCGCAGTGTCGGGATCACGTGGAAGACCGTGAGCCCCGCCTGCTTGAGTTGCTGCGTGTACTGCATCGGGTTGCCGGCCGAGGTGGTGACGAAGCGCACGCCCTGGTCGACCACGAAGTCGACGATCTTGGGATCCCGCACGAACATCTGGGCGATGTTCACGCCGAAGGGCTGGTCGGTGAGATCCCGCATCTTGAGGATCTCTTCCCGGACCGCGTCGAGTTCACCCGACGAGGTCTCGATGATGCCCATGCCGCCCGCGTTCGATACGGCCGAAGCGAGTTGCGCGCGCGCGATCCAGCCCATCGGAGCCTGCACGATCGGAATCTCGACGCCGAGCAGTTCCGTGACGCGGTTTCGGATCCTGGGGGTGTCGGGTGTGCTCATGGGTGCGATTCTACGCCAGACCCCTGCGCGTCCGGCGAACGCGCCGGACCGGCGTCGAGGCGGCTGCTCCAGCCCGGCGTCGCAAAGACCGGTCCTGCGACGGAGAGCAGTTCGCCGTCCACGTCGGGCAGCGAGGCGAGCAGCGGCGCGCCGTCGCGGGAGCCCAGAATCGGGAGCGCGGTGCTGAGCACCTCGGCCAGGGTGGCCTCGGGCGCGATCACGGCCGCGCGCAGCGGCACCTGGATCGGCCGGCCGTCCCTGGGATCGATGATGTGCCCGTAACGACGCCCCGCGATCACGGAGGCCTGGCCGAGACTCCCCGAGACCGACAGCGCCTGGTTCCGCAGCAGCACCACGCGGCCCGGGGTCTCGCCTGAACCCGGGAGCCAGACCCGCCAGGCCCCGCCCTCGGGCGGCGAGCCCAGTGCGAGCAGGCTGCTCCGGCCGAAGTTCGCGAGCGCATTTTGGATGCCGGCCGCGCGAAGTTCACTCGCGACCGAGTCGAGTGCGTAGCCCTTGGCAATTCCGCCGAGGTCGAGCGACATCCCGGCCCGGGCGAGCCCGGCCCGGCTGTCGGCGTCCACGCGCAGGTCCCGGGCGCCGACGCGCGCACGTGCGAGAGAGAGTTCGGCCGGGCTGGGCACCCGGTTGCGTTGCGCGGCCCGAACCCAGAGATCGACGAGGGGTCCGACCGTCACGTCGAAGGCTCCGCGCGTCAGGCCGTGTGCTGCTCGCGCGCGGCGCAGGACCCGGGCCAGATCGGGGTCCACGGGGAGCAGCGGTCCCCCGGCGTGCCGCTCGAGCCGACGCACTTCACTTCCGGCCTCGAACCGGGTCATCCGTTGCTCGAGTTCTCGCACCCGCGCGAATGCGCTCTCGAGCGCCGCACGCCCGGTCGCGGCATCGCTCGCGTAGAGGGTGATCTCGAGGACCGTCCCCATCAAGTAGCGTCCGTCGCTGGTCTCGACCGGACCCGGTCCGGACAGGCAGCCGAGCGTCGCAGCGGTGGCGGCCGCCGCGAGCGCAGCACGAACGAACGCGCGCGACGGGCTCACGGCCCGGAGCCAGTCGGTGCCGAGTCCTCGGGATCGAAGTCGTCGTCTCCGAAGTCTTGTTCCTCGTAGTTCTCCTGGGTGCCCGCGAAGACCGCCCAGAGCGAGGCCACGACCAGCGCGGCAAGGCTCAACTGCAGCGTCAGGAAGGCGGCCACCTTCAGCCACGCGAATCCGGGTGAGACATAGCGGACACCCCAGCTCGAGCCTTCTTCGATGATCGCCGCGACGAAGGGCACCACGACCAGCAGCGCGCGGGTTCCGTTCCCGAGGGGCACGAAGAGCATCAGGTGCGTGAGTACCAGCAACAGCATCCCCATCGCGAACAGATGAAAGTGCGAGACCTCGAGCAGTCCCTGGTAGCTCTTGGGCTCGCGGAAGGATTCCTCCGAGCCCAGGTAGTACTCGACCACCGAACTCGGCTCCAGGCTCATCTTGTTGAAGTAGAGGAGCGTGTTGGTGACCCAGAGTCCACCGACGTAGAGCACGTAGAGCACGACGATGGTTTGAAGCAGTCGGTTTCGGTCCCATTCTCCTGTGATCACGAAGCGCATGGCATCTCTATTTTCCCTCGCCCGGCGGGGACCCGGGTTCGTCTTCCGCGACTAAGACCTGGAAGAGGGCCAGCGAACGCCGGACCGCCCGGGTCACGGCACGGGTCGACAGCGTGGCACCGGCGATGGCGTGGACGTCGCCGCGGACGCGGAGTGCGTCCTGCGAGCTTCGCCCTTGGACTTGTTCGAGCCATCGTTCTGGCGTCATGTACTCGGGCGGTTCGTGAAAGGCGAGCAAGCGCAGCGAACGTACCCTGCCATCCGTTCCGAGCACCACCAGCAGCGCCTCGTTCAGGCTTCGAACCCGGTGTACGTCGATCAGCGCGTACCCGGTCGGGCCCTCCGGCCCGTGCGCGGTGTAGATCGTGGCGAGTCGCGAACCGAGCGGCGCGCGAGCCTGCGCTTCGACCGCGGCGGCTTGTGCGTCCGTCAGCACGAAGGTACGGCGCTCGATGCGATCGGCATCGGGGAATGCCAGTTCCAGCGCTTCATTCCGGGAGTGGAACACGGCGCCAGCTGCCGGCAGGGCGCCCCAGATCGCGACCACGACCCCGGCAGCCAGGGTTACGCGTCGCCTAGAACACCACGCCGAACCCGAAGTTGAACTCATCCTGGTCCTCTCCCCCGAAGTCGTCGATATTACGGTAGTCGAATTTCAGCACCACGTTGGGGTGCGGGCGGAGATTCAGTCCCGGGATGAAGAGCCGCTCCCTTTCCGCCCGGTTGACGATGAAGCCGCTCGGGACCGAGTTCTGGGTGTCGATGTACTCGAAGCGGAAGAAGGGCTCGAGTCCCCAGTCCGAGTTCGGAAAGAGCAGGGGCATGACTTCGTAGGCCGCCTCGGCGTAGCCCCCGATCGATCGGCGCGAAACACCCCGGTCGTCCTTGAGTCCCAGCGCGGTCGACAATTCACCCGCGTCCCCAATGTGCGCCTGGGCCCACAGCCCACGAAGTTGCAGCGGCCCGTTCCGGTACTGCGCGTGGAGTTCCCAGATCGAAGTCAGTACGTCGGGGAGTTCGGTCGTGACATTCTGGTCGATTTCTTGTGTCGCCTCCTGGTCTCCACCCGAGTCTCCGACGTAGTAGGAGCCGCCGATCAGCAGTCCCGGAATCGGTGTGAAGTCGACCCGCGCGACGAAGGCCGGGTCGTTGAAGTTGGCCCGGTTCCCCTGCTGCCGTCCACCGCTCAGCCCCGCAGCGTCGAAGCCTTTCGCGAGCAGTCCATTCACCACGTATGCGCGGTACTGGAAGGTCTCGCCGAAGCGTCCGAAAATCCCGGCGCCGTTTTCGCGCCACGTGGTGGGAATGATTCTCTGCTCTGCCTCGGGCCTGTGTGTGCCGAAATAGAAGGGCGGTTCGTGGAACTCGTTCAGGAGTCCCATCGGGACCAGCACGAGGCCGGTCCGGAAGTTGAGTTCGTCACTCATCAGGTAATCGAGTGTCGCGAACTCCACCGAGACCGAACCGGATGTCGATGCGTCGGTCGCACTCGTGGTCGCGTGTTCGAACTCGATCTCGGTGTTGAACACGATTCGGTTCGAAAATTTGTAGCCGACGTAGAGCACCGTGCGAAGCATGTCGGCCTTGTTGTCGCCGTGGCGCTGGTGCTGGTAGTAGCCCTCCGCGTAGCCGCCGATCGAGAGGCCGGGCTGTGCGCCGTAGACCTTCGAGGCTGCGGGACCGAGTCCGTACTCGCCTTCGAGGTTGAGTTCCTCGGGGACGCCCTGGCGTTCGCGCAGGTCTGCGATCTCGTCGGTCAGCACGCCGACGACCCGCTTCAGTTCCTCGATTTCATCGCGCTGTAATAGGGCGGCGTCGGCCCGGAGGGTGTCCGCGGCGGCCGAGGGCCCGGCCAGTAGGAACGCAAGGAGTCCGGAAATCAGGGCTCGACGCATCTCTCTCTCCTTCGGGGGTGCGGGTTCGAAGCGGTGCCACTGCTCAGGGGCCCCACTGTGACGGCCTGCCTTGAGTATATATGATATTGATATCCAATATCAATAATGACCTGATCAGCCGCTCGGGCGGACGCAGAAACACAGGACAACGATGCGATTTCACGAAGGAAATCATGGCCTCCGGGCGCGGGCCAAAAGTGCTCGAGGCCGGGCAGTTTTCAGAGAACAGCCTCGATCAACGAAGGCCCCGGCGTCGCGAGCGCGCGTTCGAGTTCCGCGACGAGCGCGTCTGCGCTCTCGGCCCGGCTTCCGGGAACCCCGAGTCCCCGCGCGAGCGAGACCCAGTCGAGGTTGGGCCGCCCCAGGTCCGTGAGTCGACGGGCCTGCTGCCCCGGCTCCGCGATTCCAGCCCGCGCGAGTTCCACCTGCAGGATCCGGTAGCTGCGATTCGCGCAGATCAGGGCAACCAGGTCGAGACTCTCGCGCGCGGCCGTCCAAAGTGCCTGGAGCGTGTACATGCCGCTCCCGTCCGCCTGGAGTGCAATCACGCGGCGCTCGGGACACGCGACCGCGGCGCCGACCGCGGTCGGCAGTCCCTGTCCGATCGCGCCGCCCGTGAGTCCGAGCATGGTGTGGGGCGCGGCCGCCGGCGCGTGGACGCCGAAGCCGAAGCCCGAGGTGGCGCCTTCGTTGACCAGGATTGCGCCCTCGGGCTGAACCGAAGCCAGCGCGCGTCCGAGCGTCTCGACGTCGAGTGCGCCGCTCGGCGGGCCCGGAGGCTCGGGGTCGCCGGGCGCGCCGGAAGCTGCCGCGCCTTCGGACGCCGCAGCTCCGGCCAGCGCCTCGAGTGCCCCCTCGCAATCCTCGTCGGTTCGCGCCAGTTCGATGCGGGTGCAGTTCTCGGGCGCGAGCCGGCTCGGGACGTCGGGATAGCCGAAGAACGCGACCGGGTCGCGCGCTCCCACGAGCACCAGTCGCTCCACTCCGGAGAGGGCCTCGATCGCTTGCTCGGGGAAGTAGGGCAGGGTCGGGATCGCGGGAATGCCGCGTCCCTGCTCCACGCGGGACGCGAAGGTCTCCTGCAGCACCCGGCAGCCGTGATGCCGCGCGACCCGGTCGGCGGCCCGGAGCGCGGGTGCCGTGAGTGCCGGGCCTCCGAGAAACAGCGCACAACCCGCGCCCATCCGGACCGCGTCCGTCGCGGCGGCGAGCGCACGATCCGAAACCGCGGCCGGGCGGGGTCGCAGGATCGGCCCGGGGGTGGCATCCGCCGGGTCCCACGCGCAGTCCTGGGGCACGATCAGCGTTGCGATCTGACCCGGGGGCGCCAGGGATGCCTGGATCGCGGCGGCAGTATCGTGGGCCAGCGTCTTCGCGCTGGTGGCCGTCCGCAGCCACGCGGAGACCGGGGTTGCGAGCGAGACGATATCCGAACTGAGCGGCGCGTCGAAGGCTCGGTGCCAGCTGGCGTGGTCTCCGATCAGGTTTACGATCGGGGTGCCCGCGCGGCGTGCGTTGTGGAGGTTCGCGATGCCGTTCGCGAATCCGGGTCCGAGGTGAAGCAGGGTGAGCGCGGGACTTCCCGTCATGCGTCCGTAGCCGTCGGCCGCGCCGGTGCAGACCCCCTCGAACAGACCCAGCACCGAGCGCATGCCCGGCACCACGTCGAGGGCCGCCACCAACTGCAGTTCGGTGGTGCCAGGATTTGCGAAACACACGTCGACACCAAGGTCGGAGGCGGTGCGCATCAGGCTTTCGGCGCCGTTCATGCAGGCATCCTAGCCGAGCTTTTGCGGGTGGGGCGGGCGCGTTCGCGGGCACCGGCTGTTCTCGAGCCTCGCGACCACGCGGAGCCTCGCCGTTTCGGGTGCGACGGCTATGATCCGCGGTCGATGAAGGTGGGACTCTTCGTTCCCTGCTACGTCGATCAGTTCGCGCCGGCAGTGGCTTGGGCCAGCCTGCAGGTGCTGGAGAGGGCGGGCTGCAGCGTTTCGTACCCGGACCGCCAGACCTGTTGCGGCCAGCCCTTCCTGAACCTGGGCGCGTCGCGCGAGGCCACGCGGCTCGCTCGGCGCCACCTCGACTGCTTCAGCGACGTCGACGCGGTGGTCTGCCCGTCCGGAAGCTGTGCCGCCATGGTGCGTTTGCGCTATCCCGAGATCGGCGTGGGAACGACGGGCCCTTCGCAGCGCGTCCGCAGCCGTACCTTCGAGTTGGGCGAGTTTCTGGTGCGCGAACTCGGATGCCCGGAAGTCGGCGCAGTCTTCCCGCACCGCGTGGCATTGCTTCAGAGCTGTCACGGTCTCAGGGACCTCGAGCTCGGCACCCCGAGCGAGCGGGCCGGCGCTGGACCCGGGCCCGGATCCACCGAGTTGCTGCTCCGGGCGGTGAGAGGCCTCGAGTTCGTGACGCCGGAGCGGCCCGACGAGTGCTGCGGCTTCGGGGGTGCGTTCTCGGTGGAATTTCCCGAGATCTCGGGCCGGATCGGGCGCGACCGACTCCGTGCGCTGGCCGACACCGGCGCCGAGTACGTCACGGGAACCGATACCAGCTGCCTGCTGCATCTCGACGGGCTCCGTCGGCGCAACGGCTTCGGTCCCAGGGCGATTCATCTGGCCGAGATCCTGGCGACGGAGGAGGCGTGAACCCGGGATTCGATCGTCGAGCGGCCCGGGTACTGCCGGACGCCGCCGCTGTAGAGCGTCACGATGCCGGGGCCTGGCACCTGCGTGCCCAGCGCGACGCGGCGGTGGCTTCGGTCGGTGACTTCGAGGAGCTGCGCCTGCACGCCTCCGCGATCAAGGCGCACAGTCTGGACCATCTGGACCGCTATCTCGAGGAGTTCGAGGAACAGGCCGGGGATGCCGGCGCGGTCGTGCACTGGGCGGAGACGGCCGACGATCACAACCAGATCGTGTACGAACTACTGCGTGAACGCGGGGTCGCGCGCGCGGTCAAGAGCAAGTCGATGCTGACCGAGGAGTGCGGGCTCAATGGCTTCCTGGAGGCCCGCGGTATCGAGGTGGTGGATACGGATCTCGGTGAACGGATTCTGCAGCTGGCGAAAGAGCCGCCTTCTCATCTCGTCGTGCCCGCGCTGCACAAGACCCGCACCGATATCGGCACGCTGTTTTCCGAGAAGCTGGGCGGCATCTCGGCCGATGCTTCCGCCGCGCAGCTGGTCGAGCACGCGCGGCGCGACCTGCGCGCGCGCTTTCTCCGAGCCCAGGCCGGCATCACGGGTGCCAACTTTGCGGTGGCGCAGACCGGCTCGATCGTGGTCTGCACCAACGAGGGCAACGCCGACCTGGGGACCAGTCTGCCTCCGCTTCACATTGCGTGTTTGGGCATCGAAAAGCTGATCCCGACCCACGACGACCTGGCGGTCTTTCTACGGCTGCTGGCGCGAAGCGCGACCGGGCAGGCGATCACGGCCTACTCGACGGTGTACACGGGACCGATCGCGGGCCGCGAGCTTCACCTGGTGCTGGTAGACAACGGACGTTCTCGGCTGCTCGCGGATCCAGCGCACCGCCAGAGCCTCGCGTGCATTCGCTGCGGCGCGTGCCTCAACACTTGTCCCGTCTACCGCAGAAGCGGCGGACACGCCTACGGGTTGACGATTCCGGGACCGATCGGACAGGTGCAGTCTCCGGTTTTGGGCGGCCCCGGGGTCGATCCCGCACTTCCCTTCGCATCTTCGCTGTGTGGAAGCTGCAGCGCCGTATGTCCCGTGCGCATCGACCTGCACGGACAGTTGCTCGCCTGGCGCCGGGAGCGCCCGGCCTATGGGAGGCTCGCGCGACTGGGCCTGCGCCTCGCCGGGGCCATGTTCCGGAGTGCAGGCCTGTATCGGCTCGCGGCGCGACTGCTGCGCGCCGCGTGGCCGCGCCTCGCGCGTCCGGGCCGCTTCAATCCGGCTGCGCGCTGGCTCGCGGCGCGCGAGCTTCCTCCGCATCCGGGACCCGGTTTTCGCGAACAGTTCCTGCGCCGCAGGGCTGGGGACGCGGCTTCGAGGCGGGGCAAGTGAGTGCGCGAGTCCGGATTCTCTCCGCGGTACGAGCCGGTGCGCTGGGTGAACGACCGCACCCTGGTCGCTTTCGCCCCGGCCCCGCGCATGCGAGCTGGGACGCCCTGGCTGCCGCGGTCGCCGGGTCGGGTGCGGAGGCGCTTGGTCCGTTCGAGCGGCAGGAAGGTGGGACCGAGGCGCACGAACTCGGCAGCGGAGTCGCAGCTCAGGTCGGCGATTGGGGCGGGGGTCGTACGATTGCCTCGCCCGACGCTGCGCGCCTGCTCGGGCCCGGACCCTGGGAAACCGTTTCGCTCGACGCGGATCCCGCGAGCCTGGCCGACGTATCGATCGGGATTGTGAGCGGTGCGGTGGCCGTGGCCGAGAACGGTGCGGTCGGGATCCCGGCTGCGCTCGCGCCGCAGCGGGCGCTGCTCTTCCTTTGCGAACGCTTGATCCTGCTCGTGGACGCCGGGAACATCGCGTCGCAGATGCACATCGCGACCGAGGCGGTGGAAGGCTCGCTCGCCGCCGACGCACACTTTAGCTGGATCGCCGGGCCCTCGAAGACGGCGGACATTCCCGGGACGGTGGTCGTCGGGGCACACGGTCCACGCGAAGTGGTCGTGGTTGGATTCCGCTGAGAGCGCCCTGACTTCAGTAGCTGCGGATGCGCCGGGCAGGTGCGAGCAGGAGCGCGCCGAGCGCGAGAAGCATCAGCAGCGCGCTGGCCGGTTCGGGGACGCTCTGCTCGACCAGGAAGGCGCTGTTCAGGAGGTCGAAGGAGTTTCCCTGTAACGGCCCCACGAAACCGATCTCGAACGAGCCATTCTGTGGGACGTTCAAATCCTGGGGGAACTCGATGGCGAGGAACAGATCACCTTCCTCTGGGTTGATCTGGCCGGAACCGTCATCGGAAACGAAGAGCGGCGTGAGCGGCGGGGTCCCGCCCGGTCCCAGGAAGCTCCCGGGGACGAATCCCGCCGGGATCCGGGGCGGAAGGCCGGGGCCAGGGGGGGTGGCAGGGGCGGAGCGGAGACTCGTGACCACCAGCACCAGCTTGTACGTCTTCTGGCTGGACGCACTCGGGGGAGGCGCCAGGAAGCTGAAGCTCATGTCGAAGGGCTCGACTTCGGCAACCGCGTCGGTCCCATTGTTGAAGAAGGTACCCTGGAGACCGGTCCAGGTGATCTGAAAGTCAAACTCGGTTCCGAACTGGAGCTTGAGAGCCGTCGCAGGATCTGCCACGGAGAACTCCGGGGTCTCGCCCGAGACCGGAAGCATCAGCAGTCCGCTGCGTGGAATTGCCTGCGACGGTCCTGAGAACGTGGCGGCGATCAGGGTTCCGAGTGCGAGATGCACCCAGTTCAAGCGACCTATCAGGCGAACTGCAGATCTAGAGACTGAAGCTACAGAAACAACATTCATACGACGGATGTGTCTATAACGAAACAGAAGGGAATTAATTTCCCTAATGGTTATCGGCCTAACCTGTATTGTACCGCACTCCGGGCAATGCCTGCCAAGTTCAGTGTCTCGAGCCTTTGGTGTAACGTAGGAGGTAATAGGAAGGGACCAAGTGCCAATTCCCCCCCGCCGGCCGGTCACTCTCGCCGTTCGGACTGCTCGCCTTAGGGCGGTGCTGCATCCGGGGCGGCCTGTGAGCCGGCGAAGCCCCCGAGTCCGGACCGCCTTGGTCGTGGCGTTCATGTGTTTGGATCTGGCAGTGGCCGGCATTGCTGCGGCCGAGCGCTCGCCGGCCGCGGACGTCTACTTCGAACGGGGGGGGCGCGCGCTGCGGCAGGGGGAGGCTGCGGACGCCGTTGAAGACCTTGCGGAAGCGGCGCGGCTCGCACCCGGAGATGCGGCGGTCCTCAGTCGCTATGCGCAGGCCCTGCTCGCTGCGGGCAAGCCGAAACAGGCCCTCGCGGCCCTCGAGCGGTTGCGCGAGTTGGACCCCGAAGTGCCCGACCTCGCCTTCATGGAGGGGCTGGCGCAGCTTCGGCTCGCGCACTGGCCCGAAGCCGTTGCGCAACTGGAAGTGGCTCGCAGCGAGGCGCCCGACAGTGCGCGCGTGGCTCTGCTGCTGGGAACGGCCTATCAGGAAAGCGGTTCGGTTCCCGAGGCCGAGAAGGAGTTCGCAGAGGCGCTGGTACTGGATCCCACGCTCGAGCCTCAGGTCAGGTACCTGCGCGCAATCGCGGCGGCGGGGCGAAAGGATCGAGCTTCCGCGCATCGCCTGTTCGAGCAGCTGCGGGCCGAGTTTCCGGGTTCGGAGTTGGCCCGATCGGCCGCCGCACATGCCGAGTTGTTGGGGCTCGGGGGAGAGCGGCGCTGGAGTGCCTTCGCCTCTGTGGGCCTGGAGTACGACTCGAACGCCAACTTCGCAGGGGAAGATCCCGCCCTTCTGGTCTCGCGCCAGGGAGACGGGGCCGCGGTCTTCCAGGCCGGGATCGACGGTACCGTGTTCATGCGCGATCCCTTCCTGGTACGAGTCGGGTATTCGGGATATCTCTCGGCCTACCAGGACCTCCACGACTTCGACATCGAGGCGAACTCGCTCTTCGGCGAGGCGACCTACAAGATCTCCGATCTGCTGAGCTTGGAACTCGATTACGAATTCGATTTCGTCGCTGCCGATTGGAGTTCCTTTCGGCAGAGCCATGCGATCGAGCCCGCGGTGAACTTGCAGCTTCAGGGCGAGTGGCTCACGCGCCCGTTCGTTCGCTACGAGGACCGCACCTTCTTTACGGATCCGCCGACGCCCGAACAGGACTCGGATGGGACCGTGTGGCTGTTCGGTGCCGACCAGTACTGGTTTCCGTCCGAGCTCACGCGTTGGGGACGCGGCTTCCTTCGCGGTGGGTTTCGCTACCGCGACGAAGATACCAAGGGCGGTGAGTTCAACTCTCGTGGCTGGCAGCTGCTGGCGACGCTGGGACTCGACCTGCCGCTCGACAGCTTTTTCCTCGTCGAGGGATCCTGGGAGCGGCGTCGCTTCGAGCAGCCGAGTTCCCTCGAGCCATTCGGGGGCGATCGCGAGGACCGGATCGCGGTCCTCTGGGCGGGCTTACGTCGGCCCCTGACCCCGAATTTCTCGCTCGAGCTGAGCTGGCGCTACACCCACTGGTCTTCGAACGTGGCCGCGTATGATTTTGATCAGTCGGTCACCGCCTTTCGAGTCTGGTACGACTACTGAGGGGACGTCCATGAGACAACTCGGGTTTCTGCTCATCACAGGAGTCACGCTTTGTGCGTTGCTCGCGACTCCGCGCATCGCGGCGGGCGAGCCGGTGGGATTCATTGCAGCACGGACCGGGATCGTAGAAGTTCAGGAAACCGCTTCGTCGAGCTGGGAAGCGGGTCTCATCGACCGGGATCTGGAAATCGGAGACATCCTGCGTACCGGATCCGGTTCCGCCGCCAAGGTTCTGCTCGTCGACGAGACCATGCTCACGCTCGGGGAGTCGACCGAGCTCGAGATCGAGAGCTTCCTGATCGGATCCGGGGCACTCCGTGACCCATCGGTCCTGCGGCTGCTCAAGGGCCGCGCGCGCGTCGTCATCGGTGAGGCGTTCGGGGGTCCGACCCGGGTCGAGATGCATACGCCGACGGCCGTGATCGGGGTCAAGGGCAGCGCCTATTTCGCGGAGTTGGTCTCCGATCCCCGCCTGGGCGAGTTCGTTCGTGTGTACGCGCTGAGCGGGCGTGTTTGGGTGCGGACCCTCGGTGCGCGGGGAATGGGGCGTCCAATCGATCTCGGTGTCAACTCCTACATCGACGTGTTGAGCGCGGGCAGGGTTTCGGGACCTCACCCGGGGCGCCCGCCCGGGCTGCCCGCGGGCTCCGAGTTGGTCCCCGAACTCCAGGGAGAACCCGAGCCAGGCGCGGCGGAAGGGATGCTGTTCGGTCCCGCGGGGGTCGCCGCCGGCGGCACCAGCGGTGCCCGGACGCCGCTGGTGGTGATTGTGCCGGTGACGCCCACGCTACGGGCCCCGAGCGAGGTGTTCCTGACTCCGACGAAGCCCTTCATCCAGCCGAACCAGGCTCCCCAACTCAGGGACGAGCCTGCCGGGGCGAGCCTCTTCGGCAAGTCCGAACCCACTCCCCCGTAGCGAACAGGGGATCCGGGTGGGTCTGGTGGGTCTGAAATTTCAAGCGGCGCGAGCAGGATCCGGGCATCACCGGAAGTTCCGAACTCCAACCGGGGCCCGAGGCTGACGCCCCAACGCCGGATCCTGACCGTCGGCTGCGCCACGCTGGCGCTGATGCTGGGCCTGTTTGCCCTGCGTCCCGCAGTACTCGATCGTCTCGAACTCTCCCTGCTCGACGCACGTTTTCGGTTGCGGGGTGCGGTCGAGCCGCAGGCGAAGGTCGTGGTTCTGGCGATCGACGAATCGAGCATCGACCGACTCGGCCGCTGGCCCTGGCCCAGGCGCGTGATCGCAGACTTGCTCGATCGTCTCGCGGCCGCGGACGTGGCCGCCGTGGGGCTCGACCTCGTGTTCAGCGAGCCCGAGGATCCGCCCGGGGCCCGGACGCTTCGGGACGCGCGCGCGCGACTCGAACAGCAACCCCGGCCGGAACCGGAGGCGCTGGCGGTTCTGGATCGGGCCCTGCTGCGGTTCGACAACGACCGGCAGTTGGCCGCCTCGATCCGGGCTGCCGACGTTGTCGTGCTCGGCCTGTTCTTTCGTACCGAGAGTGCCGCTGCCGCCGGCGGAGTTCGTGAGCCGGAGTTCGGCGTCGGCTCGAGTTCACAGTTTTCGGTGGCCCGGATCCCGCCAGAGGGGACGGCCCCGATCCTGACCTGCAGCGGGATCGAGCCCAACCTGGAGATCTTCGAAAGCGCCGCGCGGCGTTCGGGCTTCATCAACGCGCTGCGTGACCGCGATGGCGTGACCCGGCGCGCTCCGCTGGTGGCGCTCTGCGGCGGCACCGCGCACCTCTCGCTGCCGCTTGCGCTGGCCGAACTCGTACTTGGGAAGCGGGCGATGGTTCTCGGGGACCGAAACGGGATTCGCGAGATCCGGCTTGGAAAGAGCGTGTTGGCGACCGACGAGGGCGGCAGGATTCTGGTCAATTTTCGGGGACCCGTCGGCAGCTTTCCTTACTATTCGGTGGCGGACGTCCTGGAGGGGCGGATCGGGGAGTCGGAACTCGCGGGGTCGGTGGTACTCGTCGGTCCGACCGAGCCCGCGATCGGCGATCTCGTCGCAACCCCCTTCGGCACCGTGTTTCCGGGCGTCGAGGTCCACGCGAACGTGGTCGACAACCTGCTTTCGGGCGAGGTCCTGCGCCGCCACGACGGTCTGCTGTGGATCGAACTCGCCGAATTGCTCTTCGGGGGTCTGCTCCTGATCGTGATGGTCCCGCGGCTTCGAAGCATCAGCCTGGGCGTGCTGTTCGCGTCGGCGCTGCTGGCACTCCAGCTCGGTGTGACGGCCTGGCTCTTCGTACACGATGGACTCTGGCTCAACGCGGCGTACCCGGCCCTCACGTTTTTTGCAGTGTATGTCGCGGTCTCAGTCACACACGGTGTTGCGGTCGAAGCACGCGGCAGAGTGATCCGGCGCCAGTTCGGGACCTACGTTCCCGGCGAGGTCGTGGATGCGATGGTGGAGGATCCCGAGGCCTTTCATCTCGGGACGGAACGGCGAGATCTTTCGATCTTGTTCAGCGACATCCGCGACTTTACAAGTTTGGCGGAAGAGATCGGGCCGGATGATGTCTCGCGGCTGCTGAACGCTTACCTCACACCCATGACCCGGATCGTCTTCGACACGCAGGGGACGCTCGACAAATACATCGGAGATGCCATCGTCGCATTCTGGGGAGCCCCGGGTAGGGTCGAGGACCACCCCCGCCAGGCGTGTGTGGCGGCGCTTGCGATGCGGGATCAGCTCGAGCTCTTCCGCCGGACGCGCAAGGATCTGCCCGGAGCCGACCGCCTGCGTGTGGGCATCGGAATCCACTCGGGTGAGGTCGCGGTCGGAACCATGGGAAGTGAACTGCGCTTTCAGTACACGGCCTCGGGCGACGCCATGAACCTGTGCTCGCGTCTGGAGGGACTCACGCGACGCTACGGCGTCGAAATCCTTGCGACCGGGCAGCTCGTAGAGCGACTCCCTGAGGAGTTCCTGACGCGGGAATTGGACGCGGTGCGCGTCAAGGGACGCCACGAGAGTTTCTCGATCTTCGAGGTGCTGAGTCGAGCCGGCGACGCGCACGCGAATAGCGAGTCGCGGACGTGGCTCGACGCCTACGCGCAAGGGCTTGCCCACTATCGTATGGGCGAGTGGTCGGCCGCCGAGGCGGCGCTGCACGAGGTCTCCGCGAGCCGGGGTGGCCTCGATGCACCCAGCGAATTCCTGCTTGGTCGAATCGCGAGCCTGCGCGAGGCCCCACCACCCGAGTGGGACGGAGTCTGGGTCTTCGAAGAGAAGTAGCGTTCGACTGGAACCGCCGACGACCCACACAGACGGTCCGACACCGAGTCTGATCGAGTGATCTTCTCCGGGGGGCTCATCGATCGGTGCGTGCGATGCGGTCGAGTTCCTTTGCCCTCTGGAGTTGGCGATCGGCCGCCTCGAGTGCACCGGTTGCGCTCAGGTAGCCGGCGTACTCTCGACGCACGTCGGCGTAAAGCGCCGCGAGCGAGCGCTCGCGCTGGCTGTGCTCGCGTTGTGGACCCTGCCCAAGGGCCAGTGAGGGTTCATGACGCAGTGACGCCGCCAGGATCCGGGCGGCTTCTGCGAAGTGCCAGGCTGATCGGCCCGGGCCAGGCCGGTAGATCGGCGTGAGCCCGCGGCTCAGCGGTCCCGTTGGCGAGCACGCGCCGCCCACTCTGCGGCCCGCGCGTCGTTGTCCCTCAGCCGTTCGAGCTTCGCCAGGTCCATCAGCAACGGGTACTGTGGGCGAAGCGTATTTGTGCGTCGCTCGAGCTCGTCGATCACGGCGGCAAGCTGCGCGCCGGCGCGGTCGGCCTCGCCCTGCTCCCGGAGCAGCGCCATCAGTTCGAGCGTGAATCGGACCTTTCGCTCTGTCGTATAGGAGAGTGCGAGCGCCTCTTGGAAGTGTCGTAGCGCTTCCACGGGACGATCCAGGAGCCGGGCGATTCTCGCCTGTTGGGCGGGAATCGCCGGGTCCCAGAAACGGCGTGTGCGGGCCTCCTGGGCTGCGGCGTAGGCATTCTCCAGAGCCTCGCGCGCAGCTTCGGGCTCACCCTGTTTGCGCAAGATTGAGGCGAGGTCGCGGGTGCCGGGAAGAAAGCGCGGTTCGAGTTCGAGTCCCCGTTGCAACGCGGCCGCGCTCTCCCGGAGCCGACCCTGGTGGCCCAGGTTCATCCCCAGGATCAAGGCACCACGAGCGACTTCGGGATGCTGCTCCGTCACCCGGCGCGCGTGTCGCTCGGCTTCTTGCAAACGCTCGCGCGCGAGCGCTCCGTCCGGGTTGCCCGAGCGCGTGGCCGCATTCGTGAGCTGGAGCGCCAGCTCCAGTCTCGCCTCGGTCAGCTGCGGAGCTCGCTCAAGGGCCTCCCGAAGCAGCCGTTCCTCTGCGAGCTGAAGTTCGGTGGGATCCTTGGGGCCGTCAAGTAAGCGTCCGCTCCGGAGCAGCGCAGCCCTGAACAGGAAGGAACTCGCGTGATCGGGACCGTCCCGGAGCTGAGCGTCACTCAGCGCGAGTTCGTTCCGAAAGTCCAGGCTGCGCTCCCAACTCGACACGCCTCCGGCAACGGTCGCGCCCAGGAGTACCGCGATCGCCACCCGCGGCATGCGCGAGAAGCTGAACGCGAGGAACAGAACGAAGCCCGCGGTCGGAAGCGTCATGAAACGTACCGCGAAGGTCTCGCCGGTTCGGTAGAACAGGTTGAGCACCGGCGCCAACGGCAACAGGAACAGCCCCAGGGCGAATAGCACCTTCATATCGCGGCGCAGGGCTCCCCAGGCGGCGACCGCCAGAAAGCCGCAAACACTGAGCCCCTGCCAGGCGGAGAGGCCTCCGATCGGGACGTCGTACTCGTTTAATAACGGGTGCGGCCAGAACATGAGTCCGATGTAGTCGGCGAGCGCAGCGACCGAGAACTCGAGCCGCTCGAGCCACCCGGTTCCGATCAGCACCTGGTCGTCACCCTGGGGCCCGAGACCCCCGAGGACTTGCCAGCGCCAGAGGAAGAGGCCGGTGATGACAGCGCCGCTCCAGAGTAGGTGTCGCCAACGGTCGCGTGCCTCGAGCGAGGGCAGCAGCGGGATCAGCAGGATCAGGACCGCGCCCTGCTCCTTGGAGAGAAACGCGGCGGCCGCCGCCAGTGCCGTCACCGGCGCGCGCCAGCCACGGCTGCCACGCGAGGCCACGCACAGGGCCGCGAGCGAGAACAGAGTCATGAGACTCTCGGCCCGGCCGCTAATCCAGAACGCGGCGTCGCTGCGCGCCGGGTGGACGGCGAAGAGTGCCGCGACAGCGAGCGAGATCAGGGTCGAGCAACCCAGAGCGCGCGCGAGCGATCCCAGCAGCAAGGCGGAGACCCCGGCCAAAGCCAGACTCGTCAGGTGAAAGACCCGGGCACTTTCGGGCGAGACCTGGGTCTGGGTCAGCTGTGAGACCAGATAGTCCAGCCTAAAGCTCAGCGTGGTCAGGGGTCGATACAGGCCGAGTTCTAGATCGGGTTGGAACGGCGTACCGAGGATCAGGGATACCGGGACCGGTTCGATTACATGCGGGTTGGAGGTGATGTAGAGCACGTCATCCCGGATCAGCCCGCCCGAGACCGAGGGCCAACCCACGATTGCGACCAGTAACAGCGGGAGCCCCAGGAGCGCGACGCGTCCCAGGCGCGTGCCCGGCCACTCCCCCGAATCCGCCGTCATCTTGCGAGCCTAGCCGGAGCCGTCGTCCTGGCCCAGGGGCGTGGGCGGCGCCCGCCGCCGAACTGCCCCGGCTTCCCTCGTGAAGCGCGAGACCGGCCGCGCGCCCTCGAGGGCGCCGGGTGTCGCGCGGTGCGGCAGGTTGGTGCCTCCGGAACTCGCGTCTGCGACGGTCCGACCTGGAAGGCGTCGTGGAGGGAGGGCTTCGGCAAGCCGCAGCCCGGCGGCAGGGGACTCGTCGCTCGTTTCACAGGGTGATGCAGGGTGAGTCACACCTGCGCTCCGAAGGGCCGTGCACCGCTCGCGCGCCGGGCACGCGACTTGCGTAAGAGGGCGCCGCTTCCAGGCGAACGACCGATTTGCACCCGGTCTAAGCAATCGCCGCGCCCGCAGGAGGAAACCACGATGTCTACCGACCTAGCGAATGTCCGGAATATCGGGATCAGCGCACATATTGATTCCGGCAAGACCACGCTCACCGAGCGGATTCTCTACTACACGGGCCGCATTCACGCGGTGCACGAGGTACGCGGTAAAGATGATGTCGGGGCCACGATGGACTCGATGGCATTGGAAAAGGAACGCGGGATCACGATTCAATCGGCCGCAACCTACGCGCAGTGGGGGGATCATCGCATCAACATCATCGATACCCCGGGACACGTGGACTTCACGATCGAGGTCGAACGGGCGCTTCGCGTCCTGGACGGCGCCGTGCTGGTCCTCTGCGGGGTTTCGGGAGTGCAGTCTCAGTCGATGACCGTGGACCGCCAGATGCGGCGCTACGATGTCCCCCGGATCGCGTTCATCAATAAGCTGGATCGCTCGGGGGCGACTCCGGAGCGCGTGGTGGCGCAGCTTCGCGAAAAGCTCAAGCACAATGCGGTGCTCTTGCAGCATCCGATCGGCCTCGAGGCCGATCACGAAGGCGTGATCGATCTGATCAGCATGAGGGCCCTCTACTTTCGGGGGAAGCTCGGAGAAGAGGTGGTGTTGGCGCCGATCCCCGCGGGTCTGCTCGCCGCTGCCGAAGCCGCGCGTGAGGAGATGCTCGATGCGGTCTCGATGTTCTCGGAAGAGCTGATGGAGGCGATCCTCGAAGACAAGGTCGAGGAAGACATGATCCACGCAGCGGTTCGGGAGGGCGTCCTGTCGCTGGAACTCACCCCCGTCTACCTGGGTTCGGCCTACAAGAACAAGGGCGTGCAGGCTTTGCTCGACGCGGTCGCGCGCTACCTGCCGTCTCCACTCGATGTCGAAAATCGGGGCCTCCAGTTGGATGACGGTGAGCAGGAGTTCGTGATCGAAACGGACCCCGAACAGCCGCTGGTGGCGCTCGCGTTCAAGCTCGACGATGGCCGCTACGGCCAACTCACCTACGTGCGGATCTATCGGGGGACTCTCAGAAAGGGCGATTTCATCACGAATACCCGAACCAAGAAGCGTGTTCGGGTGGGGCGTCTGATCCGCATGCACTCCGACGCGACCGAAGACATCGAGGCAGCGTGTGCTGGAGATATCGTCGCGCTCTTCGGCGTCGATTGCGCCTCGGGCGATACCTTCACTTCGGGAGAGGCCATCTCGATGACGAGCATGCATGTGCCCGAACCCGTGATCTCTCTCTCGATCAAGCCGACCGATCAGAAGGCGCAGGACAACATGGGCAAGGCGCTCGGCCGCTTCGTTCGAGAGGATCCCACCTTCCGCTCGTGGGTCGATCACGAGAGCGCCGAGACCGTGATTGCCGGAATGGGCGAACTCCATCTCGAGGTCTACATCGAACGCATGCGGCGCGAATACCGCTGCCCGGTCGAAGTCGGCGCACCGCGTGTCGCCTACCGGGAGTGCATCTCGCGCAAGGCCGAATTCAACTACGTCCACAAGAAGCAGACGGGTGGCTCCGGACAGTTCGCGTGCGTGGCGGGCTACTTCGAGCCATCGTCTGAAGGAGACGATCTGGAGTTCGAGAACAAGATTCGGGGGGGCTCGATCCCGCTGGACTACATTCCGGCGTGTGAGAAGGGTTTCCGCCAAGCACTCGAGAAGGGTCGTCTGATCGGGGCCCGCGTGACGGGCCTGCGCGTGGTCCTGAACGACGGCAAATCCCACTCGGTCGACTCCTCCGACATGGCCTTCCAGGCGGCAGCACGCGGTGCCTTTGCCGAGACCTACGCGAAGGCGGGGCCGGTGGTTCTGGAGCCGCTGATGCTGCTCTACATCGAGGGTCCGTCGGAGTACCAGGGCGCGTACATCAGGACCGTGATGCAGCGGCGCGGTCAGGTTTCCGGCGCCCTCGAGGAGGAGGGCTTCTGCCGGGTCGAGGCCGAGGTTCCGTTGGCCGAGATGTTCGGGTATGCGACCGAATTGCGTTCCGCGAGCCAGGGCAAGGCCGAGTTCACGCTCGAGTTCGCGCGCTACGCGCCGGTGCCGGCCGAGGTGCAGAAGGCGCTGATCGAGAAGCATCTCGAGAAGTAGCCCGAGCCTGCACCCGGTTCCTCTCGAGCCCCGGGCGACGGCTCGCCCGGCACCCGGATCTGCGCTCCGTCAGATCGAGAGATCGGGCGGGGTGGACGGGTTGAACGGTCCCGGGTCGGGGAGTCCCGAAGCCCCCCGCGCCCGCGGCTGAGCCACGAGTTGTTCGTAGGCGGCCCCGATCACGCCTGCCGCCAGCGGAAGTCCGAGCAGCAGGAGCCCCAGGCCCAGCAGCAGGGTCGAGAGCAGGATCGCGAGGGCAACGCCGAGCAGTGTGAGATATAGCGAAAATGCGTGCCCGCGGGTTCGCGACCAACTCCGGGAAAGGCAGGTCAGCGCATCGAGATTGCCCGCGTCGGGATCGAGGCACACGATCTGAGCGAAGACCAGCCGGATTGAGACCCAGGCGGCCCCCATGGACGCCGCGGCCCAGATTGCGATGAATGCCCCGAGGCCCAGCGCGCCGCCCCGAATGCTGTCGAATCCGCCTGCGAGGCTCCAATTGGTGACCAGCACGGCGCTCAGCAGCAGCGCGGGACCCAAGATCGCGACCGCCGCGCCGGCCTCCAGGAACCAGACCCCGATCAGCGTTCGCCAGCGGCGATAACCGGCGAAGAAGTTCGAGATGGCCACCGGTCCGGGGCGCTGAGCGGCCACCCCCATCCACGCGAACCCGCCGGCGGCGGGGATTGAAACTCCGAGCGTCGTGGCCGCCTGCACCAGCAACTGTTCGAGCGAGAACACGTCATCTGCGGTTCCCGAAAGCTGCTGCAGGATCACGATCACGACCTGCGCGATCGCGTAGAGGACGGAGGCTTCGAGCATCACGCGGTAGCGACCGCGCACGACACCCCACCCCGCGGCGAAGGCCCCTCCGGGCGAGTAGCTCATCTCTCCGACCCTTCGGTCATCGCTCTGGCCCTTGTGGGGGAGGGGAGGGGCGAGAAGGCTCGCCCGGCTTCCCGGAAGGTGCGGTTCGGGGCGCCGCTTTTCAAGCTGTCCTGGAAGCCGGGCGGGCCGGATGCTGCACTCGCCCCGCGCTTGGAGCTACTCTGCGGCGGTGCGTGTGACCTCCGAAGCTGCGGCGTCCTACCAAAGGGAGGGCTTTCTGGTGCTCCGGGAGCTCTTCGACGGCGAGGCGCTGTCGCAGTTCGAGTCGCGGCTTGTCGAACTGGCCTCGGGCCGGCTTCCGGCTCCCGAGCCCATGATCGTGATGCAGGACGTCATGGTGGTGCGAGGCGTGGTCTCTCCCGAGACCCCGCTCCATGGGATCAACAAGATCCTGAGCTTCGAGAGCGATCCCGTGTTGTTCGAGCACTCGCTCCATCCGGAACTGCTTTCGGCCGTGCGTGCTCTGATCGGTCACGCGGTCATGACGATCTCGACCAAGGTCTTCAACAAGCCGCCCGGCATCGACGGCCGCCACCCCCTGCACCAGGATCTGCGCTACTTCACGCTCCGCCCGGCCGAACGCATCGTGGCAGCCTGGACCGCGATCTCGGGTTGTACGCGCGAGAACGGCTGCCTGGCGGTGATCCCGGGAAGTCACCAGCGAGGCCTGCTCCAGCATGGCAGTCCGGACTGGGAGTACCTGAACTACGGCTTCTTTTCGGCCGAAGGAGTGGATCAGGAAGCGCGCGTGCATCTCGAGATGGAACCCGGTGACACGATCTTGTTCCATCCGCTGCTGGTCCACGGCAGCGGCCGGAATCGGAGTCCCGACTTCCGGCGTGCGATTTCGACTCACTTTGCTTCGGTTGACTGCGTGCGGAGTTCAGGTCCACACAAGCGCGAGCCGGTCGTGCGCCGGGTCCCCTGAGCGTTCCGCGGTTTCGCGGCGACCCAGCTGGCTCGTGGCAGACCCGGGTCGGGGCCGGCCTCCGGCGGCGTTGAGACGACAGAGAAGGGGGCGAGAGAAGCATGCAGCGAAACGGGAACGGGCTCTTTGACCTCGCGGGACGGGTGGTCGTGGTGACCGGCGGGAACCGCGGCATCGGCTTGGGCCTGGCCCGCGGGCTCGCACGCGCGGGGGCCGCGATCTCGATCTGGGCGAGAGATGCTTCCGCGAGTGAAACGGCCGCGGCCGAATTGTCCGGCTGGGGCGGCGAAGTCCATACCTGCCGCTGCGATGTCTCCGTAGAGGGGGAGGTCGAAGCCGCCACCCAGGCCACGCTCGACCGCTTCGGGCGCATCGATGCGGGATTCGCGAACGCGGGCTTCGGCCATCCGGCCGACGCGCTCAAACTCGAACTCGCGGAGTTCCGACGGATCCTGGCCACGAACCTGGATGGCGTCTTCCTGACCCTGCGCCAACTGGGAAACCACATGTCGAGCCGCGAAGGCGGAGGCAAGCTCATCGTGATTTCCTCGATCTCGGCAGAGTCCGGCACTCCACTTCAGCCGCACTACGCGGCGAGCAAGGCCGGGGTCGAAGCACTGGTGCGTGCCTACGCCGTGCGTCTCGCGCGCTACGACGTACAGGTCAACGCGGTGCGTCCCGGTTGGATCGTGACCGACGCGACCGCGCCCGCAGTCGAGAACCAGCGCTTCTCGAAACTAATCGTGGGTCGGATCCCGGCGCGACGCTGGGGGACTCCAGAGGATCTAGAGGGGGTAGCGGTTTATCTCGCGTCCGATGCGTCGCGCTACCACACCGGTGACACGCTTCGAATCGACGGTGGCTACTCGATCTTCTGAACCAGGGGCGGGCGAGTCGGCTCCGGGTTCGGACGTCCACAACGTGCGCTTGAGTTCGGGGTGGCAGAAGCGTCTGCGATCCGGAACTGTGCTTCGCGTTGTCGCGGTGTGCCCGGGTTCTGGCTCGGGGCCGACGTTCGCGCGGGGTGCACCCGGGGGTGGTCCGACCTGGGACGCGGGTGCCGTTGACATGCCCGGCGAGGACGGGAGACGATCGTTCCGGGAGGTTCCCTGTTGCACGAAGGCCTGATCGTCTGCCGGGACTGCGCGCTGCCCAACCGCGTCGCAGAGTTGTCACCGGGCGGCTCGGCGCGCTGTCCGCGCTGCGGTGCGCTCCTGGCCCGCCGCGTCTCCAACAGCATCGACCGGACGCTGGCGTTGTCACTGGCGGGCCTGACGCTCTTCCTGGTTGCTAACGCCTTTCCGTTTCTGGCCATGAAGATGCAGGGTCTGATCACCGAGACCACGCTCCTGACCAGCGTGTGGGCGCTCTGGGAGCAGGAACGGTTCCTGGTGGCCGGACTGGTCCTGCTGACTGCCGTTGCGGCGCCGCTGCTCGATCTCTTGCTGCTGATTTACCTGCTGGCGCCGCTTCGGCTCGGTTTTCATGTACCCGGAAGAATCGGGTGCTTTCGCCTGCTGCACCGGGTCCAGGCGTGGAGCATGGTCGAGGTCTTCATGATCGGAGTGCTGGTCGCGCTCGTGAAGCTCGCCGATATGGCGCAGATCGTGCCCGGCATTGCGCTCTGGGCCTTCGCCTTGTTGATTCCG
>JAYZEO010000103.1:0-11290 GCA_036337215.1 Myxococcota bacterium | reverse complement strand
AGAAAACGATACGTGTAAGCAGTTCTGCCGGTCAGTACGGACTGCACGGGTGCGCGGGAACACATCAGGGTCGCATCCGGGGGCGTATTTTCCTTGATCCAAACCGACAAACGCTGGATGTCTCCGTAGGAGCGCAGCAGTCGGGTCCCGAGTGATCCCCAGCGCGCCAGGTCCAGGTGGTTGGGGAGGGCCCACAGGTTCGCACTGAACATGAGCACAAACGCCACCGCGGGCAGCGACGCTCCGGGCCGGAGCCGAGGCCAGCGCCGGGCCAGAACACCCCCGAAGGCCGCGATCGCAGCCAGAACGTAGAGATAGGTGAAGGGGAGCAGCGGCGTGACGAGCCGGAAGGAGTAGACGAAGTAGGTGACGACCAATGCCGTGTAGGCGAGTGCGAACCACTCCTGGATCGAAGCGCGCCACCGAACCGCCCAACCAAAGCCGCAGAGCCACACAACTACGAGCCCGGCCTGGAGCCACCTCGAGGAACCGCCCATTGCGACGGTGGCGACCTCCCCCAGGGTGCCGGTCGTGATTTCCCCCAAGAGCGTGAGCCCGTTCCGATCGATCCGCTCCAACCACTCGGGCCCCGATAGCCAGCGCGAAGCGGGGTCCCCGGGATCTACCCGAAAAGCGATCGAGCTGTAGTCGAAGGCGAGCAGTTGGTCCTCCGGAACCTCCGCGACCAGCGTCGCGGCCCAGGCATAAAGTTCCCAGGGCAGCAGCAACACGCCGATCACAGCGAGGGGCAGGAGCGCACGCCAGCGCTGGCGGCCCCGGTCTTGCGTGAGGCCCACCAGCAACACTCCGGGGAGCGCCAACAACGTCACCGCGCGCACGTAGAACGCGGCACTCATGGTGAGCGCGCCGGCCACCGCCCAGAAGACCCAGCTCGAGCTGCGGCGCGCCGCGAACTGCAGACACCCGAACGATAGAAACAGCAGTGTAAGGAATGGAAACTCCGTAAAGACGAAGTTGAACAGGCGCACGAAGACCGGGTTTGTGCCCACGAGCAGTGCCACGCCGAGCGCAATCCAGGTACCGTACTGGACCCGGACGGAGAACCAGATTGCGGCAACCGCAGTCGCCGCAAAGCCCATCAGGACCCGGTTCATGACGGCCGGGTCGAACACTCCGTCGGGAAACAACAACGAGATCAGCCACGGCATTCCGGGCGGCCGCAACAGAAAGGGCTCGCCGAGATAGCGGTAGCCCTCGCCGAGCGCGAGCGAGCGACCCACGAGGATGTACAGCGCGCCGTCCCACTCGGGTCGCCATTCACTCTCCGCCCACAGGAACAGGCAACAGAACGCGTAGCCCGCGAGCGCGGCGAGAGGGACAATCCACCTGAGGCGAGCGCACGTCACGAGTTCAGGGAAGCGCATCGGGTCGCCTCAAGCTAGCGGGCCCCGGAGCACCCGTCCCACCCTGCGCGGCGCGACCACCGGGCGGAGTTTGGAGGCGACTTCAGGCTCCACCGCGCCGCCTGGGACACTTCGTCCGCGGGGCCCGGGTGAGACGAGCCCGCGCCGACAGGGGTCGGCAACGCCTGTGTGGTTTGGTGGTGAGCGCGCCTGGGATCGAACCAGGGACCGGCGGATTAAGAGTCCGCTGCTCTACCAACTGAGCTACGCGCCCGAGGCGGGCGCATTGTAGCGACTCCTGGGCCGGTCGCGACTCCAAAGTGGTCCAGATCGCTACACTACCTATTGGAGATGTTGTCTCGACGATCCCGGAATCCGCTTCTGCTGCTGGCACTGTTCACGCTGGCCGCATGTGCGACGCGGCCGCTGCCGCTGCCCCCGGCCGCGCCGGCGGGCGAGATCGCGGCCCAGACGGTCCGGAGACTCGAGGCCCTCTCACTCTATCCCGACCGGATCGATCGCCGGATGCTGGTGGGGGCGCTGGAGGCGCTCGAGGCCGCCTACGACCCGGTTCGCTTCGAACCCCACAACGGGGTCGGCACGCTACGCGTGGGTACGGCGAGCGTATCTGTACCGCTCGACCAACAACTCGAGCCCGAGGAATTCCGGGCGACCCTGGGCTCTGCCCTGGCCTTCGTCAAGACAGAACTCGGTCCGGAGCTGACCGAGAAGCAGCGTGAAGAGATCGAAGTGCTGGCGCTCCGGGGCGCACTCGTCGCCATGGACCGCTACGCCACGATCTTCTCCGGTCGCGGGACCGAGGATTTCCGGATCCGCTTCTCAGGAAAGCTCCACGGGATCGGCTCACGCGTCGGTCGACGCGACGGCGATCTGGTCGCCATCCGAGTCTTCCCGGACAGCCCCGCCGAACGGGGCGGGCTGCGCGACGGCGACGCAATTCTCGAGGTCGATGGAACGCCGACCCGGCCGCTGACGGTCGGAGAGGCCGTGGGGCAGATTCGGGGCAAGATCGGCACCCATGTGGTGCTCGGAATCCAGCGCGAAGACCAAAAGCTCGAGGTCGACATCACGCGGGGCGAGGTCACGGTTCCCAGCGTCGAGACCAAATCCCTCGAGGGCGGGCTGGGCTACGCGCGGATCTTTCTGGTGAGCCGCACGACACTGGACGAATTCCGCGAGAAGGTGCTGGCGCTCGGCCCGATCGAGGGACTGGTGCTCGACCTTCGCGGAAACTCCGGGGGCAGCATGCTCGCAGCTTCGGGGATCGCGGATCTATTTCTGTCTCGTGACACGATCGTACGAGTGGTTGGGCGGAACGGGCGCAGCCCGTGGCAACTGCGCAACCAGACCCGGGCCACGTCTTCGGTGCTGTTCGATTTCCCGGTCGTGGTGCTGGTCGATTCCAGCACAGCCTCGGCCGCCGAGATTCTCTCGGGTGCCATTCAGCCACTCGATCGCGTGACCGTGATCGGAGAAACCACCTTCGGCAAAGGCCTGATCCAGCGTGTGGTGCCGCTCGTGGACGAGCAATTGATCAAGCTGACCGTGGCCGAGTACCGACTCTCGAACGACCGGATCATCCATGAGCGGGGCGTGGTTCCCGATCTCGAACTGTACCCGGTCTCGAGCGAGCGCCTGTCCCCGCTCGCCCGCGTTCCCGGGGGCGCAATTCCCTACGTCAGAAGCACCGGAACAGAGGACGACTTCCCGATCGAGGCTGGCTCCGTCCTGCTCTTGCAGGGGCTCGCCACCGGAAGCGTAGAGATCGGCGAGCGGTCGGCCGCTGGCGTGGCCGAGTCTCTCCGGGCGCTCGGCATCCCGTGGGATCCCCCTCAGGTGGCAGACACCGATCGGCTTCCCGAAGCACTCGAGGTCATCGCCAAAGAGGTCGAACTGGTGAGCGGCGAGCCGGGCGAAATTCTGCTCGAGATTCGCAACCCGAACCCGTTCCCGGCCGAGTCGATCTGGGTCGCACTCGACAGCCCGGTCCCGTTCCTCGCCGGCGAACTGACGTCGATCGGGACGCTCCCGGCGGGTGGCTCCGCCCTGGCGCGCTTCGAGGTCCAGCCACCCGAAGGTCTCTCCCCCGAGGAACTCGGAGTCCGGGCCCTGATTGCGAGCGGCTCTCGCGCACTTCAGGAAAAGCCCCTCACACTCAGGCTTCGGAACCGCCCGATCCATCTCGAGATCGCGATCGAGCGAAGATCCGATCCGGAGAGCGAAGACGAGAGCATCGAGGTGACACTCACCAACCTCGATCCGCGCGACTCGGGCGACGTTCGCATCGACGTCCCCGGGGCCTTCCGCACGCTGGAAGGGCTCAAGGCAAACGCGAGCGAGCGCTTCGAACTTCCACTCTCCGGAGAGGTGAACTTCGTCGCGATTACGCTGGTCGGCCCGGGAGTACAGCGACAGATCCAGATTCCGCTGCCCGAGACGCAGATCACGGTCCGGCCACCCGACCTCGAGGTCACCACGATCAGACGCTTCGGTAGCGAGGAGATTCAGCTCATTGCACGCGCGGAAGACGGGCTCAGCGAGGGCTGGATCCGTCTTGACGGAGAAAAGGAACGCTACGAGCGGTTCGGGGGCGCCCGCGACGCCTCGCTGAAAGTTGCGCTCCCCGAGGGCAGTCACAAGGTCTCGACCCGGGTCGAGACCGGGGACGGCATCGCCATCATCGACGCACGCACGCTCTACGGAAACTGAGCCCGAGGCTCAGCCACCCACTAGAGCAGTCGCAGCTGACGAGCCTCCCCGAGCGCCTCGTCGAAGCTCGAGCCGAGGTGCTGCAGGATCTGGTCGGCCACGGGCCGCAATACCTTGTTCTTGTAGTACTCGAGATCGAGTCCGCCGGGGAGCGGGTGGCCGGCGAGGACCGGCTCCGGCCCGCTTCGGGTCATGACGTAGCGCACCACGCGATCGACCGCGGCTCCCGCCTTGCGGGCCGCTCTCACGTGAGGGGGCGTGGTGGCCGTGTAGCGTTCGAGTTGCCCCTTGCGAAGGCCTTTTCGGAACACCAACTCGGAATCGAGTTCGCCGTTTCTCATTGCGTCGACGACCTGCCGCACGAAAGGTTCGACGGGCTGGTCCGAAAAGAGACGGCGTAGCATCCCTCTCTGCAGTTGGCGCGCCACCGCGGGCCAGTCACGCCGCACGGCCTCCAGACCTACGATCACGAGTTCCCCCTCCGCTTCGACGGGAGCTTCAGGATCCCGGACCAAACCGGCGTAGCGCTTCTTGCTGCCTCCACTTCCGCCGCGCACGGTCGGCTGGAAGAAGCGCGTGTAGATGCGCTCGAGTTCGAGTTCCAGCGCCGACTCGACCCGATACTCGCGCTGGATTCGCCGCGTGATCTCGCTCTGAACCCGTGAAAGCAGAGATTCGGCAAGTTCGCGCGCGGCCCGGGGCGAAGCGTCAGGATCGAGTTCGACGAAGACACTGTCGGTATCCCCGTAGAGGACCCGAAAACCGGCCCGCTCGAAGCCCTCACGCGCCCAGCCGAGCGTCTGCTGCCCGAAGCTGGTGACGGCATTGGCAACCGCGGGATCGAAGAAGCGGCACGAGGCCGACCCGAGTACGCCCGAGAACGCGTTCATCATGATCTTGAGCGCAAGGTCGGATTGCTGGTCCGAGCGCTGCTTCGCCGCTGCGCGTCGCTGCATGAAGCGGTCGATCACCTCGGGCAGCACCGCGTCTCCGCGGTCGAAGGCCGCTCCGTTGGGAGCCCGAATCGGGTCCGCGCCCGCCCTCGCGTGCGCCAGCGGGTCGAGGTTGAAAGTGCGCATCAGCGTCGGGTACAGACTCTTGAAGTCGAATACGGCGACGTTCGAATAGAGTCCCGGGCTCGAGTCGAGCACCGCGCCACCCCGGATCCGCTCACGCTTACGCTCGCGGTCGACAGAGGGCGCCACGAAGCCGCGGCGGCGCAGTTCGGGAAGATAGAGCAGATCGAAAGACGCGATGCTCGCTCCGACCCGGTCGAGCTGCATCCCAGAGAGTAGACTCCGCTCGACCGCGAGTTGCACCAGTTCGTAGCGCTCGAGAAGCTCGAGCACCAAGCGCGCGTCCTCCAGGTTGTAGGCGACCAGGGCGGGGAGATCCTCACGGTAGAGTCGCAGGATCTCGGCCGCGGGGTCGGCAACGCCCTGAGTGATTCGCTTGCCGCGTCCGAGCAGGGCCTGAGCCGCAGTTTCGAGCCGATAGTCGTCGAGTTGGATGAAGGCGTCGCGAACCAGTGCGATTCCGTCGAGAACCTGGCGTCCGGGCACGAAGGCTCGCGGCTGCCGCGTAAAACTTCGATCCTGAATCAGCGACATCGGACCCTTGATGCGACCGATCTCGTCCGGCACGCGGAGCGCCTCGGCTCGGCGCTGAATCACGCGGAGGTCGAAGTCGACCACGTTCCAGCCGGTGAGCACATCGGGATCGAGCTCGCGAATCCGGGCCATCGCGTGTTGCAACAGCATCCCTTCATCGGAATAGCGGGTAGCTCCGTCGACCTCGCGGTCCGTGAGCAGAAGAACCTCCTCGACGCCGCAGCCCGCGAACGCGATCGCGAGCACCTGGCTTGCGTCGGGCGTGGTCTCGATATCCAGAGACAGGATTCGAAGCTCCGGGCGGTCGCTTCCCGGTTCGAGTTCCGGATTGTGGAAGCGCACGAAGCGATCGCTCTCTTCGACCGGCGTGCCCTCGATCACGATCGCGGCGCCCAGCCCGCGATCGATCAAGAAGCGATACGCAAAACGCACGTCGGCCTCGAGCGGAGTTCCGCCCCTCGCCTGGATGCGACTCCGAATTGCGGGGACCTCGCCCGGCCGCGTCACAACCACACGCGCCACGGCGCGGCCGCCGAGCTCCCGAAGTTCAGTCGCGTCCACACGAACTACGCCCGCACCCCGCACCAGCCCGATCTGATCGGCGGGCACGAAGAAGTAGGGCTCGGAACGGTCGTCCTCGATCAGGAAGCCACGACCGTCGGAAAGCCGGCCAAAGAGCTGGACCACGGCGCGCCCGCGCTGGATGCGGGTGGTGGGCTGGAGCAGGAACCCCTGCGAGCGCATCGGTTCGCGCCTAGACCGACCCCGTCGGGGTTCCGAAGCCACCGCCACCCGGCGTTTCGATTCGGACGCGGTCCCCGACGGCGACCTCGCAACTCGCCTTTCCTTCCAGCAGCGCGTCATTTCGCAGGTTTCGACCTGGCTTGCCGGGAGCCCCACCCGCCAGCCCGAAGGGCGCACACCTGCGCCGCTCCGAGAGGATCGAAACGCGCAACGGCGCCAGGAACTCGATTTCTCGCACCAGGCCGTCTCCCCCGGCAAAGCGGCCCGGTCCACCCGAGCCGCGCCGGATCGAGAACTGGATCAGACGCACGGGAAACCTCGACTCCAGAATCTCGGGATCCGTGATCCGCGTGTTCGTCATGTGCGTGTGAACGCCCGAGGCTCCCGCGAACCAGGCCCCGGCACCGGCCCCACCCCCGATCGTCTCGTAGTAGCCCCAGGCATCATCTCCAAAGGTAAGGTTGTTCATGGTTCCCTGACTTGCGGCGACCTGTCCGATCGCCCCCAGCAGCACGTCGACCACACGTTGCGAGGTCTCGACGTTGCCCCCGCAGACCGCTCGTTCGGGTCCGGGCGCGAGCACGCACCCCGGCGGAATCCGCACCTCGACCGGGCGCAGGCAGCCGCTATTGAGCGGGATCTCCTCCGCGACCAGCGTACGCAACACGTAGATCACGGCCGCCAGCGTTACTGCTCGAGGCGCATTCAGGTTTCCGTCGGACTCTGGACCGGTGCCGGAAAAGTCGATCTGCATCCGGTCGCCCTGGATCTCGAGCGTGACCCGAATCGCGGTTCCGTCATCGAGCGAGTCCTCGAAGCTCCGCACCCCGTCCGGAAGTTCGGAGATCGCGTTCGCGACCTTGGCAGCCGCATTCTCTTGTACGTGGCGCATGTAGGCCCCGACCGTCTCGAGCCCGTAACGATCCGTCATCTCCCGCAGCAAGCGCTCGCCGGTTCGATTGGCCGCGATCTGGGCCGCGAGATCCGCGAGGTTGTCGCGCGGATTCCGCGCGGGGTGTTCGGCCCGGGTGAGGGCCGTCAGGATGCCGTCGGTGTCGAGTTGGCCCCCGCGCACGATCGAGAGCGACCGCAGCACCACGCCCTCCTGCGAGAGCGTCGTCGAGAACGGTGGCATCGAACCCGGCGTGATCCCGCCGACGTCGGCGTGATGACCACGGCTTGCGCTGAAGAAACGAACCGCGCCATCGGAATCTCGAACGGGTGTCACCACTGTGATGTCGGGCAGGTGCGAACCGCCCGCGGCCGGGTCGTTGGTGACGAACACCTCGCCCGGGCCCGGATCCGGGTGGGCATCGATCACGGCCCGAACCGACTCGCCCATCGCACCGAGGTGGACAGGAATGTGGGGCGCATTTGCAACCAGCCCCCCGTCGGCATCGAAGATGGCGCACGAGAAGTCTAGACGTTCGCGGATGTTGGTCGAGAGCGCCGTGCGACGAAGCACGGTTCCCATCTGCTCTGCGATCGACATGAACAGGTTGTTGAAGATCTCGAGTTGAACCGGATCGACCTCTGAGGTCACGCGTTCGACCGCCGACGCACCGCTGCAATCCTCCAGAACCAGGAGCCCTGCAGCATCCATCTGCAGCGAGAAGCCGCGATCGACTGCGATGGTTCCGGTCGACTCCAAAACCAGTACAGGTCCAGCGATCGTCTCGCCCGGCACCAGCGCTTCGCGTTGGATCACCGCCACTCGCTCGAAGGCGTGGCCCGTCCACATGCGCGTGGTGCGCGATTCCGCCTGCGCGATCGGCTCGGGCGTCGTCTCGGCTGGCGGAGGCTGGCGCCCGATCACTTCGACGCGGGCGACCACGCCCTCGATCGGATGCCCCGAGCGCCGATAACCGAAGCGTCGCTCGTGCAACGCCTCGAAGACTGCTCTTCGATCCCCGGCCCGTTCCGGAATCGTAAGGGAGGTCTCGGTTCCCTGGTAGCGCAGGTCCAACTTTGGCTCGACCTCGATCCGCTCCGGCGGGAAGCCCTCGCGTTCGAGGACGGAGCGGCCGCGCGATTCGAGTTCGGCCAGCAGCGGTGCAACCCGGCTGTCGAGCGCGGCGTCGACCGGTGCTCCGCCGAGGTCGGCCTCCCCATCCCAGGAAACATCGGCCAATCCCATGCCATATGCCGAGAGCACGCCGGAGTACGGATGAAACAGAATCCGCCGGATGCCGAGTCGGCGGGCCAGCGGGCAGGCATGCTGGCCCCCTGCCCCGCCGAAGACCACCAGGCTGTCCTCGCGTACGTCGTAGCCGCGCGCGACGGACACCTTGCGAATCGCCTCTGCCATGCCGTGGTTCGCGATCTCGAAAAAGCCGCGCGCAATTTCGTCGGGAACGCGCGCGTGACCCTGCGCGCGAAGCTGCTGCCCCAGCAACTCCAGCGCGCGTTCGACGGGTTCCCGCTCGAGCGGAAACGGGAAGCGGTCTGGCAGCAACCGGCCGAGCCAGAGATTGACATCGGTCAGCGTGAGTTCGCACGCGGCTGCGTCTCCGTAGCACAAGGGTCCCGGAATCGCGCCGGCACTCTCGGGACCGACGGTCATCCGGTAGCCGTCGTAGCGGCAGAGCGATCCCCCCCCCGCAGCAACGGTGTGGATCGCGAGCATGGGCGCCCGGATTCGGACGCCCGCGGTCTCGGTTTCGTAAACGCGCTCGAAGGAGCCGTCGAAGCGAGACACGTCGGTCGAGGTGCCGCCCATGTCGAAACCGATCGCGCTCGAATCGCCACAGGCGGCCGCGATCCGGGCGTACGCCACGACACCGCCGGCCGGACCCGACAGGATCGCACTCGGCCCGCGGAAGCGGCTCGCATCGGTCAGGCCTCCGCTCGACTGCATGATGCGAAGTGTGCTGCCCGGAAGTTCCTCGAGCAGGGTGCGCACGTAGTCCCGAATCAGCGGCGTCAGGTAGGCGTCCACCAGGGTGGTGTCGCCTCTTCCGACGATCCCGATTTCAGCCGCCACCTCGTGCGAGAGCGCCGTGTGCAAGAACCCGAGTTCCTTCGCAATCCGGCCGATCTCCTGCTCCAACTCACGATTCCGGTAGGCGTGGAGCACGACGACGGCCAGCGAGCGAAGGCCCCGCTCCAGCAGCCCCTGAAGTTCCCGCCGGAGTTGGTCCGGGTCGGGCCGCTCGAGGACTTTTCCGGCTGCGTCAGCCCGCGCCGAGACCTCGAGTACCTCGCGGTAGAGCAGCTCGGGCTTGCGAATCACGAGGTCGAAAATCGAGGGCCGCGCCTGGGTTCCGATTTCGAGCAGATCCCGAAAGCCGCGCGTAATCACAAGTGCCGAGGGGGTTCCGGTCCGTTCCAGCAGCGCGTTGGTCGCGAGCGTCGTGCCCATGCGCACGTCGCAGGCCGGGATCGCTTCGCCCTCGGCCAGGCCGAGCAGTTTTCGGATTCCATCGAGAGGAGCGCGATCGCGCGATAACACTTTCGCGACGTGTACCGCCCCGGTATCGGGGTCACGCCCGAGGCAGTCCGTAAAAGTCCCGCCGCGGTCTATCCAGAATTCCCAGCGCCCGTCCGCCAAGCTTAAACCCTCGCGATCTAGCGGTAGCCCTCCAGCACCGGGCGACGGGGCAGCCTCCACCAGATCTCGTCGAAAACCTCGATCAGCTTCTCTTCCAGCGTGAGGTCCGCGGCCGCGATCGAGGCCTCGAGTTGGTCGGGGCGGCTGGCCCCGATGATGGCCGAGGTGATACCCGGTTTCGCGAGCGTCCAGGCAATCGAAGCCGTCCCGAGATCGAGACCCTCGTTCTCGAAGCGGTCTCGCAACGCCTCGACCGCCTCGAGTTGAGGATCCTGCCAGTAGCGCCGGCGATACATGCGACCGGCGGTCCCCAGCGTGAAGCGAGTCCCCTCCTCGGGTTCGTGCCGGCTCCGGTACTTGCCCGAGAGCAGGCCACCGGCCAGTGGGTTGTAGACGAGCATCCCGAGTCCCTCGGACAGACACAGCGGAACCAACTCGGTCTCGATCTCGCGATAGAGCAGGTTGTAGCGTGGCTGAACCGATTCGTAGCGTGCGAGCCCGAACCGCTCCGTGGTCGCGAGCGCCTCTCCAAGGCGCCAGGCCGGATAGTTCGAGCAGCCGATGTAGCGGACCTTCCCCGAACGGACCAGGTCATCGAGAGCGCGCGCGGTTTCCTCAATCGGCGTATCTGGATCGAAGAAATGCGTCTGATATAGATCGATCGTATCGGTACCGAGCCGACGCAGGCTCTCCTCTACCGCGCGCAGGATGTGATGGCGCGAGAGCCCCTGGTCGTTGGTTCCGGGTCCCATCGCACCCCGGCACTTCGTCGCGAGCAAGACGCGGTCTCGAAGTCCCCGCTCGCGCAGCCAGCACCCGATGATCTCCTCGGTACGGCCGACCGTTTCGAGCGAACCGCCCAGCGGATACACGTCGGCAGTATCAAAGAAATCGACACCGCCCTCGAATGCGCGGTCCATGATCTCGTAGGAAGTCGCCTGATCCGTCTGCAGGCCAAAGGTCATGGTTCCCAGGCACAGGACCGGAACTCGAAGACCCGTCTTTCCGAGCGCGCGCGTTTCCACTCTCGTCCTCCGACTCTTCGACCGCAACGCCAGGTCGGATTCTAGCTCATGGCGGCAACTCCGCGGTCGCCACCCCGGGACAGCGAAAGGAAAACAGCCGGCGCGTCTCGGTCACGGGTCGAATTCCGGGCGGCGGCGTCTCTTCCAGCACGAAGTGCATCTCGACCTGCACCAGTTTGCGAGAAGGCCGCGCGGTCTCGTTCCCGGAGCGGCACAGCCAGGCCGCGTAGACCTGCCGATCCGGCGGTCGCTCGATCAGGTACCGCA
>JAYZEO010000102.1:0-28550 GCA_036337215.1 Myxococcota bacterium | reverse complement strand
CATCCTGGCGCAGGCCGCGCGTCGCGCGCAGCACCAACTCCGAACCGTCGTCCTCGAGCAGAT
Organism: Myxococcota bacterium; assembly: GCA_036337215.1. Classification (GTDB taxonomy): domain Bacteria; phylum Myxococcota_A; class UBA9160; order SZUA-336; family SZUA-336; genus JABSQV01. The sequence goes on along the minus strand of JAYZEO010000102.1, from coordinate 28,487 downwards.
AGATCGAGCAGCAGCCCACGTGCATCCAGCGCGCAACCAGGCGCACCAGATTCTCGAGGGTCTCCTGGAGTTCGTGGCTTCGTACGAGAAGCCGTCCTACGTCCCGAAGCAGTTCCGTCGCCGAAAGCGCCACGCGCGGAGCTTAGCGGGTCCGGCGGCGGGTTCGCGCGAGAACGCGATTACTCAGGAAAGACGCTGTGCCGTTCGTCGAAGCTGCAGCCGAGTGCGAGCAGGATCTTGCGCTTGGTGTCCATGCGACACTTGAGCCCCTTCTCGACCGAGTGCACGGTACGCAGCGCGACGCGCGCCCGGCGAGCGAGTTGAGACTGGGTCATCAACCGATTCTCGCGCAGTTCCCGGACCCGGTTTCGGTAGAGCTTCTGGGCCTGGCCGTTCAAATGTGCCTGCTGCTCGTGCTGCTGGGGCGCGTTCTCTTTGAAGTCGATCATCCTGAGCTGCCTCTGAATGGCGGAGACCCTCCCGGAACTCCGTGGGGTTTCACCCAGCACAATCGGGAACGGAACGCGCTTTCTTTAGGCCCCGCTGGGATTTAGCTCGCGCGCCACCGGCTCGGTGCTGGCCTGCGCAGCGCCAAAGCACACGATTTGCAAAGGTGTCGGGGATGAAGCTGCACCCTCCCGATCGCACGCTACACGACCGCCGCCGGTCGCATTCCGGATGAGCCGGTCCCGGCGTCGACTGATCACGGCCGGAGTACTGCTCGCGCTGGTGGCGCTGGCGCTGTCGGCGGGTCTTTACGCAGCTTCGTCGCCCAGGGTCGTTGCGGGGCTCCTCGCCGGGCTACTGGGGCGCCGGGTCGAGGTCTCCGAGGTGAAGCTCGGCTTAGGCCCAGGGCTCGAGTTCGAACTCCGCGAACTCGCCATTTTCGAACCCGGGCCCCGCACCGCGCCCGCGGGAGATCCCGGTCCGCCGGTCCTTCAGGTGCCGCGAACCTATGCGAGCCTCAGCTGGCGCCGGCTCCTGGAGGGCGCGTGGACCCCGCTAGAATGGAAGCTCGAAGCACCTGTCTGGAGCTTTCGGGATGCGGGGACCGGCCCCGGGATCGAGCTTCCGCCGCTGCCGCTCGAGCTCACGGTCGAGAACGGCGTCCTGGAATGGCACGCGGAGGGCAACCCGCCGCTACGGATCGAGGGCCTGGAACTCCGGGCCCGGTACTCCGGTCTCGACCGGACCCTGCACGGAACTGCGCGCGGCGATCTGGACCAGCAAGGGTCCCGGGCCCCCTTCGCGGTAGAGTTCGAGGGCTCACTCGAAGCCTGGTCGGCGACCGGCGAGGTCGAGCGCCTAGAGCTGGCGCGCATGGCAGCTCACGCCGGGAGCGAAACAGCCCCCACCGGTCAGGTGTCGGGCCGCTTCACGGTCGCGTACAAAACCGGGATCTGGGAGGGCTCGATCGATTTGGGGATCGAGCGATTCCGCCTGCAGCTTCCAAACTTCAGCGGCCCGATCGCGCCCGCGGAGACGCGGGTCGTTCTGGCCGCGAGCATAGAGGCCGGCGCAGCCCGGATCCGGGCGGAGCGTGTCCAACTCGACGACTTCATCGTCTCCGGGGAACTCGAAGTCTCTCCGGGTCCCGGGCGCCGAATTCGGGGGGCACTGCAGTTCGCCGACTTCCGCCCTGGCGAGCCGGGCGACCGGCTGCAGTTCCTGCGGCTCGTGGGCCTGCGTCACAAGTCATGGCGCGATTTCGACGGGCGCACCGAGGGCGGCCAACTGGAGAATCTGCGCCTCGAACTGGACCTCGAACTCGCCCGCCTCGGCGATGCGCTCGCCTACGACATGAAGCCAGGCCCAAGCGAACTCCGGCTTTCGGGAAGGGTTCGCGAGGGAATCTACCGCCCCAGCCCGGGCGCCTCGCCGCTCGAGCAGATCTCGGGCGAGATCGAGTTGATCGGAAACCGGCTCGAAATCCGGGAACTCGCGATCTCGCGTGACGGGAAGCCGCTCCCACGCATCGAGTTGCGCGTCGACGGTATGCACCGCCTCGCACACCTGCCGAAGCAGGCGCGCAAGACTCCACCTGGACCGGGCGCCCCGATTCCGGGGCTCGGCGCGGCCTTCCGCGCCATGCAAGGGGATTCCGCGAGCACCTCCTCGCCGCTACTGGTACAGCTTCGCGACTTCGATCTGGGTGTTCCGGCCTTCGTGCTCGAACTCCGCGACGCCACGGGCATCCTCGACTTCCCGAACGGCAATGTCCGCCTGGTGAGCGCGGAGGGGACCCTGGGCGGAGCCCCTGCGCGCATTTCGGGGCTCTGGGATCGGGCCGAGCAGCGGATTGCGGTTGAGATCGTCTACGCGGACGGTCCCGCACCGCCCCATCGCAGGCCGCGCCCGGATCCCACGGCGCCCTACCCCTGGGCAGAGGGGGAGTTTCGGATTCAATCCGCTCACTTCGGTAGCTGGAGAATCGATGGACTGCAGGGACAACTGCGCGCGACCGGGGCCCAGGTCGGACTCGCGGAGCTCTCCGGAACCCTGGCGACGGGGCCGGTCGCGGCCCACGGCACAGTCTCTCTCGCCGACCCGGAGGGCGCGCCGTTCTCGCTCCAGTTCGACGCCCGAAACGGCGACGTGAAGGAGTTGCTCGGCTTCCTACACCTGCCGCCGGACGCGCTGAGCGGCACTGGCTCCGCAGCGGGAAGCTTGTCCGGCGTCCTGACGCCGCGCCGGGCCTTCCTGGCGGCGGCCGACGCCGACTTCTCGATCGGGATCGAATCCGGCACCGTCGAGAATCTACCGGCCTGGGTACTGCTGGCGCGGCTGGCGACGCCGCTGGGCTGGCGAGGCCTGATCGGCCGACCACTTCCGTTCGACGAGATCCGGTCCCGGATCCGGATCGATCGCGGAATCCTGGAACTGGAGCGCTTCGTGTTGGTAGGACCCGAACTGCGCGCAATTGCGGCGGGCAACGTCGACCTGATCTCGGCACAGCGCGAAACGGACCTGGTGATCGCGATGCTGTTTCTGGAGACCGTCGATCGCGTGTTACAGCGCGTCCCCATCATCGGACCCTGGGTTCTCGGCGACGACGAGAACCTCGTGGCCCTCTACTTCCAGCTGGAGGGGCCGTGGGAGAAGCCGGAGGGAAGCTATCTGCCGCCCAACGCGCTTCAGAATGCCGTGGGGCTCGCGGGCCGCGTCGTGGGGGGGGTCAAGCGGCTGCGCGATCTCTTGCTCTCGCCGATTCCATCGCTCCCGCTCCAGTACTCCGAGGAGGCGCGTGCGAGCGAACGCGCGCAGTAAACTGGTCGGCCGCCGAAGTCTGGCCCAGCTGCTGGCCCGCGAGCGCCGACGCAAGCGGCGAATCGTGTTCACCAACGGCTGCTTCGACGTGCTCCACGTAGGCCACCTGCGCGCGCTCGAAGAGGCCCGGAGCCTCGGAGACCGACTGGTGGTCGGCGTGAATCGCGACCGGCGCGTACGGGAACTCAAGGGACCGGGTCGCCCGCTGGTGGCTGAAGCTCAGCGCGCCGAACTGATCGCCGGTCTCAGCTGCGTCGACTGGGTGGTCCTGTTCGGAGAAGCCACCCCTGCGACCCTGATTCGCGCACTGCGGCCCGATGTCGTCTGCAAGGGCGGCGAGTACCGGGACACCGCCGCACCCGAGCGCGAGTTGATCGAATCGCTCGGGGGTCGCTTCGTGCTGCTTCGGCAGATTCCGAACCTCCGCTCATCGCTGCTGGTCGAGCGCGCGCGCCGCTCGCCTCCGCGTTAGGTGGTCGGGATTTCCAGGGGCCTGTTCACGTTCCGGAAGGATCGAAGCTCCGGGTCGGCTCGCCGCAGATCCTGCTCCGGCACGAGCAGCGTATCCGAGGCCGCGAGCAAACCGCGAAGCGAAAGCTGCTCTGATTCGATTCGGCGCCCGATCTCGGGCAGCAGCCGCCGCCGGTACACGGCCAGCAGGGGCTCCGGCCCCTTGGGTCCCGCCGCAGCGACGATGTCCGCACCACCTACCACCGGGACCAGTCCCAGCAGCAGCAGCAACACCCGCGGCTCGATCTCGGGAAGATCGCAGGCGGCGACCAGCACCGCAGGCGCCTCACAGGCATCCAACGCCGCATGTACGCCGACCAGGGCCGCCCGCGCCGGGTAGCGATCCTCGATCGGCTCGAGCCCCGGCGGCGGCGCCATTCCGGGACGAACCACCGCTCGGACGCGCGCGACGCAGGTCCGCAGGGACGCTGCCACACGCTGCGCCATCGGCACGCCGTGCCACGGGAGCGAAGCCTTGTCTCGGCCCATGCGCGATGAGGCACCCCCGACGAGGACCGCGCCCTCGACGTGCGCGAGCCTCAAAATCCCGGTTCTTCCCGCAGGTCGTCCCGCCCGAGCAACTGCACGCGAACCTCGCTCCCGGCGGGAAGCTGCGTCGTCTCCGCCTCGACGACCGCGAGCCCGTCCGCCCGCATCATCGTGAGCAACACGCCCGAGCTCTGGTCGCCTGCGAGGCGAGCACGGAGCACTCCCGACCGCCGCTCGAGTGTGACCCGGACCAGGTGCAGGCGGCCGGGCGGCTTGCTGTAGGCGTCCTGCAGCACGGCCGGTTCGACCGGCCGGTAGATCTGCCGATGGTGCATCATGCGCAACAGCCCGGGCCGCACGAACTGTTCGAAGGTAACCAGCGTCGAGGCCGGGTTGCCCGGCAGCCCGAACACCGGGCAACCGTCGAGCACACAGAACGCAAGCGGGGCGCCCGGTTTCATCTGGACACGCCAGAGCCGCAGTGAACCCCCCATTCCAGCGAGCACGCCCTTGACATAGTCCCGGTCGCCGACCGAGACCCCCCCGGTCGACACGACTGCATCACAGCGAAGCGCCTCGCGAAACGTGGCCTCGATCTCGTCGGGCCGGTCCCGCGCGATCCCCAGATAGACGGGAACCGCCCCGATCTCGGAGACGGCGGCGCAGAGCGCGTAGGAGTTCGAACTCGCGATCCTCCCGTCATCCCCGAGTTGGTCCGGCTCGACGATCTCGTCGCCGGTCGCCAGGATCCCGACGCGAGGCCGGGCTGCGACCCGCACCTGGGTGCGCCCGATCGCAGCCAGCATCCCCACCGCGGCAGGCGCCAGACGCGTACCCGGCCCACCGATCAGCGTCCCGGGGCTCACGTCCGCGCCCGCGCGGCGGATGTTCTCTCCCGGCTGCACGCCCCCGAGGACCCGCACCGAGCCTCCGTTCCCGTCTCGCGAGGAATCAGCAGCCTCGGTGGCTTCGACCATTACGACTGCGTCCGCGCCCCTCGGAATCGCGGCGCCGGTCATGATCCGGGCGGCCTCTCCGGGACCGAGCTTCCGGTCTGTCGCCCGCCCGGCGGGCAGGTCCTCGACCACGCGAAGCGTGGCCGGAACCCGGTCCAAATCCTGGGCGCGTACCGCGAACCCGTCCATCGCGGAGTTGTCGAGCGGCGGAATCAACCGCTCCGAGCGCAGCTCTTCAGCCAGTACCCGCCCCTGGGCCACCTCGATCCCGATCCTCTCGGAGCCCAGAGGGAAGATCGAATCGAGAATGATTTCCCGCGCTTGCGCGATCGTTACGGAGGTACGCTGGATCCCGTCGAGGGGATCGGGGGACGTTTTCATCGCGGCTCCACTGAGGTACTCTGCCTAGATCCTAGGCAACCCGGTCGGTCCGACCCGGGCGGCCCTCGCGCGCTCTTGGCCCATGGTAGGCGGAGAGCCATCAGGAGTGCGAATTGAACGACCCCCCCGGTCGCAGGGACCTGGTCCTGGACTCGATCCGCATCGGCATCGTCGAGGTGAATCGCGCCGGGCACGTGACCGCCCAGAACGCGGAGGCGAGCCGATTGCTCGGTGTCTCACCCGACCAGACCGCGGGCCGGACGCTGTCTCAGGTACTCGGAGCCGGTCACCCCGCAGCCGCGCTGCTCGAGCGCGTCCGAGCCAGCGGGGAAGAGGTGTTTTCCCACGACTGCCAGGTACCGGCGCAACTCGCCGCACCACCGTGGACCGTAGACCTCGCGGCTGCACCGATCGCGGGCACGGCCGGGGAGGAGGGCGCGGTGCTCACGCTCTGCGACCGGACCATCGGTCGCGAACTCGAGTCGCTGGTCACACAGCGAACCCGCAGCCAGATCTTCGAGCACCTGGCCGCCGGAATCGCCCACGAAGTACGCAACCCGCTCGCGGGGATTCGGGGCGCCGCCGAGTTGCTGCTCGGTAGGCTCGATGACCCCGAGCTGAAGCGCCTGCCGGAACTGATTCGCAGCGAGACCGATCGCATCCGGCGCCTGCTGGACGACCTCGGCCAGATCACCCGGGGGGGAGAGCTCTTGCTTCAGGAGACCAACCTTCACCGGATCCTGGACGACCTGCTCGAGCTTCACACGCGCGCGGCCGCCGCGGGCGCGGTCACGGTCGTCCGCGAGTACGACCCGAGCATTCCCGAACTTTCCGCGGACCCCGACCGCCTCGCGCAGGTCTTCCTGAACCTGATCCGAAACGCGGTTCAGGCAATGGAGGGCAAGGGAACCCTCACGATCCGGACCCGCGTCGCATCGGAGTTCCGCATGACCTCGCAAGAGGGACATCCGTCGATTTCGCTGCGCGTCGACATCGAGGACTCCGGGGCCGGGATCGACGAACGCGACCTGCCTCACATCTTCACACCCTTCTTCACCCGCCGCCTCGGGGGAAGCGGCCTCGGTCTCGCAATCGCCCAACACTGGACGGTGCAACACGACGGACGGATCCAGGTCGAGAGCGAGCCCGGCCGAGGCACCCGCATGCGCGTCCACTTGCCCCTGCGGCCCTGGGCCCAGGACGCGAGCAGTCCGAGATGAAGCGAATTCTCGTCGCCGACGACGAACCATCTGTTCGCTTCGTGCTGCGCGAAGTCCTGGAGGGGGGCGGCTACTCCGTGGACGAGGCCGAGGACGGCGTGGCCGCGCGTGCAATGCTCGCGGCCCGGGACTACTAGCTAGCCTTCTTCGACATCCTGATGCCCGGGGCCAGCGGACTGGAGCTGCTCGAGGAACTCGAGCAGCGCGGAGAGGACGCGCCCATCATCGTGATCATGACGGCGCAGAACACCTTCGAGAACGCGATCGAGGCCATGAAGCGGGGTGCCTTCGACTACCTGACAAAACCATTCGACCTGCGTCAGATCGAGGCGGTCGTCGCGAAGGCACTCCGGCTCCGTGAACTGCGAGGCCAGCTGCAGGCACTGCGGAAGCAATTAGACGACCCGCGCGCTGCGCAAGACGTCATGGTCGGATCGAGCCCGGGAACCGTCGAAACCTTCAAGGCCATCGGGCGCATCTCCACCAGCGATGTCGATGTGCTGCTCCGCGGGGAGAGCGGGACCGGCAAGGAACTGGTAGCGCGAACGATCCACCGTCACAGCCGCCGCCACGAGGGTCCGTTCGTCGCGGTCAACATGTCGGCGATACCCTCGGAGTTGATCGAGGCGGAACTCTTCGGCCACGAACGCGGGGCATTCACGGGCGCGGTCGAGTCACAGCCGGGCCGCTTCCGCGACGCGGCCGGGGGCACGCTGCTGCTCGACGAGATCGGAGACCTGCCCCTTGCGCTCCAGGCGAAGTTGCTGCGCGTGCTGCAGGAGCGCGAGGTGACGCCGGTCGGAGGCCGGTACGCGATCCCGGTCGACGTGCGAATCCTGGCGGCCACACACCGGGACCTGGAGAGTAGAGTCCGCGATGGTTCGTTCCGCCAGGACCTCTACTTCCGCCTGAACGTGGTGCCGATCCGGATCGCCCCGTTGCGTGAACGTCCCGAGGACATCCCCGACCTCGTGGTGCACTTTGTCGAGAGATTCGGGCGCGAACTCGGGGTGAGGGTGCGCTGGCCGACCCAGGCTGCAATCGAGCACCTGTGCAGACAACCCTGGCCCGGCAACGTGCGTGAACTGCAGAACGTGATCAAACGCGCGCTGGTGCTCGCGGCGGGTGACGTCATCGACACGGACGAGGTGCGGGCCGCCCTGGACCCGGCGACAGCCGCGGGACCCTCTACCTGGACCGAAGCGATGCGGTGCGAGGCCGCCGGAATGCTCGAGTCGCCGGATCGCGCTCCCGACGAAGGCGTTTATTGGAGCTTCGTGGCTCGGGTCGAGGAGGGTGTGATTCGCGAGGCCCTCGAGCAGTCGGGCGGCAATCAGATTCAGGCGGCTCGACGGCTGGGCATCAACCGCAACACGCTGCGCAAGAAGATCGAGTTGCTCGGACTCAAGGAAGCCACCGCCCGGGATTCGAGTACGTGACGGACGACCGAGGGCACCGCATCCGCGGAATCTACGTGCTCGCGGACGACGATCCAGCCCGGCGCCACCCGCCCCGCACAACCCTCGAAGCCGCCCTCGAAGCCGGAGTCTCCACCATCCAACTCCGCATCAAGCACGCGACGGATCACGAGGCGCTCGAACTCTGCCGCTGGGCGGTGAGCAGGAGCGCGGCTTCAGGCGCAGCCGTGGTGGTGAACGACCGTTTCGACCTCGCCGACCTGGCCGGCGCCAGCGGCGTTCACCTCGGGGATCAGGATCTGCCGCCGGAGCGAATTCCGGCGGCGCTGCGTGAGCGGCTTCTCGTCGGACTCTCCACCCATACCCTGGAGCAGGTCCGCGCCAGCGTGGAGCGCCCGATCGACTACGTCGCCTTCGGCCCGGTCTTCGGCACCCGCTCGAAGCAGAGTTCCTGGACTCCGCGCGGGATCGAGTTGCTGGCGGAAGCCGTGGAACTCGCCCGACACCCGCTGGTCGCGATCGGGGGCATCACGCTTCGCAGCCTGAAACAGGTGCGGGCGGCCGGCGCCGCAGCCGCGGCCGTGATCGCTGCCGTGGGCGACGCAGAGGACCCCGTCCGAGCAACGCGGGAACTGATCGAGGCCTTCGCAGAGGGCGCTTCTTGATCGAGCGCGGGATTGGCGTCGTCGGGATCGCGGTGCTGATCGGAATCGCCTGGCTGGCATCCACGCAGCGCCGCGCAATTCGCTGGGGCCCCGTCGGAATTGCGTTCGCGCTGCAGTTGCTGATCGCTGCCGCGGTCCTCCGAACGCAGTTCGGGATTCGCTTCTTCCATGCAGCCAACGACCTGGCGGTCGCATTGATCGGAGCCGCCGATCACGGCATCGAGTTCGTGTTCGGATCCTGGCCTTCCGAATTGCTCGGACCCGGCGGAGAACCCGTGCAGTTGCCCTACGTCTTCGCGATCCGGGTGCTGCCGATCATCATCTTTCTCGGAAGCCTCTTCTCGATCCTGTTTCACCTCGGCGTCGTCCAGCGCGTGGTGGACTGGCTGGCACGGGGGCTGCGGGTCGCGCTGAGAATCAGCGGCGCCGAGTCGCTCGCCACGATCGCAAACGTTTTCGTCGGCATGAGCGAGGCGCCCCTGCTGATCCGCCCCTACGTCGCAGGCATGACGCGCAGCGAACTCTTCTGCGTGATGGTGGCGGGCCTGGCCACCGTCGCGGGGTCGGTTCTCGTCGCCTATGTCGGCCTGCTCGGAAGCGACTTCGCCGGTCACCTGATCGCGGCCAGCTTCATGTCCGCGCCGGCAGCGGTCGCGATGGCCAAGATCATGGTTCCCGAAGAGGGGACTCCAATCACGCTGGGCGGAGCGCCGCAGCAACTCGAACGGGAAACACGCAATCTGATCGATGCGGCTGCCCAGGGAGCGGCCCAGGGCCTGCAACTGGCGCTCAACGTGGGTGCGATGTTGATCGCGTTCGTGGCACTGGTCTACCTGCTCGACGGCCTGTTGCTCTGGGCGGGAGATCTCGTGGGCCTGCAGGGCCTGAGCTTCGAGCGCCTGCTCGGGATCGCGCTCGCGCCCATCGCCTTCCTGATCGGAGTGCCCTGGGCCGACGCCCCGGCCGTCGGGAGTCTGCTCGGAATCAAGACCGTCCTCAACGAGTTTCTGGCCTATCAGCAACTCGCCGAGCAGGTCGCGCGCGGAGGCATCGAGCCGCGCTCCGCCGTGATCGCGAGCTACGCCCTTTGCGGCTTTGCGAACTTCGGATCGCTCGCGATCCTGCTCGGGGCGCTCGGCGGGATCGCACCCTCCCGACGCCACGACGTCGCCCGCGACGGCCTGCGCGCGATCCTGGCGGGCTCCCTCGCGACCTTCGTGACCGGCGCGATCGCCGGCCTACTGCTCTGAGCCCACAACGGGGTAGCCAGAGCCTGAAAAATGCCCGGCCGGAAGCGTTCGAGGGCGTCCACTTTTCCGGCGACCGGGCGGAGCGATCAGCGTCCCCAGGCGAACGGCATCCGGAGTTCGACGGCGGCCGGCGGAGGCTTCGGGAACGGCGCAGCCTGCTCGATCGCAGCCACACACTCGCGCGCGGCCTGCGCGTTCGATTGCGCGTAGACCTCGACCGCGGAGGGGCAGCCGTCGGCCCCGAGCCGAAAGCTCAGCCGTACCCGGGCCCAGATGTCCCGAGCGCGCGCTGACTCGAAGACCCGGTCGGTCACGTCCTCGAGATAGGCCATACAGGCCGGAACCCGGTGGCAGGGCGCGGGCCGCAGCTTCGCGAGATCGGGCAATGCCTCGAGCGCTGCGAGGTCGAGGCCAGCGAGACCCCGTACTTGATCCGGCACGCCGTCCCCATCGGAGTCGGTCCGGGCTTCGAGCACCGACCGTGCCGGGCCGAGCCTGAGCCATAGGTCGGGTGCGCCATCGAAGTCTAGATCGAGTTCCACTCGGGCCGGCGTCGCGTCACCGATGAAATACACCCGGCGGTCGGTTCGACCGTCCCGATCGAGGTCTCGCCAGACCTCGCGGAGTTGCCCCCGTTTCGAATAGAAGGCGCGATCCTCGCCGGCAGCGCGATCCGTGCTGCGGCCCTCGGACCAGCGCTCGATCACGGGACGCCACTGGGAGGCCGGGCGTGTCTCGGCGTCGAGACGGCCGCAGGGACCCGGTGTCTGGCACGCGCTCAGCACGATCGGCACCAGCAATGCGAGCCAGCGTAGCCGTGCGCTCATCCCACCAGTCTAGCCGGACCGAAACGGAACAGACCCCGGCGACTCCCTGGGCTCGCCACGCTCGCGCGCACACCACCCACGAGACGGGTTAGACTTGCAAACGACTGGCATCAGCTACCCGGGAGTATCCAAAAAGTGCGTCTCCTGATCCTAATCGCATGCCTGAGCCTCTGGGCAGCGTCTTCAAACGCCGCTACCCCGACGAACGCGCCGACGGACGCCACGACGGCGACTCCGACGAACGCGGAGATCGTCGACCAGATCTACCGCCAGGTCACGGAGTTCGAGGAGAAGTTCCCGGCGACCTACTCGCGCCGAAACGTGACCCTGCGGGAACTCGATCCGGACGACGGCGAGGTCCGGAAGACGAAGACCATGGTTCAGGCGGTGTGGGCACACGTGGGCGAGCGGGCCCGTGTCGAGATCTTGAGCTGCGCGGTAGACGGTGAGGCGTCGGAGATCGAAGATTGCAAGGGGAAGGATCGCGGCGGCGACCCACCCTATCGAATCTTTGGGCCCGACGGCCACAAGCACTACCGGTTCGAACTCGGCGGGCCCGAGCAGCGGAACGACCTTTCCGTCTACGAGTTGCGCGTGATTCCTCGCGAGAAGACATCGCGACACTTCGAGGGTGAACTCTACTTCACGGCCGGGGACCTGCGCCTGGTCCGCTCCAAGGGCACCCTTGCCGACTACCCACTCGGTCTCAGCAAACTCGCTTTCGATCTCTCGTTCGACGAACTCGACGGGCAGCCGGTTCCGGGAACCAGCAAGATGGACATGACCCTCTACCTGCCCCTGATCCTGAACGTTCGCGTCGTGAGCGAGTCGGCCGCCTCGGAGCAGCGGCTGCTCGCTGCCGAAAGCCCTGCCGTTTCTGGCGGACCTCCCGAGGGAGCCGCCGCCGATTAGGCGCGGAATCGCACTCGGTAGGACACTGGAGCCGCCACCCCCCCGGCGCGAGCCGGGTCCGCAGTCCCGCACACAAGCCGCCGGGATCCACGCCTGAGCTCGGACGATTCACGAGGCGGCGGCGCTACGCGGCCGCCTCGAAGACCAGGCCTGCGGGCTCGTCCCGCGCTTCGGACTCGCGCGCGAGCCCTACGCCGCCTCGAACAGCGAAGCCAGACCCTGTCCCCCGCCGATGCACATGGTCACGATGCCGTAGCGCTTGCCCTCGCGCTTGAGTTCGCGAAGCAGGAGTCCCGTCATGCGCGAGCCCGTCATACCGAACGGGTGCCCGATCGCGATCGAACCTCCGGAGGGGTTGAGCTTCTCGTCGGGAATGCCGAGGGTGCGCTGGCAGTGGAGTACCTGCGAGGCGAAGGCCTCGTTGAGTTCCACGATGTCGATGTCGTCGATCGTGAGCCCGTGGCGCTCGAGCAACTTCGGCACCGCAAAGGCGGGTCCGATGCCCATCTCCTCGGGACCGCAGCCCGCGACTGCGGTTCCCCGGTAGATGCCGAGCGGCTCGATCCCGAGTTCCCGGGCCTTGTCGGCCGACATCAGCAGCGTCGCAGACGCGCCGTCGGAGAGCTGCGAAGCATTTCCGGCCGTCACGGTGCCACCCTCCTCCGGCTTCTTGAAGACGGGCGACAGCTTGCCAAGTCCCTCGAGCGTGGTGTTCGCGCGGTTGCACTCGTCGCGGTCGACCACGGCCTCTTCGTCGTACGGCTCCTCGTCCTTCTTGATCACCTTGCGCGTGACCTTCATGGGCGCGATCTCTTCCGCGATCCAGCCCTGCTCGACCGCGTTCGCATAACGCTGCTGGCTCTTGAGCGCGTACTCGTCCTGCGCCTCGCGCGTGACGTCGTAGCGTTCCGCAACGATTTCGGCGGTCAGGCCCATCGGGAAGTAGAGACCCGGGAAGCGCTCACGCGCGGCCGTGTTGGCCAGACGCGTCACATTCTGAGTCCCGTCCTGCATCATGGTGATGGTCTCGACCCCGGCTCCGATCGCCACGTCGGCGCCCTCGTTGATGATCGCGTGGGCCGCCATCATCACGGCCTGGGAACCCGAGGAGCAGAAGCGGTTCACGGTGGTGGCCGCGACCTCCTTCGGGAATCCGGCCGCCATCGCCGCGATCCGGGCCACGTTCATGCCCTGGCAACCCTCGGGAAAGCCGCTGCCCACGATCACGTCCTCGACGTCTCCGGTATCGAGATTGGGCACCGCTTCGGCCACGGAGCGCAGCGTGTGCGCCAGGTAGTCCACGGGTTCGGTGATGTTGAAAGAACCGCGATGCGCCTTGGTGAGTCCGGTGCGCTTGCTCTCGACGATGACTGCTTCTCGGGCCATGAGTTTCTCCAATGCCTTCGGGGGTGAAACCGGCGACCGTGCTGCCGGACGCCGGGATCTTACCCCGGATCGGGCCCTGGACTCATCCCCTTCCCGTTGGGCCCCGCAGCTTTCTCGCGCCGCGCCCCGGCTTGACGGATCGCCCCCACGCGCGCCTATGCTGGGACCCTGAGCGGGCCCTTCGGTCGGATCGCGGGAGCACCGCCTCTGCGGCTCCGATCCAGAGGAGACAGGCTGGTGCCAGGTGAGTGAACCGTCAGAGAGCTTCACGGCCGCCACCGTGATCCTGCTCCGCGACGGTGACGCGGGACTCGAGACACTGATGCTTCGCCGCAACTCGAAACTCGACTTCGTGGGCGGCATGTGGGTGTTTCCCGGAGGCCGCCTCGATCCCGAAGACTGGAGCGGACTGGCCGAGGACGAACTGTTGGCTGCGAGCCGACGCGCTGCCACGAGGGAGGCGCAGGAAGAGGCCGGACTCGCGGTCGATCCCGACTCGCTCGTACCCTATTCGCACTGGACCCCGCCCCCGATCCGACTCAAGCGCTTTCTGACCTGGTTCTTCATCGCTCCGGCCCCCGAGGGCCGGGTCCGGATCGACGGGGGAGAAATCCACGACAGCGCCTGGATGGCGCCCGCCGAGGCGCTCCGCCGGCGCGACGCCCAGGAGATCGAACTGGCCCCGCCGACCTGGGTCACGCTTTATGAACTCTCGGGCCTCGCGGACGTCGGCACGGCACTCGAACACGCCAGGGCGCGCGAATGCGAGGCATTCTCGACTCGCATCGGAAAGGTGGAGGGGGGCATTGCCGCGCTCTGGCACGGCGACGCCGGCTACGAGACCAGCGACCCCCAGGTGGCGGGCGCCCGGCATCGACTCTTGATGCTGGACAGCGGCTGGCGTTACGAGCGAAGCCGCTAGCCCGGGATCCCCGGTAGACTTCGAGGACGTCCCTGAGACCGAGGTCCACAGAACCACTTCCCAGAACTGCGCCAACCTCTACGGCCTGAAGCTCCCCGCCTAACCGTCCCTCGAACAGAACCCACGAACGTCCGGCCCGATGTTCCCGCGAGTGGAGCTGCGAGAACGAAGGCGGAGCGCCTTCCTCAGCCTCCGAGAAGGACGTCGGCGATTCGGCGCATCGCCTCGCGGTCGTAGCCGCCCAGCAGGAAGTGGGTGACGGGCGTCTCTTCCCAGGCCTTGAGACGATCGCGAATCCGCTCGACGGGGCCGACCAGCGCAATCTCGTCCACGAACTCGTCGGGCACGGCCGCGATGGCGCCGGCCCGATCGCCGGCCATGAAGCGTTCCTGTACCTGCTCGGCCTCGGCCTCGAAGCCCATGCGCCCCATCAATTCTTTGTGGAAATTTCGCTTCTTGGAACCCATGCCTCCGATGTAAAAGCCGAGCATGGCCTTCATCGGCGTCAGCGCTGACTGGACGTCATCCGTGATTCGCACCGTGACCGTGGTCATGATCTCGAAGCCTGGTTTCATACCGCGCAGCGAATCCGCGTAGACCTCGGGCCGGAAGGGCGAGTAGTAGAGCGGCAACCAGCCGTCACAAACCTCGGCCGCGAGCGCCACGTTCTTGGGTCCCTCGGCGCCGAGAAAGATCGGCACGTCGGCGCGGAGCGGGTGCGTGATCGACTTGAGCGACTTGCCCTGTCCCCAGGCGCCCTCCCCCGTGTACGGCAGCGGATAATGCGGGCCGTCACTCTGGACGGGTGCCTCGCGGCGTAGCACCTGCTTGATGATGTCGATGTATTCGCGCGTGCGCGATACGGGCTTCGAGAAAGGTTGGCCGTACCAGCCCTCGACGACCTGCGGGCCCGAAACGCCGAGGCCCAGGATCACGCGTCCGTTGGTCAGGTGATCGAGCGTCAGCGTGTGCATGGCGGTCGCGGTCGGCGTCCGCGCCGAGAGCTGCACCACGCCGGTCCCGAGGCGAATTCGCGAAGTCTGAGCACCGATCCAGGCGAGCGGCGTGAATGCGTCCGATCCCCAGGACTCGGCCGAAAAGACACAATCGAAACCGAGCGCTTCGGCATCCTGAGCGAGTTCCACAAATCCCTGCGGAGGCTGAGCCTGCCAGTAGCCGAGCTGGAGTCCGAGTTTGAGCGCCATGGGATCCTCCGTAGCGATTCGTCGCGATTCGAGACGCGTTCAGGCGTCGGGGCTAGCTTCAGGCTCGTCGAAGAAGGTCTCCGTGTCCTCGAGAATCCGGTACCACTCCCAGCGCAACCCATCCGGCTCCGACGCCCATACCTTGTTCTGCTTGGCGTAGCAACAGGTCGTCTCGTCTTCGACAAGGTGTTCGAGGCCTGCCTCCTTGAGCCGATTGGTGGCCGCGGTCACGTCCTCGTCTTCGAACACCTCGACCCCGAGATGGTTCAGACGTTCGGCGGCATCGCGGGTCTCGAAGAGGACCAACTTGAGTGGCGGTGCCTCCACTACGAAGTTCGCATAACCGGGACTGCGCTTGTTGGCGCGGACACCGAACATCTTCGAGTAGAACGCAACAGCGGAATCCATGTCGCGCACGTTCAATGCCAACTGAAGCCGCATCGCACAGGTCCTCTCATCTCGAGTGGTGGGAGATCGGGAGAGTATATGCCTCAAATCTCGCGAGGTCTCGACCACCTCATCCTGAGCCCGGCTCAGATCCCGAACGGAACGGCTAACGAGCGGTGCCCGTCACCACGGCCGCGGTCTCGTCTGCAATCAACCGCTCCTCATCGGTGGGCACGACCAGCGCAACCGGTCGCCCACCCAGACTGATCTCGCCGCCGCTCTCGGCACCGTGTCGAGCATTTCGCTCGGGATCGACTTCAAAACCCAGAGGTTCCAGCAACCCGAGCACGCGCGCGCGGACGTAGGCCGAGTGCTCGCCGATCCCGCCGGTAAAGACGAGCGCATCGAGGCGATCGAGAGCGACGATGAAACTCGCCACCTGACGTGCGAGTCGGTAGCAAAAGCTCTCGATCGCACGGTCGGCTCCCGCGTGACCGTCGCGCCGCGCTTCCTCGAGTTCGCGCATATCGCTCGAGAGTTCTGAGAGACCCAGCAGCCCGCTCTCGCGATTCAGCAACGCAGTGACTTCCGCCAGGTCCAGACCGAGTCTGGCGGCGAGGAATTCGTGGAGGCCCGGGTCGACGTCTCCCGAGCGCGTGCCCATCACCAGGCCTTCGAGCGGACTGAGCCCCATGCTGGTATCGACGCTGACCCCGTCCCGGATCGCGGTGGCACTGCAGCCGTTCCCGAGATGCGCGCTCACCAACCGCACCCGGTCCAACGGCCGGCCGAGCCGACGCGCAGCCTCTCGCGCCACGAAGCGATGGGAACTCCCATGAAACCCGTAACGCCGAACGCCGTGGTCTCGATAGAGCGCGTACGGAACCGCATACAGGTAGGCGCGCGGCGGCAGGGTCTGATGGAAGGCGGTATCGAACACGGCGACCTGGGGTACCGAGGGGAGCGCCTGCTGGAGCGCCCGGATCCCCTGGATATTCGCGGGATTGTGAAGCGGCGCCATCGGCGCGACCGCCTCGATTTCGTCCAGGACGCGAGCATCGACCCGGACCGAGGCGCGGAAGCGCTCGCCGCCGTGCACCACGCGGTGACCGGCGGCCTCGATCCCGTCAAGCAGCGACCGATCCCGGAGTTCGACAAGGAGCGCCGCGAGCGCACCGGGGTGTCCCTCAGTATCGAGTTCCCGCGCACGCTCGAATACCCGCGCACCGGTCGCGGTCTCTACGACCACCGACTTGATGGAGGAAGAACCGCAGTTCAGCGCCAGAACGCGCATCGACTCGGGGCTCGACTCACTCGACGCTGTAGTCCTTGTATTTCTCCAGCAGCCGCAGCGGCTTTTTGAGCGCATCGCGGCGGAAGGGCTCGGCCAGTTCCTGGCCGCGTATCAAATCGCGGACGGTGGGGCGTCCCGAGGCCACCGCCAGTCGCCGCGCCTCGCCCACCTGTCCCGGATGGTCGACCGTCACGCCGTCGGCTCCCATCGCGCGTGCGATCCCGGCAAAGCTCGGATTCTCGAGATTGGTCCCGACGAAGCGGTCGGCGTAGTAGTCGATCTGGTTCTTCTTTTCCGCACCCCACTGGCCGTTGTTGAACACCACCGCGATCGCCGGAATCTGCTCGCGCACGCAGGTCATCACCTCGGCCAGGCTCATGCCCCAGGCACCGTCTCCCACGTACGCGATCGAGGGGCGATCCGGGCGGGCCACGCGCGCCCCCATCGCGGTCGGAAAAGCGTAGCCGCAGTTTCCAAAAGCCATCGCCGCAAAGAAGCTCGCGGGTTGGTCGAAGCGCAGGTAACTGTTGCTCACCGAGCACACGTTGCCGATATCAGTGGACACCATGGCGTTCTCGGGCATCGCCCGTTCGAGTTCGCGCAGCGCGCGCCGGGGTTCGATTGGAGAGCGGTCACCCGCGGAGAGTTGATCGAGTTCTCCCTCCCAGTCCTTTCGCTGTGCCTCGAGTTCGGCCAGGCGCTGGTCCCGGTTCCGCAGGCAGCGAACCCCTTCGCTTCCGCGCGTCCGGAGGACCTCGAGTAGCGTGCTCGCCGCTCCCCGCGCATCCCCGTGGATCCCGACCCCGATCGGCTTCACCAGGCCGAGCACCCGCTCGTCGCTGTCGACCTGGATGATCGTGGCCGCCTCCGGCCAGTACTCGATCCCGTACTGGGGCAGGGTTCCGAAGGGCCCGATCCTGCTCCCGAGTGCCAGCACCGCATCGGCCTGGGCAATGATGCGCATCGCGGTCTTCGAACCCTGGTAGCCGAGCGGCCCGCAGTAGAGCGGGTGCGAGGCCGGGAACGCGTCATTGTGCAGATAGCTCGTCACCACGGGCGCTTGCAGGAACTCGGCCAGCGCGCGCGTCTCCTCGCCCCCTTCCGACATCACGACGCCGCCGCCCGCGAGGATCACGGGAAACTCCGCCTCCGCGAGTACCCGCGCGGCTTCGGCCAGACTCTGGGCGCCGCCCGGGCCGCGCTCGATCCTCTGTGGAGGCGCGATCTCCACGTCGATCTCTCCGTAGAAGTGGTCGCGTGGAATGTTGATCTGGACTGGGCCTCGCTCCGCTCTCGCAATCGTGAAAGCGCGGTGCGTAAGTTCCGCAATTCGGTCCGGCCGGCTCACGTGTGCCTGGTAGCGCGTGATTTCTGAAAAAATCGGAAGTTGGTTGGTTTCCTGGAAACCGCCCAGGCCCGCAGTCGCGCTCCCGGCCTCGGGCGTGATTGCCACGACGGGCGAATGTGCCCAATACGCGGCCGCGATCGCAGTCACGAAGTTGGTGACACCCGGGCCATTCTGACCGATGCATACCCCGTGGCGATTGGCGGCGCGCGCGTAGCCATCTGCCATGTGAGCCGCGTTCTGTTCGTGCGCCACCGATATGAAACGGATCCCGGCGGGCGGAAACAGGTCGAGCGCATCCATGTAGGCGGAGCCCACGATCCCGAAAGCATCGCTCACGCCTTCGGAAGCCAGTTGCTCTACGAAAGCCTCGGCGGAGGACATGCGTGTCATGTGAAATGAACTCCTTGCTGTTGGAAGCTCAGATGCCCTGCAGCGCCTCGCGCAGGGTCTCGCAGATCTGGTCGATGTGCTCGGGTTCGGCGACCAGGGCGGGTGCCAAAATCACAGTATCTGCCGTCACCCGGACCACGAGGCCACCTGCAAAGAGTCGCCGCAGGGCCGCGGTCCCTCGCACACCCGGCCGATCCCCGGGAGCGAGGTCGATGCCGGCAAGCAGACCGTAGCCGCGAATGTCCTCGATGATGGGAAGCTCTCGCAGTGCGAAGACCTGCTCCAGAAAATAGGGAGCCAACTCCGCTGCGCGCTCGAAGATTCCTTCCTCGCGGTAGATGCGCTGAGTGGCGAGGCCGGCTGCGCAGGCCAGCGGGTGCGCCGAGTAGGTATACCCGTGAAAGAACTCGATCGCGTCCTCGGCCGCGCTGTTCGTGATCTCTTCGTAGATTTCGTTTCTGACCGCGACACCGCCCATCGGCACGGCACCGTTGGTGAGCGCCTTGGCCACGGTCATGATATCCGGCAGCACCTCGAAGCTCTGCGCGGCAAAGGCCTGACCGGTCCGCCCGAAGCCCGTGATCACCTCGTCGAACACCAGCAAGATTCCCGAGCGGTCACAGATCTCGCGCAAGCGCTCGAGATAACCTGTCGGGGGCACGAGAACGCCGGTCGAACCTGCGATCGGCTCGACGACGCAGGCAGCGATCGTGTCGGCGCCGTAGAGATCTACCAGGCGCTGAAGATCCAGCGCCAACTCCGCACCGTGCGCACCGCAGCCCGGCTGGAAGCGGTTCGCGTCGAGATGTGTGTGCCGCAGGTGGACGACGCCCGGTAGCCCGGGGCCGAAGCTCTCGCGATTCCGCACCATGCCCGAGAGCGAGACGCCACCAAAGTTTACCCCGTGGTAGCTGCGCTCGCGCGAGACGAAGCGCTGCCGCTGCCCCTCGCCCCGGACACGATGGTAGAGCAGCGCGATCTTGAGGGCGGTGTCCACGGCCTCGGAGCCTGAGTTCACGAGGAAGAAGCGGTCGAGATCCCCGGGCGTGATTTCTGACAGCGCGGAAGCGAGTTCGAAGCCTCCTCGATGCGCGTAGCGAAACGAGGGCCCGAAATCGAGTTCTCTGTACTGCGCCGTGATGGCTTCCAGGATCTCGGGCCGGCCGTGTCCAAGGGCGCAGCAGAAAAGACCCGAGCATGCGTCGAGTAGGCGCTCGCCCGACGCGTTCCAGAAGTAGAGACCTTCGGCGCGCTCAAGAAGCATCGGCTCCTTCTTGAAGCTCCGGTTCGGCGTGAAGGGCAGCCAGTAGTGCTCGAACTCCGACATCCAACCCGTTCCTATCGTGGGAACCCGCGGGAACACACCGCCCATCGGGGGGCCTCGGACCTCCAGCACTCGAGACGCGCCCGCGCCGGGGTTCCGCAGATCCGGAACAGAGGCTACCACGGATGCCGGTACGGGCAGCGATCGACCTCGGCGGTGACCGGGCGCGAGATCCACGAACGCACTAGCCGATTCGCTGGACAGAAACTCCCTCTAGTTCACGCATCACGGGGGCCAGCAAGATCTCGAGCCGCTGTAGCCGGCGGTGAAACAGTTGCACCCACTCGCCATCTCGCTCAGGGCCCGAGGCGAGCACCGCCTGCTCGAGTTGCAGATCCGCATCGCGCCAGTTGGCCGGACGCGACCCGAGCAGGGCTGTTGCCTCGTCGAGGTTCTGGGCTTCGAGCGCGGGCCCGAGTCTCTCCGCCCGAAGCAGGTACTCGGCTACTCTCAGCGCCACGTCGCGTTCGTATCCGGAGAAGCTCCCGGCTGCTCCCGCGTCGGAGCCCGCCGCGCTCTGGGTCAGCAGGTCGCGAAGCGCATCGTGGGCACTCGACTGTCGCGTCAACTGCAGCGCCTGGGGCTCGACCGGATCGAGCGCGACCCCGAGACGGTTCGCAATCACCTCGAGGGGAGCGCGAAGCCAGACCGAGTACCAGGACAGGTACTGCACAAGATCGATCCCGGCGGGTGGAGCCGCAACCAGGTGCGCGACTGCGAGCGGCGTGATTGCGCTGAAGCGCACGGTGTGAAAGTCGATTGCATCGCGGTCGAGGGGCTCGCCCGAGAGTTCCTCGTACCTGCGAAACGCGCGAGGCAGGTCCCCGAGCGGCTCACTCAGGTCGCGACTCACCATTCCCGCCAGGTCAGCGAGCGGATCACCGAGCGTCGCGAGTTCGAGATCGATCACTGCCGTGACGCGCTCGCCTTCGAAGAGAAACTGCCCCGAGTCACTGCAGATCAGGGATGCGCGCGTGCGATCGATTGGAACGTTGCGCCGCACCCATTGCACCAGGAACTCGAGCGCCGGCTCGGGACGGAGCTTCCGCTTCCGGTAGGTTCGCTCCCAGACGGAAAAGTCCGAGAGCGCGAGTTCCTGCGCATTGGCCGGCGCGCCGAATTCGAGTTGCGCAAGCGCGTCCGCATCGATCCTGTGGATGCGCGCGAGAATCGCCACGTAGTCATCGAGCACGGCCTCGCGCACTGCGTCGCTCTCGGCCGTGGCGAGATTCGCGCGCCCGGGGGACCGCTCCATCACGATGCCGCGCGGTTCGGGGCAGAATCCGTAGACGTGCGGCACCGGGATCTGGTGGGATTCGAGGAATTTCAATACCCGGAGTTCGCGCTCGAGGGAGTAGACCCCGGCCTCGGCCTCCCCGCGGTCTCCCCGAAAGTAGAGCGGCAGCCGTTCCTCGCCGCGCTCGAGGTCGATGAACCAGGCAGGCCGCCAGCGGGGTTGGCGCTCGGCGCGCACGACCTTGCCGCCGAGCTCCGCCTCGATCCAGGCAAAGGCCCGCTGCCAGCTTTCCGATACCGCCGGTTCCTGGCCCATTCGCGTCATTGCGCCTCTCGAGTTCAGAGGGGAACACGCCCGGGAGCGTCGTGCAAGGCAGGTGCGGTGTTCGCTCCCGCAGGCAACGGCGGCCCGCAGCCCGAGTTGACCCGGCACCCAGGGAGCGTCCTATGCTCCGGGACAGACCGAAGGCAGGCAATCCCCAAACCCCGATTTCGGAGTGATGATGACTCGAGCCCAGAACCCACCGCAGCGCCAAGGAAATACCGATGACCCGAGATCGCCCAAGGTCGAAGGCAAGACGATCCAGGATCTGCTCGGGGGCCGCCGCGAGCCCGCCCCTCCACTCGCATCGCTGATCGGAAACGTACAGCAACGCGCGCACCTGGACCTCGGTGGCACCTGGCGGGTGCTGGTCGATCCGCTCGACCGCGGAGAGCGCTCTATCTTCGGGGGAGGAGGCCTCGGGAGCGACCACGCACCAGCGTCGCCGGGAGAGGTCGTCGAGCACGACTTCGGGGACGCCTACGAAATCAAGGTCCCCGGGGATTGGAATACCCAACACCCGGAACTGCGCTGGTACCGGGGCGTGTGCTGGTACCGACGCGAGTTCGACTTCAGCGCGCCGCAGGACAACCGCCTGTTTCTCTATCTCGGCGGGGCCAACCACCACGCGCGAATCTGGCTGAATGGAACGCTGGTCGCCGCCCATCGAGGTGGATTCACTCCCTTCAACGTCGAGGTCACCGATCAGCTCGTCGCGGGCAAGAACGTGATCGTCGCCAAGGTCAACAGCCTGACGCGCGACATCGACATCCCGACCGAACGCAACGACTGGCAGAACTACGGGGGACTCACCCGGGAGGTGCTGCTGGTGGAGGTCCCCGGGGTCTTCGTACGGAACTGCCACATCCAGCTCGCGAGAGCTTCCACGCGGAGGGTCGAGGGTTGGATCGACGTCGACGGCGCCGCCCCCGGAACGACCGTGACGGTGGAGATCCCGGATGCCGGGCTGCGCTTCGAGACCCAAACCGACGGCAGCGGTCGCGCGCCGGTCGGATTCGAGGCAGAACTCGAGCTATGGACGCCCGAAAGCCCGGTGCTCCACGGGGTAGACGTGCGGGTCGCGGATGACCATTTCGAAGAAGAGATCGGCTTTCGCCAGATCGAGACCCGCGGCAACGAAATCCTGCTGAATGGCGAACCGATCTTCCTGCGCGGCATCGCCATGCACGAAGAGTCGATACGGCACCCGGGGCGCGCGTACGGACCCGATGACGCAGCCGCATCCCTCTCCCTGATCAAGGAACTGAACTGCAACTTCGTCCGGCTCGCACACTATCCGCACAACGAGTACATGGTGCGCGCCGCAGAACGGAGCGGCCTGCTGATCTGGTCGGAGATTCCCGTCTACCACGACATCGCCTTCGAGAACCCGGAGACCCTGGCCAGTGCGAAGCAACAAATCAACGAGATGATCGAGCGCGACCGAAACCGTGCAGGGATCGTCTTCTGGAGCATCGGCAACGAAACCATGCCGTCCGATGCGCGCAACCACTTCATGCAGGAACTGGCAGAAGAAGTTCGCAGAGCCGATCGGACGCGCCTCGTGACGGCGGCCCTGCTGTCGATCGAAGGCATGCAGGGTGCAGCCGCGCACGTCGGAGCCCGGCTGCGTGGGGACTCGCCCGAACCGGTGCGGACCGTGATCTCGGATCCGCTCGGAGAGTTCGTAGACGTGATCGGATACAACCAGTACCTGGGCTGGTACGCACCGACCTTTCTCGCGCGAGGCGTGGGCGCCCCGGAGGAGCAGGTCCGCGAGGCTGTGCTGGATTCCGTCGACGAGTTCGAACTCGACACCGCGTTCCAGAAGCCCGTGATCGTGAGCGAAACGGGGGGCGCCGCCAGGCAGGGCGTCCACGGAGAGCGACTCGATGCGTGGAGCGAAGAACTCCAGGCCGCAATCTACGAAACCGAGGTCGCCGCATTGGTCGATCGAAAAGGCTCACCGGTGCGGGGCCTCTCGCCCTGGATCCTGAAGGACTTCCGCTCGCCTATGCGACTCAACTCTCGGATGCAGAGCTACTGGAACCGCAAAGGCATCGTGTCGCCCGAGGGAGAACGGAAGCAGGCTTTCTTCGTACTGCAGCGCCACTACGCCGAGCACGCAGAGCGCACACGTCGCTGAGACCGGAGGGGATGAAGACTCAGTAAAGTTCAGAGCGTCCCGGTACGCGCAACTTAGCGTGCCCTCGCGCTGGTTCCAGCATTCTGGGTCGTCCGCGTCGGCAGCCTCCAGCGCGAGCGGATCCGCGCGGGCTAGACCACTCGCTCCAGCGAGTTTCGCTGTCGGTAAAGCGCTGGATCGACCGCGGCCGCCATACGCACCGGGTCCAGTGGACGCCCCAGGAAGCGAACGATCGCCTCGACGCCCGCCCGCGGTGACGCGACCAGCGCGGTGTAGTCCAGTTCGAGCACCCGAACCTTCTCCTGCTCCGCGAGCCACCTCCGGACTCGATCGAGTTCGCGCGCGAAGCTCGCACCAAGTCCATCGTCTTCGAAAGTCGCCGCCGCCCGCCCGCTTCGCTCGAGCATTGCGCGCTGCGATGCCAGGATTTCCTCGATCGGGCGCAGCATCAGCAGAACCTGGTACCGGAGCCCGGGTGGCAGGCTCGGAAGCAAGGAGGAGATCACCTTCACCGCCTTGCCACGGGCCAACTCGATCCAGTCGCAGTCGCGCTCGAGCCGCTTCACGGGTTCGTACTCGAAGTAACCGCGCGGGTTGTCGATGTCGGGACCTCTCACGCCATCGGTCAAGAGGAATAGACCACCCGCACCGAGCAACTGCATCATCAGCGAGGTCCCGGAGCGCGGCAGGCCCGAGACGACCGTGATGGGTTCCGCGCTGTCGTTCAGGCGAGCGCTGCTCACCGGGAGCGATCCAACAGCAAGAGTCCAGAGGCGCGCACTGGGGGCAGTACACCTCGCTCCGCCTGCTGCGTCAACGGCCGGCCGACACTTGGAAATGCCCGGATCCGACGGGCCGTCGTCTCGAGAGGTTATGCTCTGGCCCGGGTGCTCGGGGTTCCTCAATCCGAACCGTCGAGGAGATTCGCATGCTGGCTGGCGCCATGTTGCTCTGGTTCATTTTGACGGCCTTCTCGCTCGCCTTCGTCGCAATCGACATCCGCCGAACACCCGAGTCGGCTGTGCTCAAGTGGGGGTTCGTGATCCTGACCCTCTTCACAGGACCCGTCGGCGCCTTCTTCTACGTACTCGGCTGCCGGGAACCACTTCCCGGAACCCACGAAGCCTACGTCGCGGCCACCTGGCGGCAGGTGTTAGGTTCGACCATGCACTGCGCGGCCGGCGACGGGCTCGGCATCATCGCGGGGGCCGCGATTGCGAGTTTTCTCCAGCTCGGAGAAGTGAGCGGGCTGATCCTCGAATACACACTCGGCTTCGGCTTCGGCTGGGGCTACTTCCAGGCCTACGCGATGCGCGATATGGCCGATGGGTCGTACCGCCGCTCGTTGAAAATGACTTTCATTCCCGAACTCTATTCCATGAACGTGCTGATGGTAGGCATGCAACTGGTTGCCAAACCCTGGATGCAGCAAGTCCCCGGCGCGGATGACCCGCTGGGACCCAGCTTCTGGTTCGTGATGTCGATGGCACTGCTGGCCGGTTTCCTGTGCGCCTACCCGATGAACTGGTGGCTGGTCACCCGCAACCTGAAGCACGGAATGATGACCATCAGAGCAGCCGCCGCGGCCGCTGGCGGGGGGCATGCGGGGCACTCGGGCGCGCCGAGCCCCACCCAAATGCAGGACTCGGGCGGCGAGCACGGCGGTGGCCACGGTGCGGGACACGGTGGCGGCCACGCTGCGGGACACGGCGGCGGCCACGGTGCGGGACACGGCGGCGGCCACGAGCGTGAGACGCAGGCTGCGGGATCGCCGTCCGCCGGCTCGGTGTTCGCTGTGGGGGCACTCTCGTTCGCACTCTTCGGGGCGAGCCTGGTGGTGCTGTTCTTGCTGCGCGCCTGAGCGCGGCCCAAAGCCCGACCCCGCCCTGGACTGGACTGGAAACGAGAGCGCGGTCTCCATGCGCTATCCTGCCGGGCCTCAGAGGAGTCAGGCTCATGCCGATCAGCTTCGACCCGTTCGCGTCCGACTGGCGCCCGGACCCCTACCCCGTCTACCGCCGGCTTCGCGACGAGGCCCCCGTCCACTACAGCGCAGAGCGAGAGATCTACTCGGTTACGCGCTACGACGACGTGATGCGGGTACTGAGGACGCCCGATCTCTTCTCCTCCCGGGCAATGTTCACGATGTTGATGTCCGGTGGAAGCGACAAGCTACCTCCGCTCTCGCTGGATCTGGTCCGCTTCCTGGCCAGGATGGCGTGGAAGACGCGCATGAATCCATTCGAGTTCCAGACCGCACGGAACCTGATCGCGGAGGATGGAGAGAGCCACGCGAAGCTCCGGGCGATCGTGAACCGCGGCTTCACCCCGAAGCGGATCGAGTCCTGGGAGGGGCGGGCGCGGGAGATCGTGGAGTCCTGCGTGGAACCGCTTCGGAGGGGCCAGCCTTTCGACGTGGTCACGCAACTCGCGATCCCGCTGCCCGTCACCCTCATTGCCGAGATGCTGGGCGTTCCGGCCGAGCGACACGCAGACTTCAAGCGCTGGTCCGACATGATCATCGACTTCAGTTCGGGCCCGGGGCGCGACGACCCCTTTTCGAAGAAGTACCGACTGGGCTTCTCCGAGCTGATGGTCTGCCTGAAAGAGCTGGTGAAGCAGCGTCGAAGCAAACCCGAGGATGACCTCGTGAGCGTGATCGTCGCGGAGCAGGACGGAGAAGCCGGACTCTCGGTCCGCGAGGTGATCCAGTTCGTGATGCTCCTGATGGCGGCCGGGAACGAAACCACCACCAACCTGATCGGCAACCTGGTCAACGCGCTGCTCGATCACCCCGAACAGGCAGAGAAGGTCGCGAACGACCCAAGCCTGGTGCCGGACCTGGTCGAGGAAGGCCTGCGCTACGACGCACCGGTACAACTGGTGTTCCGAACGACGACCCGCGATACGGAACTTCGGGGTACGAAAATTCCAGAAGGAAGCTTCGTGGCTGCCTACCTGGGCTCCGCCAACCGTGACGAGCGACGCTTCGAGGCACCGGACCGGCTCGACGTAACGCGCAAGGCGCAGCCCTTTCCCGGGTTCGGATTCGGTAAGCACTTTTGCCTGGGCGCCTCGCTGGCGCGGCTGGAAGCCCGGGTCGCACTCGAAGCCATACTCCCCCAATTCCCCGGACTGGTTCGGAGCGGCGGGCCCGTTTCCCACGTCGATTCCTTCTTCGTCCGTGGCCCACGGCGCCTCGAACTGAAGCTCGCCGCCTGAGCGAGCGCCCGGGCCTTGACGGAGCGCTTCGGGTCGGGCCTAGTGCGCTGCGAAGGGAGGGCCCGATGCGTACCCGATGCCGCGGGATCATCGTCTGCCTGATTCTCCTACTGTCCGCACTGGCCTCCGGCCCCGGATACGCGCAGGAAGGCGAGCGGCCGTACGCCGTGACCGAAGAGCGCGAAGTATGCGAAGCCTTCGACCCGCTGCGCCGGCCCTTCTTCGGCGATACCCACGTCCACACCGCCTACTCGTTCGACGCGAGCACCCAGGATACGCGTGCCACCCCACGCGACGCCTACCGCTTCGCACGAGGCGAGCCGCTCGGGATCCAGCCCTACGCGGACGACGGGACGCCGGCACGCAGCATCCGGCTAGACCGGCCGCTCGATTTCGTCGCGGTCTCCGACCACGCCGAGTTGCTGGGCGAGGTCAACGTCTGCAACACGCCGGGCACACTCAGGTACTGGCACCCGATCTGCTTCACGCAACGGACTTTCCCGCGGCTCGGGATGATGGTGGTCGCTTATCGGGGAACGATCCTCAAATCTCGCTGGAGCACCCTCTGTGGAGATGACGGCGAAGCCTGCGAAGCAGGCGCGCTGGAATTCTGGCAGGCGATCCAGGACGCGGCGGAGGAGGCCTACGATCGGAGTTCCGACTGCAGTTTCACGAGCTTCGTCGGCTACGAGTGGACGGCCGCCGTCGGGACCGGACAGAACCTGCACCGCAACGTGATCTTCCGTAACGAGAAGGTTCCGCGGCTGCCGGTGACCTGGCTCGATACTCCCAGCGCGTTCGACCTTTGGGAACACCTGCAGGCGGAGTGCATCGACGGCCTGCCGGGCTGTGAGGTTCTGACGATTCCACACAACTCGAACCTGAGCGGTGGGCTGATGTTCGAAACCGCGAGAATCTCGAACACCGAGGTGCCGGGCCCGATCGATCCCGAAGAGGCCCGACTTCGGAGCCGCTGGGAACCGCTCGTCGAGATCATGCAGCACAAGGGCTCGTCGGAATGCGATTCGCGTCTCCCGGTCTGGCAGGGCGACGAACTCTGCGGCTTCGAGAAACTCCCCTACGACCGCTTCGGGGCCAAGCAGAGCAGCCTGGTGGACGCCCAGCAGGCGCCGGCTTCGAGTTACGTGCGCTGGGCCCTGGGCGAAGGGCTGCGCGTCCAGGCCAGGGTTGGCGCCAATCCTTTCCACTTCGGGGTGATCGCCAGCACCGATACCCATATCGCCGCGCCCGGGCTCACCGCCGAAGAGGGCCATCCCGGCCACGGCGGGGCCGGGCGCATGGAGGCGTGGGGAGCCGCGGATCCGGCTGGCTTCAGCGACGACCTCGAGTACGGACCCGGGGGCCTCGCGGTCCTCTGGGCCGAGGAGAACCGCCGCGACGCGCTCTTCG
>JAYZEO010000101.1:0-12409 GCA_036337215.1 Myxococcota bacterium | reverse complement strand
ACCGGCATCAACTTCTACTTCATGGCGTCGCTCACGTTCGCGCTCTACTTCTACACGGACGTGTTCGGAATCAGCGCGCCCGTCGCGGCCTCGGTACTGCTGGTCGCGCGGGTCGTCGACGCGGTGACCGATCCTCTGATGGGTCGCATCGCCGATCTCACGCGCACGCGCTGGGGAAAGTTCCGGCCCTACCTTCTGATCGGGCCGATTCCGCTCGGGATCGTCACGGTCGCGATGTTCTCGACCCCGGATCTGTCGCCGTCTGGAAAGATCGCATGGGCCTACGCGACCTACATCGGTTTCAGCATCGCTTACACCGTGGTCACGATCCCCTACTCCGCGCTGACTGCGGCGCTCACCGATGACCACGCCGTACGCACGAAACTCTCGACCGTGCGCATGCTCTGTGCGATGACCGGGGGCATGCTCGTCTCGATCCTGCTTCCGCAGCTCTCGACCGCCTTCGGTTCGCCGCAACTCGGCTATCCGCTGGTGATGGGAGGGTTCGGCATACTCGCGACGCTTCTGATCTGGCTCTCGTTTGCAGCTACCGAAGAGCATGTCGGAAGCGGGGAACCGCCACCGAGTCTGCGGCACTCGCTCGCCGCATGCGTGCGTAACCCGCCGCTGATCGTGGCGATCGTGATGTTCACGCTTGGCATGTTCGGATTCACCATCCGCCAGACCGTGGCGCCCTACTACTTCAAGTACAACCTCGGACGCGAGGACCTGCTCGGCCTCTATTTCGCGGCCACCATGCCCGCGATGCTGCTCGGGCTGCTCTTGGTACCGCGACTCGCCGCGCGCTTCGGCAAGGCCGGGGGGATGGCGATCGGAGCCGGGCTGACGGCCCTCTCCGCGCTCGGGCTCTACGCGACTCCTTACGAACGGCTCGACCTGGTGTTCTTCTGGTCCGTGGTCGGGGCAGTCGGAGGCGCTCCGATCGCGGTGCTCGGCTGGGCGATGATTCCCGACACGGTCGAGTACGCGCAGTGGAAAACGGGCGCCCGGGCCGAAGGCGCCGTGTACTCGACCGCGAGCTTCTTCCAAAAACTCGGCAAGGCGCTCGGCGGCGCAGGCGCCGGCCTCGCCCTGGGCCTCGCGGGCTTTCTGGCGAACCAGGTCCAAACGCCGGAGTCACTCTGGGCAATCCTGGCGCTGCTGACGCTCGCGCCAGCCACGATCATGGTTGGTGTCGCGATTGCGGCCTGCTTCTACCGCCTCGATGCCGAAACCCACGCACGCATCCTGTCGGAACTGAAGCAACGGCAGCAGCCCCTCTGAGCCACGCGAGTCGCACGCAGCGAAACCATCCCCCCGAGCGGCGGTTTGACCCGTACGAAGCAGGCAATCCTGCTCTCGCTTCGAAGAGGAGAAACCGCTGATGCGTTCCAAGGGATCTTTCATTCGGATTGGAATTCTCTCGCTCATGGTCGCTGGCCTCTTGCCACCGCTGCAGGCCGCCGCACAGGGGATCGAAGCCGGACCGCAAGAGGTCGATGCACGGGAAATCACCCGCGATGCGGCGGCCCTTACGGCCGAGATGCGCGTGGCCGACCGAGACCTCGTGGATACGGCCCTGGTCTTCACGAACCTCGGCCGCGAGCGCGCGTGGGTCAGCTGTCGTGCATTCGATGCCGACGGCGGGCGTGTCGGCCGCGTCCGGCTGAATGTGCCCCCGGGCGGCCTCCGCTTTACGCTCGCGTCGGACTTTTCCTACGGGCGCGATTTCGTCGGCCGGGTCCAGTGTTCGACCCAGAATCGCGTGCTGGGATCGTCCGTACTTCTGGCGCCCCTCGCGCTGACCGATCTCGCCGTCCAGCAGGTACAGGGCATCGGATCGATCCTGTTTCCGGTGGTTGCAACCCATTGAGCGGGGTGGGGCCCGGGTCCGGCGTGTCGACCTTCGGCGCGCCGGGCTTCCTGGGGCCCGCGGACCAGCACGGATGCCGATTCCCGGGCCGAGCCGAAGCGCGGGCACGTTCCCAAAGCCGTAAGCTTTCTCGTATGCTCCCGTTCGCGTCCTGGCCGAACCCGGCGGAGGATTCAGATTCTCAGATGGCGAGAGCGATCCGGGTCCGATTGGGAGACCGGCGCGGAAGTCCTGGATCCGACTCACTGCGGCCTCGCGCGCTCACGAGGTGCATCATGCGAGGGAACGGGAATGACGGATACTGAAGCCGATCCGCTGCGTGCGTCGCTCGAAGGCTGGATCGGCAAGTCACTGGGCGCCCCGGGACGGGCGCCCGACGAAGTCAACCGGACCATGATCCAGCACTGGGTCGACGCCCTCGACGACCGCAACCCGGTGTACCTCGATGCCGAGTTCGCCGCGACCACGCGCTTTGGTGGGATCGTGGCTCCTCCGGCAATGCTCCAGACCTGGACCATGCCCCGCCCCCGGATCGAGGGAATCGCGGAGCGAGGCGGTGCCCCGGGCGAGATCAGTGTCGACAATCCCATCAGCGTGCTCTCGGACGCCGGTTTCACGGGCACGCTGGCCACGAATTCCGAGCTCGAGTTCGAACGCTACCTGAAACCCGGGGACCAGGTTCACTCGTCGACGAAAGTGGAGTCCATCTCGAACCGCAAACAGACCGCGATCGGCCTCGGATATTTCGTCACCTGGCTGACCACCTACACCGATGGAGAAGGAGACGTCGTGGGCCGACAGCGCTTCCGGATCCTCAAGTTTCAGCCCGGCGGAGCAGAAGCATGAGCAGCACTCTCGCAGATGCGCAACTCTCGAAGAAGATCGCGATCGGTGACGAACTCCCGCCGCTCGATCTCGCGGTCACGTCGACCGTGATCGTCGCCGGGGCGATCGCCTCGCGCGACTTCATGCCCGCGCACCACGACCGCGACTTCGCGCAGGGCCAGGGCGCGCCCGACATCTTCATGAACATCCTCACCACCAACGGCTACGTGTCGCGCTTCGTGACCGATTGGGCAGGACCGCGAGCGATGGTACGCAACATCTCGATCCGCCTGGGCGCACCAGCCGTGCCGGGCCAGATCCTGCGATTCACCGGCCAGGTGGCCGAGTTGCATCAGGAGGGCGACGCGCACATCGCCAAGGTGACGATCCGCGCCGCGAACGACTACGGGGACCACGCCACCGGTACCGTGACCGTCTCGCTGCCGCCCGACGAAGCCGCAGCCTGAGTCCGAGATCAAGAACGCACCGATTTCTCGTATGCTGTCCCGGATGACGCAGCAGGCGGCCTGGGCAGCACAGATCCGCAGGCAAATAGACTACGAGTGGCAGCGTACCGAACTGCCCTCGGACTTCCCCTCGCTCCCCCCGATTCCAGTCGGCCGCTACACGGACCCGGGCTTCTTCGCGCTCGAGCGCGAGCACGTCTGGCAGAAGTCGTGGCTTCTCGCCGGCCGCGATGAGGACTTCGCGGGCCCCGGCAGCTTCCGGACCTTCGACCGTACCGGTTCGCCGCTGCTCCTGGTACGCGGCGGAGACGACGTCCTGCGCGGGTTCTTCAACACCTGCCAGCATCGCGGTGCACCGGTGGTCCGCGATGCCTGTGGCACCGCGAAGCGCCTGCGCTGCCAGTACCACAGCTGGACCTACGATCTCGATGGGACGCTGATCCAGGTCCCCGACCGGCGCGACTTTGGCGAACTCGACGAGTCCCAGCGCGCACTCAAGCCGGTGCGCTGCGAGGTATACGACGGTTGGGTCTTCGTGAACGAGGACCTCGGCGCACGCCCACTGCGGGAGTGGCTGGGGCCCATCGCCAGCGAGTGGTCGCCACTGCGCGGGGCCGAGTTGCGCGGGCACGGCACGCGCTGCGAGCGCGTGCCCGCGAACTGGAAGATCGTCTCCGACGCCTTCCTCGAGACCTACCACCTGAAGACGATCCATCCGCAGACCGTCTCGAAGTTGCTCGATCATCGCGGCGCCGCAATGGGACTCTTCCCGCACGGACACTCGCGCATGGTCACGCCGAAGTGGCCGGAGGCGATCGCGCAGCAGCGCGAGAACCCCATCCCGCTGCCGCTGATCCCGGACCTCGATCAAGTCTTCTCGGACACCAATCCCGCCTACAGTGTGTTCCCGAACCTGATCACGCCGCTCGACACGATCGGCTTTCCGTTCATTCTGTTCTGGCCGATCGACGCCGGGACGACCGACGTCGAGTGGACCTTCTACGGCCCCAGGAGCGAGACTCCCGAGCAGGAGAAGATCTGGGAGATGTTCATTCAGGTCTTCGACGGCGTGATGAACGAGGACTTCATGAATCTCGCCCCCATGCAACGCTCGATTTCGTCGGGTGCCCTGGAATCGATCCCGCTCTCGTACCAGGAGCGCCGCATCTACCACCTGCACGAGGAAATCGACCGCATCATCGGCCCTGCGAAGATCCCCGAGACGCTCCGCGTTCCCCCACGACTCGAGCCCTTCTGGGAGACGGATCCGGGCTGAGTTTCAGCTTCGCCCGGCGAGCCCGCCAACTGGAGGTGCTCCTCGAATTCCACTTCGTGTCGCGTGGCTTCCTCGACTCGCTATGCTCGCAGCATGAAACGGGTCGTGATCGTCGGAGGTGGTTTCGGCGGCCTGGCGGTAGCCCGTGGACTCGGAGAAAAGCGCGGCCCCGGCGCACTCGAAGTCACGCTGATCGACGAGCGCAACCATCACCTCTTCCAGCCGCTGCTCTACCAGGTCGCGATGGCGGGGCTGAGCCCGGCCGAAATCTCGGCCCCGATTCGCGGACTGCTGTCTCGGTACAGAAACACTCGCGTGCTCTGCCGGCGCGTAGACAGCATCGATCTGAGCGCGCGACGCGTCCTGACTCGAGACGCGAGCTACCCCTACGACTTCCTGGTCCTGGCCTGCGGCTCGCGCCATTCGTACTTCGGGCACGAGGAATGGGAAGACCACGCTCCCGGGCTCAAGACGCTCGAACAGGCCACCGAAATTCGGCGCCGCGTGCTCACGGCATTCGAGGACGCCGAAGCCGAGACAGACCCGGAGCAGCAGCGGGCGCTGCTCACCTTCGTGATCGTGGGCGGGGGACCCACTGGCGTCGAACTCGCCGGCGCGATCGGCGAGATGAGCCGCTTTACGCTCGCGCGGGACTTTCGGCGGATCGACCCAAAGCTCGCCCGGGTCCTTCTGATCGAGGCGGGGCCAAGGATCCTGCCCGCATTCTCTGCCTCACTCGCGAGCCGCGCGGTACGCGACCTCGAAAGCCTGGGCGTTCAGGTCTGGACATCGAGTCCCGTGACACGCGTGGGCCCGCAGGCGGTCGAGGTCGGCAAGGAGCGGATCGAGACGCGCACGACGCTCTGGGCCGCGGGCGTCGAGCCCTCCCGACTGAACCGGAGCCTGGACGTGGACCTGGACCGGCAGGGACGCGTTCTCGTCGATCCCGACCTGAGCCTCCCGGGCCACCCCGACGTCTTCGTCCTCGGCGACCAGGCAAGCGTCGCGGGCCGGGGAGGTGAACCCCTGCCCGGCCTGGCTCCGGTGGCGCTGCAGCAAGGCCGCTACCTGGCTCGGAGTATTCGCGCCCACCTGCGCGGCCAGGTGGTCGGCGCATTTACCTACCGCGACAAGGGCCAGATGGCGACGATCGGGCGGCAGCGTGCAGTCCTGGAGACACCGGGGCTCCGCCTACGGGGTCGCCTCGCCTGGCTCGTCTGGCTGTTCGTCCACATCTACTACCTGGTCGGCTTCAAGAACCGGCTCTTCGTCGTGCTGCAGTGGCTCTGGGCCTACGTGAGCTTCCGTCGAGGCGCGCGGCTGATCATCAGTAAGCAGTGGCGCTTTTACGAGCGCGAGACGACCCACGCCGTCGAGACCAGACCCAACCCCGAGACACACGACTGAAGCTTCGAAGCTCGCAGAGAGCCGGGTCCTCGACCCTGCCCCACGGCGCAAAGATGCGCCGACCCGGCTGAAGGGCCGTTTCCGTCCCTCGAGCCCGGCCCGATCGCCCGTTTGTTTCTGCCGTACTTGCGCCCCGGCTCCCGCCAGTTGCGACTACAGCGACTCAGGCGCGAACTCGTCGATCACGTCGGGTGCTGCGGGCGCCTGAAACTCGAGTCCGGGCGCAGCCTCGCAGGCCACGTACTCGGCCGGGTCGCGACGCGCGTGCTGGGAAATCTTGCCCCGGTTGCGCTCGAAGGCCAGCGTGAGTCGCTCTTCGCCCGAGAGCCGGATCTGGAACTCCCGCGGAGGCAGACTCTCGAGGCGCACCTCGTAGTCTCCACCCGGCAGACGAATTCGCTCCTGGGAGCCCAGTGCTCCTCGCGCAACAGGGGTCTCACCGCTCCAGACCTGGAAGGGTGTACCCACCATCACGCCGATCGCCTCACGCAGTTCCCGCGCACTGCCCGCGGTGACGAAGCGCCCACCCGAAGCCTGGGCGATCGCCTGCAGGCTCAGAACGTCCTCGTCCTCGGCGGACGCGAGCCCGAAGCCGATCACGTGGACCGGGATCGAGCCCAACTCCTGCAGTGCGCGCGCGGCTGCGACGGGATCACCCGCACAGCTTTCGATCCCATCGGTGACGAGAACGACGGCACGTTCCCCGCGGTAGTCGGAGAAGTCGGCCGCGATCTGCTCGAGCGCGAACGCAATCGGCGTCTGGCCGTTGGGGCGGAGTTCAGCAATGGCTTCACGGATCCGGTCGCGGTTGTCTTGCGCCAGACCGACCAGGAGTTGGGAATCGCGACAGTCGTACTTCTCGCTGGCGTTCGCGTTTCCGTAGGCGCGCAGAGAGAGATCCAGACCCTCGGGAAGCCACTCGAGTGCGGCGTCGACCGTCTCCTTTGCGATGTCCATCTTGGGCCGACCGTGCATGCGTCCCCACATGCTCCGCGAGGCGTCGATCACGATCTCGACCGCGCGATCCGAGATCGAGAGCGCGGCGCTCCCGTCGCGGCGGGCCTCTACCTGGAGTTCGGCACAGCCGAGTTCTCGTAGCTCGACCCGGGTCGACCCCTGCCGCGTGGTGCCGTGCAGACTGGTCGCCGTAGCCACAATCTGATTGACACCCTCGTGCAACCGAACACGCGCGGAAAACGAGGATCCGATCAGGCGAGCCTTGATCGGTGCCGAGCCGTCGACTCGAACCATCACGTGATCCACTCCAGCCGTGCGGAGATTCAGGAAGGCATCGGGGAGACTGTCCGGGTTGCGCACCTGAACGAAGCTCCCGTGGGTCGTGTCCGCGATCTCGCGCAGCAGCCGGCCACCGCGCGCGTCCGATCCGAGCAGCAGCGCGTGGATCGCCACGCCCTGCTTCTTCGCGAGTTTCATGGCACGCCGGACGGCGCGTCCCTCGCTCTCTCGGGAGGCCTTCGTACCACTCTGCCGCTTCGACTTGCCATCGGTGAAGACGAGCAGCATCGGTACGGCTCCCGAACGCCCATCGCTCTCGAGGCCCGAGAGCGCAGTCCGGATTCCGCCTGCCAGGTCGGTCCCGCCACTCCGGTCCAGGTTCCGCAGCGCCTGGATCACAGCCGCGCGATTCGAAGTCAGGGGCAGGAGCAACTCAGAGCCGGTGTCGAACTCGACGATGCCGACCCGCGTGTCGCTTCGTGTCGGCAGGCTCTCCACCAGCCGAATCGCGCCCTCCACCCGCTGGTCCTCGGGATCGCTCGCACGCAGACTGCTCGACGTGTCCATCACCAGGAACAAGTCGAGTTGCTTCATGCCCCCGAAGGTCGAGGCACTGCCCCGAACGTCGATCCAGTTCTCGTCGTTCGGCACCACCAAGTCCGCGGCCGGACTCTTGATCTCGACCTGAAGGGTTCCCTGAAAATCCGTCGCGGCGGCGACGCCGCCGCCGAAAACGGACACTAAAAGCAGCGAGAGAGAAAAGTTCTTCATGTTGGGCCTCCCCGTCATTCATATCGAGAGAAAGGCGAGCGGGCTTGAAGCAACTCCGCCAGCAAGATGCGTTCCGGGCCGTGCACCGAGCCGGCCAAAGGCGCGCGAAGGCTTGGATGTGCGCTAGGCGGCATCGATGGCAACGATGACGCCGAACCTCCCACCCGCTCCGGGCAGACGGGCTCCCGGAGCGAAGCGGCCGAGCCCGCCTCGAGAATCGGGCCGGAGCTACGAGGACCCGGGCTTCGTGTATGCTCCCGCGCCGTGAGGTCGTCGATCCTGCTCACTGCGGCGTGCGTCACGGCCTGCCTTGGCTTCGTGCGTGATGCGCTCGCAGATGAAGCGCAGAAGTCGGGACCCAACGTCGTGCTGATCATGGCCGACGACCTCGGCTGGAACGACGTCGGCTATCACGGGAGCGAGATTCGGACGCCGAACATCGACCGGATTGCGTCCCGGGGTGTGGAACTCGACCGCTTCTACGTGTACCCCACCTGCTCACCGACGCGCTCCGCACTGCTGACCGGGCGATCCGGGCTCCGAACCGGCATCACGCGCCCGATCACGGGCTTTACCGAGGGCGGCTTGCCGCTCGACGAGAAACTGCTTCCCGAGTTCTTTCGAGACGCGGGTTACCAGACCTTTCTGGTGGGCAAGTGGCACCTCGGCGCAAGCCGGGCCGAGTACTTTCCCCAGAACCGAGGCTTCGATCACTTCTACGGTTTCCTTTCGGGCTTCGTCGACTATTTCGACCACAGCTTCATCGGGGGCATCGACTGGCAGCGCAACGGCCACACGCTGCGCGAGGAGGGCTACGCGACCGACCTCATCACGGACGAGGCCGTTCGGCTGTTGCGCGAGCGAGATCCCGAACGCCCGACTTTCCTACTCGTCGCCTATGGCGCTCCACACGGCCCACAGGCCGCGCCGCAGCAAGACGTCGACCTCTACGCAGAGATCGAGGACGAAGACCGCCGAGTCTACGCCGCGATGGTGCACCGGATGGACGTCGGAATCGGACGGATCCTCGAAACACTGGCGACGCAAGAGCTACGGGACGACACCCTCGTGCTGTTCATGAGCGACAACGGCGGTGGCGGCGTCGGGCTCGCGAGCTTCGTTCCCCACTCCTCGGACGGACGCAACGACCCGCTTCGCAACGGCAAGGCATCCCCCTACGAGGGTGGGATCCG
The DNA here is from genome assembly GCA_036337215.1 of Myxococcota bacterium. Lineage (GTDB taxonomy): Bacteria > Myxococcota_A > UBA9160 > SZUA-336 > SZUA-336 > JABSQV01. Next base: position 3,361 of record JAYZEO010000101.1, on the reverse strand, counting down.
GGTCCCGGCCGCGCTGTGGTGGCCGGGCGTCCTCGACGGAGGCCGCAAGAGCGCGCAGGTGATCTCGGTTCACGACCTGTTGCCCACGTTGGCCGAGGCGAGCGAGATCCCGGTCGGGGATCACAAGCCCCTCGATGGCGAGAGCCGTTGGTCGGAACTCCGGGGCGGCGCTCCGGTCGCGCGCGGACCCTTTGCGGTCAACTCGGTCGGCACCGCGGCCGTGATCGACGGCGACTGGAAGCTCGTCAAGCTTCCCGACCTACCGATCCTCGGGTTCGGCGCAGGCTCCGAACTCTACGACTTGAAGGAAGACCCGCGCGAGGAACATGACCTCGCCTCCGCACACCCGAAGGTCGTCGAGAGGCTCGAGGCCTTCCTCCAGAGGTTCGAGGCAAAGCCGCCGCTCGGAGGGAAATTCGATCTGTTCGCGATGCTCACGCACGAGCGAGACTTCTCGGGCGGACCCATCACGCGCATGCCACACGCCGAGAAGGGGAAACTCGAAAGTGTGACCGTGAGCGGGGCGCTGCGCTTCGACGAACGCGACAGGGACTACGAAGGTTCGACCGGAACGATCCAGTACGATGCGGACCGCTCGTTTGGCGGCTACACGCTCTTCTCGCCCACCGCCGCCCGGGCCAGCTACCTGATCGACATGCGGGGACAGGTGGTCCACAAGTGGGACCTGCCCCCCGGGATGAGCGTCTTCAAGCAGGTCTACCTGCTCCCGAACGGGAACCTGCTGCGCGGCATCAAGCCCAGCGAGCGCGTGATGGACAAGCAGGGTCCGGGCGGCACGCTTCAGGAACTCGACTGGAACGGAGCCCTGGTCTGGGAGTATCGGAGTCTCGACCCGAACACGAGGCTGCGCGAGGACTACGTCCGACTCCCTAATGGAAACACGATCTTCCTGGCCTTCGAGCAAGTTTCACATGAAGCAGCCCTCGGGCTGGGAGCCAGCGCAGAGCGGATCGGGGCCGGTGTCGAGACGCTCTGGCCCAACAAGGTCGTCGAGATCGAGCCGTCCGGGCGAACCGTCTGGGAGTGGCGCTTCTGGGACCACTACAGCAGCGACCGGGAACGCAACACCCGCGATCCGGGACGCGTCGACATCAACCTGGTCGAGGCACCGATCGCCGAGATCAACCGCGACATGAGTCACAGCAGTACGCTCGACTACGACCCCGTGAGCGATCGGGTCCTGATCAGCGCGCGGATCACCAGCGAGATCTACCTGATCGACCACGGTACCGCCGACGCTGACGATCCGGCCCGCGGCATCGCGGCGGCGCGCGGTCCGGCGGGCGCGATCCTGCAGCGCTTCGGCAACCCCGGAAACTACGGGGCGGGGCTTCCGCAGCGGGGCAGCGATCCCGGGGACCGTCTGTTCTTTGCGCAACACGGCCCCGGCTGGATCGAAGCCGACCTCCCCGGCGCCGGTCACCTGCTGGTGCACAACAACGGCGTCGGACGCGCCGGAGTGGAGCCCGGGTCCTTCGTCGGAGGCGCACTCCAGATCCTGCGACGGTTCCTACTCAGCAACACCGACGATTACGCGACCGTCGACGAGATCGATCCCGCCAGCGGCGAGGTGGTGTGGCGTTTCCGAGCCGCGCACCCCCAGGCGATCTCGAGCTTCGTGATGGGCGGAGCACAGCGCCTGCCGAACGGAAACACCCACGTCACTTCGGGACAGCACGGGCATCTCTTCGAGGTGACCCCGAACGGTGCCGTGGTCTGGGAATACCTGAGCCCCGTCTCCAGCTTCGGACCCCAGCAAGATCCGCTCCCCTACCCGCTTCACAACATCCAGAACTCGCGCCGCTATGCAGCCGACCACCCCGCACTGCGGGGTCGCGCGCTCCAGCCGCTCGGCTCGGTCCTCGATCTCGAGCCGAGCCCGACGCTCGGCGCAGTGCTCGCAACCGCCGGCCTGCGCGCACTCCACAACGGCCTGCTGGCTGCGCTGGGCGCCGTGCTGGTGGCCTGGCTCCTGTGGCGCAGCCTGGCGGCGCTCCGCCGCCGACGCTCCAGGCAGCGTGTCGCGGGCCCAGCGCTCTGAAGCTTCGTCGACTGCGAGTGCCGGTGGCCGCAACCACCCGGCGCGATCGGGCCGCCTCAGCTGTTCGCCGTGCCTGCTGCGTTTTCGACGACGCGAACCACGGTCTTACCCGAACTCCTTCGCAGGGACAACTCGTGGAGCGCCTTTGCGGCGTCGCTCCAGTCGACCGCACGGGTGACGATCGATCGAATCGCGCCCCGTCGCCAAAAGTCGAGCAGTGTCGAGTGGACCTCGTCGAGCAGCGGCTTCGCATACGCGCCCACGAAGACGCCAAGCACCGATGCGTTGCGGCGCACCAGAGTCTGGGTCGATGCGTCGCTCCAGGCGCCACTCGCGTAGCCGACCGCCAGCAGACGACCCTCGCTCGCCAGACACTCGAGTGCTGCGGCGAAGGCACTGCCGCCCACGGGGTCGTAGATGCAGTCGACCCCGAGCCCGCCCGTCTCTTCTTTCACGACTTCCGCAAACGACGCTCGTTCGTGATCGATCGCGAGATCCGCGCCCCACTCGCGACAGGCTTCGACCTTGGCCTCTCCTCCCGCGACTGCGATCACGCGCGCCCCCAGCGCCTTGCCGAGCTGGATCGCGGCGGCCCCGGTTCCGCCCGCTGCGCCCAGCACCAGCAGCGTCTCCCCCGGCTGCAGGCGCCCGCGCGTCACCAGCCCCAGGTAGGCGGTGTGATACGGAATCACGAATCCCGCGGCGGTGGCGGCGTCCATCTCGGCGGGCGCCCGGTACGCGGCCGCGTCGAGCGCAAGCGCTTCGTCGGCCAGGCCTCCCGGCCCGCGAAAGAACGCGGTCACGGCCATCACGCGTGATCCGAGTTCCGTGGTGGCTCCCGCACCCGCCGCGGTCACGAACCCCACCACCTCCTGACCGGGCGTAAACGGGAGCTCGGGCCGAAACGCGTAGTGCCCGCGGCACATGAAGACATCGGGGAGACCCAGGCCCGCTGCCTCTACCCGGACCCGAAGTTCCCCCGGCCCGGGATCGGGGAGCGGTACCTGTGCCTGAGACAGCGCCTCGAGAGGCTCGCCGTATCGCTTTATCTGCCACGCCCGCATGAATCCGTTCCGCCCGGCCCCTCAGCCCGCGTCGCGCTGCCGGAGTTCGCTCGCGCCCGGGACCTCGAAGGCCTGCATCTCGACCAGGCTGCGGTAGACGCCGCCCGGGCGCCGCATCAGGGTCTCGTGCGAGCCCTCCTCGACCAACCGGCCGCTGTCCAACACCACAAATCGGACGGCGCTGCGCACCGTCGAGAGTCGGGGTGCAAACACCACCCCAGTGCGTCCCCCCAAC
>JAYZEO010000100.1:0-23532 GCA_036337215.1 Myxococcota bacterium | reverse complement strand
CCACATCGGCTTCGGCTCGCCGGCCGTCGATACACACCAAGCGCACGGTACGATCGGGAACGAGCAGACAGATCAGACGCGCGAGGCGCTGGGTTGGACCCTGGAGCCTTTCGAGGTTCCAGATGCGGCACGCGGCGTGTTTCGTGGCAATGCCGCGCGAGGCGCGGAACTCCGCGCCGAGTGGGAGGAGCGCAGGCGCCGGGCGCTCGCCGACCCGAGCGTCGCCGAACTCTGGGAGCAGATGCAGCATCCGGTCTCGGCCGAGGAAGTCGTCGAACGGCTTCCGGACCTGCGCGGTGCCGGGCCCATGGCAACGCGCAAGGCCTCGGGAAAGGTGATCGGTGCGCTCGCCCGGGCGATTCCGTCGTTGGTCGGCGGCTCGGCCGATCTCGCGGGTTCGAATGCCACCACCATCGCCGACGCTGCCGCGGTCGAGCGCGGAAAGTTCGAGGGGCGGAACATTCACTTCGGCGTGCGCGAGCACGCGATGGCCGGGATCGCCAGCGGGCTCGCGCTGCACGGCGGCTTTCGGCCCTTCGTCGGCACCTTCATGGTGTTCAGCGATTACATGCGTCCGGCCATCCGGCTCGCGGCGATCATGGGGCTGCCGGTGATCTACGTGTTCACCCACGACTCGATCTACGTGGGTGAGGATGGTCCGACGCACCAGCCAGTCGAGCACTATGCCTCGCTGCGCGCGGTTCCGAATCTGCAGCTGTGGCGCCCGGCCGACGGTCGCGAGACGGTCGCCGCGTGGCGCGCAGCCATGGAACGCACACAGGGTCCGGTCGCATTTGCGCTGTCGCGCCAGGATCTGCCGATGCTCGATGCCGAGGGTGTCGAGCGCGACGCGCTCCGCGGTGGTTACGTGATCTGCTCCGAATCGGGAGTCGGGGAGCCCGAACTCGTGTTCGTGGGAACCGGTTCCGAACTCCACGCCGCGCTCGAAGCTGCCGACACCCTCGCGTCCGAGGGTCGGCGCGTTCGCGTCGTGTCGCTTCCTTGCCTCGAGCGTTTCCTGGAGCAGGATCTCTCTTATCGCCGGGAGGTATTGCCGCCGGCTTCGCCGCGCCTGGTCGTGGAGGCGGGCGTCGAGCTCGGGCTGGCGCAGTTGCTGGGCCCGCAAGATCGCTTCCAGGGGATGAGCGGCTTCGGAGCCTCGGCCCCGTACACTGAACTGGCCGGCGAATTCGAACTCAGTAGTGACGCGGTACTCCGGACCGCGCGCGCGATGCTCGGTTGACCGGGCGAGCCGGCGCGGAGCTCTAGTCGGATCCGGTCTCGCCCGTCGTCAAGGTGCGGGTTTCCTCTTCGACCACCTCGGCCGAGAGCTTGTAGAGGGGTTGCCGCAGGAGTTCCGCGGCTCGTCGATTGCGTTCCTCCCGGATGATGGGATTCAGGCGATAGAGCTTGCGTCCGACCGGGCTCGACCAGAATCCGATCAACTGGCGCATCTCCTCGAGTGAGTAGCTTTCTGCGTAGAGCTTCTGAAGCATGTCCAGGAGTGCGACCCGGAATTGTCGCTCGTCCGAGAGCCGCTCAGCGAGCGTGCGCACTGCGCGGCGCCTGGATTCGTCTGCGCTGCGGTCGAGCAGCCGCTCGGTCTGCTGCTCCGACAGACCCTGCGCGATCAGGCTGTCCCGAAGCCAACCCGGGTACTGCTTTGCGAACGTTCCCAGTCCCCGGGCCAGGGCGTCCTCTGCTGGATCTCCATAGAAGGTGAGCAGGACGAGTTCGTCTGCAGCCTGGCGCTGTTCCTTGCTGAGCTCGGGCTCCGGCGCAGCTGCCTCCTCCTGGGCGCGGAGCGGGGAGCCGAGCAGGAGCGCGGCGCAAAGCGCGGCGAGCAACGGAGTCGTGGGTCGGGTACCGGGAATCATCAGGAGCCTCCAGGCAAACTGGCCCCGCCTGCAGCGAAGCGCCGAGTCTGGCGAGTACGTAGCTTTCAGAGCCGTTCGAGCAGCCGCTCGGCGCGCGGGCCGTCGAATTTTCGCTGCTCTCCGGGATGGGTTGGGTCTTCCTCCTCGAGGACCCGCCGCGCCATCGCGCTGGCTTCGCTTCTTCTTCCCTGTTGAGCGAGCAACTCCGCGAGCAGCGCCATCGCGCGTGTGTGATGGCGGTCGAGTTCGAGCGCCCGGCGGTAGCGAGCCTCGGCCCGCGCTTTCGAACCTCCCGCGATTCTGGGCAGAATCATGTCGAGCTCCCCTTGGGCCACGATCGTGTTCACGTGACCGGGATCGATCTGGAGCGCGCGCTGGAACGCCGCCCGCACCCTGGGGAGCAGGGAGAGCGAGCGCATGATCCCCTGCGCCTCTCCGAAGCGGCCGACGTTCGAGCCCCAGATGAAGAAGCAGTCCGCGCACTCCGCATCGATCTGGATCGCCTTCTGGGCCTGCTGTCGGCCCAGATCGTAATAGCGGGCCTTTTGGTCGTTGGGTCGCTGACGATCGCCTAGCTTGAGGTACGCGAGTGCCTTGTAGGAGTAGGCGCTCACCTGCCGCTCGGGCGAAAGCTCGCCCTGGAGTGCGCGGTCGTAAGCCGCGAGAGCCGCGGTCAGGTTCTCGTCGGTGTCGTCTGCCTCGAGTACCAGTAGCTGGCCTTTCGAGAGCAGTGCCTCGGGGTCGGCGGCTTCGGCGTAGGCGGCACCCGTCAGCGAAAGTGCGAGGATGAGAGCCGGCGAGATCGCGCGGTGCGGCATTCCGGGAGCTTAGCTCGCAAGCCCGGACGCGCTCCAGCCCCTGGCGGGAGTCCGGGCGTGCGGGGATCCCTCGCGGCATCGTGCCCGGCGCGCTCCCCGATCCCGGGCGGTCTGTTGAGATCCGACCCGGGGCATGCTGCCTCGAGCTCGCAGCGCACCGGATCGATGCTCCGGCCCAGGTCCGATTCGGCGAGAGCACCCCGTGGCCGATTGCCGGAACCACTGCCTGCGGCGAAGTCCGCGGAGCGCGTAAACTGCAGCGGTCTCGGGTCTTCCAGCGGCGTAGAGGCGTCGCGACCGGCCGCTGAGCGCCCGATCGGCTGGGGCGGCAGCGTTGGGCAGGACAACAGGGAGTTGAAGGGAACCTCGTATCACACTCATCACCCTGGGTGTTTCGGACCGGGAGGCTTCGCTTCGATTCTATCGCGACGGACTCGGCCTCCCGAAGCGCGAAGGACCGGAAGGCGTCGCGTTCTTCGAGACCCGCGGCACCTGGCTCTCGCTGTATCCGCGTGCTTTGCTAGCCGAGGACGCGACCGTCTCCGCGGAAGGCTCGGGGTTCCGCGGCTTCTCGCTGGCTCACAACGTGGGGTCTCCAGAAGAGGTCGACCGAACACTCGAGCAGGCGGTCGATGCCGGAGCGACACTCGTCAAGCCCGGCCAGAAGGTGTCCTGGGGTGGCTACTCGGGTTATTTTGCGGATCCAGACGGCTTCCTTTGGGAAGTTGCCTGGAATCCTCACTTTACAGTCGAGTAGCAGGGCACACGAAGCCTGCGGCTTAGCTGCGCCTAACGGTCCCCGAACATCTTCTTGTATATCGATTGGGCGCCCCGGGCTCCTCGGCTGAGGATGCTCTCGTCGGCCGGTGCAGCTGGAACGATGCCCCTAGAGAGCCGCCTTGCTCGACTGGCCCGAGCGTACGAAAAGTGGTCCGAAGACAGGATGCGGCCCGAGGAGTCGACGACAGAGGCCGTCCACTGACCCAGCCACTGAGGCTCGAGCTTCTTGCTCGAATAGACACGCCAGCGGTCCCCGCGGACCACGAAGCGAATTCTTGCCATGACCTTCCCCTTGAAGGCCCAGCGATGAGTCACGGTCTGCCCCTTCATGTTTCGAAGTTCCGTGAAGTAGTAGACCTTCTTATGATCATTGGGCAGCACATTCACGCGGTTTTGGGGTTCACGATCGTCGATTTCGGTCGTGAAGACCGTACGCCCCACGTACCCTTTCTGATTCAGCGCGAGCGGTGTCGCGCAAGCAGTCAACACGATGAGCAGGGCAAGCAATCCTTTAGTCATAGCGTGGCCTTCCATCGAAAAGGGGTCCGTCGGCAGCTGTGCCGGGGTTGAACCGCGTCGCTCGTAGCCTATCGGCTAGGCGCCCGACACATTGAGCTTCGTCGTCGGAAAACAGCTCGGGATGCCGCAGCAGTGGGCGAAGAGCTGAGCACACGAGCGCGCAGAATCCGCGCGCTCGCATCGGTAAGAGAGCGATCTCTTTCTCGGAAGCGCGGACTTCCCCGGGTTCTCACCGCGTCGAAAATCCTGCCAATGCAGCGTGCTAGTTTCTGCCGAGATCTTGCGCGAGATCTACCTATGGGAAGCTGCGGCCGCCATGCTTAGCTGCCTGAGGTCGAAGATCCGGGCGTGCCCGATGCGCGGCTTCCGGGTCGAGACGGGGCTCGGTACGGGAGCGCGAGCCAAAAGTTCGCACCGGCCGACCCAGGGCGTGCTACCAGGGTTCCGCCGTGGGCGTGCGCGATCTCACGAGCAATCGTCAGTCCCAGGCCGCTGGCGCTTCCGACGCGCCGGGTCGTGAAGAAGAGACCGAAGATCTGTTCTTCGAGGCCTGTGGGAATCCCGGGTCCGTCGTCCTCGATCTCGACCACGAAGCCGTCGGTGTCCCGGCGCACGCGCACGTAGAGCTTGCTCGCACCCGCGTCGCTCGCGTTCTGAAACAGGGTCGTGAAGAGACGCGTGATGGGCCCGGCGTCCAGATCGGCTTCGAGGTCCAGCGCTCCCCCCGTCTCTACGCGCAGCCCGTTCTCGGACTGCTTCCAGTCGCGCAGTGCTTCATCGATCACGCTTGCGATCGAGAGCGGCTCCCGCGCCCCGGTCCGGGATCGGGAGTACGCCTGAAGATCCTGCATCAGGCGTCGCACCTGTGCGACCTCGGTCTCGATTGCGCGCAGTCTCTTCCAGTCCGGGCGTTCCGCCTGCAACAGCCGCTTCAGGTGGTGCTCGATCACGTAGAGGGGCTTATTGGTCTCGTGCGAGATCCCGGCCGCGAACTTTCCAATCCAGGCAAAGCGTTCCTCGTCGTCGTGCCAGAGGGAGATGTCACCGCCGTTCTCACTCAAGCGTGCGAGGGCACGCGCAAGTTCGGACGACCGCTCCCTCAGCCTTGTCTCGAGCGCTTGGAGCTTTTCCTCCTCGACGAGGCGGAGCGCGATGGCCTTGGCCACCAGACTCAGGAAGTCCAGATCGGCCGGCGCATAGCCGGCTGCTCTCGGGCCGAGCGCGAGCACACCGAGCGTCCGGTTCGCGATCGGCATCGGGAGCGCCAGGTCGACGTCGCCGAGACCGGCCTCCTCCCAGCACTGGCTTTCGCCTTCGCTCAGATTCGGGCTCGACAGGTAACTCGAGGTTTCCAGCAGCCAGCGTGCAGGTTGGGCGCCACGAGCCAGGTCGATCGAGGCGACCGCTCCGGGTACCGCTCCCGCGCTGCGGACCGTGCGGAGCCTTTCCGATGTGGGCTCGATCCAGAGAACCGCGACGAATCTCGGTTGGAGTTCTTCAAGCAGGAATCCGCACGCGAACTCCAGGGAACCGCCGGCGGAATCGAGCGGTAGCGTGTGTTCGGCCTGCTCCAGAAATCTCCGAACCCGTGACTCGGGGGACGGCCGGAAGCGCTCGACGCCTACGAAGAGCAGGCGTCGCGCTCCTTCGAGGAGCAGCGTGAGCATTACGACAAACGCGATCGAGAAGGCCGGAGAGCCCGCGGCCTCGATCCCGCCGATCCGGAATGCGCCGGCCAGGATCAGGAACAGGGCCACGACCGAGCAAGCCGTAACGGCGGCAGGCAGTAGCAGTCGCCGATAGCGGTCCTCGACCTCGAGCAGATCCTGGCGGCCCACTGCGACTCCGATCGACATCGGGATCGCGGCGGCCGACACCGGAAGCACCGCCCCCGTCAGGTTGGACGGTGAGGCAAGGTCGATCAGAAAGCACAGCGCGGGGACGCCGAAGGCGACCCCGGCTCCGTACGCGAGGATCCGGGCCCGATAGCGGTCTGCGGCGGGGACCGCGCCGGTCAGCGCGACTACGATCCGGGCCGAGAGCGCAAGTCCGGTGACCAGCGTCACCAGTTCCAAGACGCGCAACAGCAGCAACCAGCGTTCCTCCCAGCTACCGAAGAGCAGAAGCGCACCCGCGAGCGTCACGCCGCCAAGTGCGTAGAGAGAACGAATCACGCCGGGAGTTTCGCGCAACGCCCATACCGGACGTGGAAAGCTCAGCGTGAGGTGAATCAGCGCAAACGGGAACAGTACGACCGTGGTCACGTAGAAAAATTCGAGACGGTGGCTCCAGTTCGCATCGAGGGCGACCAACTGTTGGAGACCGAGAATCCCAAGGACCGAGATGACGGCTGGCGCTGCGGGGTCGGGCCGCGGGTGCCAGGCAAGGCCGAGGGCGCTTCCGATCAGGAGCAGTGAGACCGTGAGCGGCGCGGCAAATGCCAGTCCGAGCGAAGCAGAATCCCAGGCGTTCGGATGAACTTCGAGTTCGAGTTGGCGTCCGCCCCGGAGGACGCGCAGGCGGACCGCACTCCCTCCGGGATAGTCACCTCCCGGCGCGAAGTCCCTCCAGGTGTCGCCGCCGGGTTCCTGTGTGCTGCGAACGTGATCGTAGGGTTGAAGGCCGATTCGGTCGCGAATCAGGACGTCGCGACCGACAACTCCATTCGACAGCGTGCCGATCCGAGACTTCCCGATTAGGTCCACTGCATCCAACGCGGTGGTAAGAGCGAGGCTCAGGGCGCCCGCACCGAGGATCGCGACAAGCGCGCGTCGCATTTGTCGAGCATGGCACGAAGACGCCGAGCTTGAAACGAATAAACATCGGGACTTCGATTCTGGTGATGATCTTGGTCATTTGTGGCCAATATTGGCCGTTCTCCCGGTTCGTGCGCAGCGCGCGCTAGCGACTTGCGCCGGCTCGGGATTTAGAAAAATAATCGGGGGTGGAGAATGCTCGGATTCTCGTGGTCGACGATCGTGCGCCCGTGCGAGAGGTCTTGCGCGAGCAACTCTCGGAACTCGGGTACGACGTCACGGAGGCCTGTGACGGTGAGGAGGCACTCAAGAAGCTGAAGCGAGGGCCCATCGATCTCGTCGTGAGCGATTTGCGGATGCCTGTGATGAGCGGACTCGAACTGCTCGAAGAACTCAGAAAGGACGGAATCGCCACGGTATTGTTCTCGGCGCACGCGGATGTCTCCATCGCGGTCGACGCTATGCGAGGAGGTGCGGTCGACTTCATTACACTCCCGATCGACGCGCAGGAGTTTGCCAGGCGAATTTCGGTCTACGCGTCGGCCGGGAAGGCGCAGGTCAGGGCCGCGGGTACCGCCGCCGCGGGTCCTCGGATCGCAGGTCATCACCCGAAGATGGCCGAAGTCCGGGACCGCATCGAACGCGTGGCACCCAGAAGCGCTTCGGTCCTCGTCACGGGCGAGAGTGGCGTTGGAAAGGAACTCGTAGCGAGAGAAATCCACAGAACCAGCGGCCGTTGCGAGTTTCCCTTCGTGGCGGTCAATTGCTGCGCGCTGTCCGAGAGCCTGCTCGAGAGTGAACTCTTCGGACACGAGCGTGGAGCCTTCTCGGGGGCAACCGGACGGCGTCTTGGGCGCTTCGAACGGGCCAACGGTGGAACGCTGTTTCTCGACGAGATCGGAGACGCGCCTCTGTCCACGCAGACCAAGCTGCTCCGGGTGCTCCAGCACCGGGAGTTCGAGCGTGTCGGTGGCCTGCGAACCATCAAGGTTGATGTGCGGATCGTGGCTGCGACGAATCGCAACCTGGCCGAGCTGCGCGACTGCGGCATGTTTCGCGAAGATCTCTTTCATCGACTCAACGTGTTCCCAGTTCACGTTCCCCCGTTGCGCGAGCGCGCGAGCGACATCCGGGAGCTGATTCAGTCGATCTGCGATTCCAACGCGATCGAACTCCGGTTCACGGAGGCAGCGATCGGTGAACTCGAGGCTCACGACTGGCCCGGAAACGTGCGGGAACTCGAAAACACGTTACGGCGTCTCGAGATCCTCTGCGAGCGGAGAAACAGAGTCACTCCCGAGGCCGTGAATCATGCGTTCGATGAGCGGAGCGGTGGGGTCAGTTCGAGACGCCAGCAGTTCGAGGAGGGTGAACTCGAACACTACGAGCGGCTGCTCCGGAAGAACCGCTGGAACGTGTCCGCGGTTGCGAGAGAACTGGGGGTGAGCCGAGGCGCCCTTCGGCACCGGCTCCGGCGCCACGGATTGCTTCAGTGAGGCTTGCGGCCGTACCTCTGGTGCTCCTGGGAGCAGGGTCGCTTCCGGTTGCGGGCTCGGGCATCGCCGAGGTCGAGGACGTGGTGCCGCGGGCCCCCTCGGCGCGCGAAATCATCGAACGTTCCCGCAAGCATTGGAACCGCTACGACATCTCGGTGCGTATGCGGATCCAGGTCTTCGGACGCACCGGGCGTTCGTTTGAGCAGAGCCTGGAGACGGCACGGGTGCGATTTGACTCTGTTTCGCGCGTGCTGATTCGCATGACGGAGCCTCCGGACCTGCGCGGTACACGGCTGCTCGTGATCGAGAAGTCGAACGCGCCGGACGAGCGTTTCATCTACCTGCCCTCGAGCCGACGCGTTCGTCGAATTGCCGCCGTGCAGGCGGGGGACCGATTTCTCGGCACGGATTTCAGTTACGAGGACATCGGTTCGGTTGATCTCGACCGCTGGGTCTACGAGCGGCTTCCCGACGAGGACTGGAACGGGGTGTCCTGCTACGTGGTTGAGTCTCGGGTCAAGGATCGCACGAGCCGGGTCGAGGGGCGCCGCACGTGGGTCAGTCGCGCTGCCTTCGTGGTGCTTCGAGTCGATTACACGCGTCGTGGGAGGATCACGCGACGTCTCACGGTTGCGCCGACGGAACTCGAGGAATTCGCACCTGGCGCCTTCCTGCCGCGGCGGTTGGTGATGCGCAGTCTGGGCCGTGGCACACGCACGGAGATCTCTCTCGAAGAGATTGGGCGCGCCGAGGGCCTGCCACGCGAGATGTTCACCCTGGGCCGGCTCCAGCGGCTGAACGAGCGACTCCTGCTTCAGGCGCCGTGAACTCGCCTGCCGGCTCGGCCTTCCGGTTGCGTCGGGGGGGGGCGAAGCCCTGCCTCCGAACCGGGAAGGGGACTTCGATGTGGCTCAAACGCCTGGAGAACTCCCAGGATGCCGATGACGCCGGGCTACTTCAGACCTGCCGGGACTGCGGACGATAGGGAAGCTTGAGACCGACTTGCGCAGGGAAGCGATTCGGGGGAGGCCACGATGCTGAAGGTTCTGGGTTTGCTGCTCTTCGTTGTGCTGGTCTGGGTCGGGCTCAGTGCGTCTGTGGGTGAGTTGGATCCCTGGACGGCGGGTGTGCTCGACCGGGTCGGCGTTGGACATTGGGTGCGGGGCGAGGGGTCGAAGGCCGCGGGCCAGCGTGCGCGAGCACGGTTGCTGGACGCGTACCGCACGGGACAGCAACGCGCCTGGCTCGAAGACGATACGGCAGGTCCCGACTCCGGAGACCCTCGCTAGCGCCGCGCCCCGGTCGTATCGCGCGCACTTCTTTGCCGCTCGATCCTGACACCTGTCGGCCCGGACGGCGGGTCTGGGACCTCCCGGGTCGGGTGTCCGCGCGAGGTCGAGCCCGCGCTTGGAAAGCGCAGGGTAGCGGGAGAGAATGGGGAGATGTCCCTCCCCGAGACCTCGTCCCCCGAACCCAGCGCCCCGACAGAGGCGCCCGGGTTGACCTCGGAGCGGAAGGGCACCTACGCCGCGGTCGGCGAGAAACTCCCGATGTCGATCAAGCTCGCCTACGGGATGCCCAACTTCGCGGGTGCCGGGATGGCGCTCCCGATCGTGATCTACATGACCATCTTCTACTCGGACGTGGTGTTGTTGCCGCTCGGCTACATCGCGCTCGTCGTCGCGTTTGCACGGGCCTTCGACGCGATCACGGATCCGATGATGGGCTGGATCTCGGACCGCACCAACACGCGCTGGGGTCGGCGCAGGCCGTGGATGCTGCTCGGCGCGCCGCTCTGTGCGGTCGCGTTCTACTTCCTGTTCACTCCCCCGGCCGAACTCACGGGCAGTGCAGCGGCGCCCTGGTTCCTCTTCTTCTTCGTCACGTATTTCCTGTTCCACACCGTCTACTCGATCCCGCACTACGGGCTCGGACCCGAACTCACCTCCGATTACAACGAGCGCTCGAGCCTGTTCGCGGTGATGGAGGGTGCGGCCGTCCTGGGTACGATCGCCGGTACCGTCCTTCCCTTCTTCTTTTTCCGCATTTTCGGCGGGCAGCGTGCCGGCTTCTGGGCATTCGGGCTGACCATCGGAGTGGCCCTGGTTCTGCTCTACTCGTGGCAGTGCTACCGGATTCGTGAACGTCCCGACTACTACACGCGCAAGGCGAACCCGCTGGTGCCCGGAGTGCGCCGAATCTTCCGGAACCGGCCCGCGCGGCTACTCCTCATGACCTACCTGGTCGGAAGTGTTACGGGTGCGATCCCGGGGCTGATGATGCCCTACTTCACCAAGTACGTTCTGATGGTCGATGACCCGGACAAGTGGCTTGCGATCCTGCTCCTGACCTACTTCGGCTTCGGATTTGCGACGCTTCCGCTCTGGCTTTGGTTCGTGCGGCGCTTCGGAAAATACCCGGCCTACATCGTCTCGGCGCTGATGGGCATCACGGCATCGCTCATGCTCTTCTTGCCGGGAGAGGGGGATGTGCTGCCCACCTTCCTGATTCTGGTCTGGGCCGGTTCCGCGTTCGGGGTTCGCTTGTTCCTCGGGCCTTCGATTCAGGCAGACGTGATCGACTACGATGAACTCTACACTGGCAAGCGGCGCGAGTCGCAGTACGGGGCGCTCTGGAGCGTGATCATCAAGTTCGTGGTGATCCCGAGCGCGGCGGTGCCACTCGCGATCATGGCCCAACTCGGATACGAGCCAAACGTCGAACAAAGCGAGGCGATGAAGTTCACGATCCGGTCCATCTACAGTTTCGGCCCGGCCTCTTTCGGGCTGGTCTCGCTCCTGGTGTTCCTGTTGTTCCCGATCCGCGAGCAGAACCACCGACAGATCCTGGAAGGAATTGAGAAGCACAAACGAGGCGAGTCCGCGATCGATCCGCTGACCGGGAAGCTCTTGCCTCCGCCTGATGCGCGCAACGTCGAAGAGGACACCGGCTGGTTCCTGGACCACTTCTCGCGTGGCGAACTCCGCCGGTTGGAGGGGCGCGGTCCCGTCGGGCTGTGCTGGACTTCGGCGTTCTGGGCGCTCGGCTGCCTGGCGCTCGCGAGCCTTTCCTTTTGGCTCGTGTTCCAGGGACTGGGCGACCTCTCCTCTCGGCCGGGCCTCTGGACCACCGTCGAGGTTGCGGTCGGAGGCTTTGCGGCGACGGGCCTGCTCTACCACCTCGTCCGGCTGCGTGCGGCGTTGCGCCTGGTGCGGGCGCCGATTCCGGCGGAAACGGTCCGCGCACACATCGAGGTGCTCGACACCCTGGTTCAGACACCTGCCGGCGGACCCGGCCGCTGACGCGCGAGACGCTTTACGATCGGAGCGGGGTTAGAGGTTGCCCTTGTGTTGCCCGCCATCGACGGAAAGCGTGACGCCCGTGATCCAACTCGCCCGCTCCGATGCCAGGAACACCACGGCGTTCGCGACCTCCTCCGCGGTGCCGAGCCGGTCGAACGGGATTGTGCCTCGGATCGCCTCGTACTGACCGGGGGCGTTCTCTTTGATCATCTCCCACATCCCTCCCGGGAACTCGATCGACCCGGGTGCCACCGTGTTCACGCGGATGTTCCGCGGCGCGAGCGTGATCGCGAGCGTCTTGGAATGGCTCATCAACGCAGCCTTGAGAGCCGCGTAGGCGGGAGGAGACCCGGCTTCCAGCCCCGAGGTCGAAGAGATGTGAATGACGCAGCCCCCCCCGGATTCCGCAATCCAGGGAACGACCTTCCAGGTGGCGCGCACACTGGCCATCAGGTCGACGTCGAAGCCCGCCTTCCAACCGCTCTCGTCGTCCGAGACGCCAAAGCCGGAGGCGTTGTTCACCAGTACGTGGGTCCCACCTAACGCGGAGTTTGCGCCTTCGAGAAAGGCTTCGAGAGCCTCCGGATCTGCGACATCGCAGACCTGGGAAAAGACCTTCGCGCCCTTTGCGCCGAGCTCTGCCGCCGTTCGCTCCAGCGGCTCCTTTCCGCGGGCACACAGGGCGATCTGTGCGCCTTCGTCCGCGAAGGCGTGGGCGATGGCGCGGCCGATCCCGCGGCTCCCGCCGGTGACGATGACGCCCTTGCCCTCGAGACCCAGCTTCATTTCGTTCTCCTCGCTTGCCCGGCTCTCAGTTCGCAGTCTGGTACTGCTGGCCCCAACCCGGAACGTCGATGTCGATGAAGGCCTGGAGCGCGATCACCAGTTCCAGTGCGCGTTCGCGCGCCGTCGCCCAGCCGGGATCGGAACGCGCGAATTCTACGGCGTCGTCTGTCTCCGGGATGGGCGTCAGTCGCTCGCGCGCGAAGCGAAAGAATTGCTCGATCAGGTTGACCTCGTAGGTGTCGAGCCAGCCCTGCTCCCGGTAGCGCGACAGCTGTGTGGTGTCGATCCAGCGAAGCCGGGTCAGCGCCTCGCGCGCACGCTCGAGGTCATCGCCGAAGCGTTCCTGCGCCTCGGCGCAGGCGAGGAGGTTGAGGTCCTCGATCAAGCTCGTCCGCAGCATTTCGGGACCCATCGACGCGAGTATAGACGCTACGGATCGAGCAGTTCCTCGAGGTCGGGCCAGTCGATGGCCGACTGGGCCGCGACCGCGCAGAGGAGCAACTCGCGCAGTCCTCCTTCCTCGCCGGACCGGAACTTCTCGAGCGCCGTGATCAACTGCTGCTTCGCGGGCTGGGCGGGATCGGCTTCTTCGAGGCGCCCGTCTTCATGTTTGATCTCGAACAGGTCAAGGAGTTCCTTTACGAGATCTTCGTGGACCTCGAGGAAGTACGAGGCCAGAACTTCTTCCGCGGCCGAGGCGTTCCCGGGCCGGGCGAGTGCACGCCGTACCCACTCGGCTTGCTTCGCGCGGGGTTGGCGTTGCAGGTACTGGCGCCGCAGCTTGAACGCCTCCGAGGCGGCGCCGCGAGCGATCTGGGCGGCCGCCGGAAGCTCATCGCGCAGTTCCTCGAACCACGCGGCCGCATCCTCGGCGCTCATTTTCGCGAACACTTCGTTCGACCGCACGCTCCCCTCTAGTTAGCAGACCCCGCTCGGGGCCGGTATGCTCCGCTTCGTGATCGCGGCCTGGATCACCCTGGCGGTCGTTGCCCTGATGATCGTCGGACTGCTGCAAGAGAGACTCAGTCCGGACACGCTCGTGCTCGGTGCTCTCGTCTTGTTGATGCTCTTTGGCATCATCGAGCCGGTGTCGGCGCTCAGGGGCTTTGCCAGCCCGAGCGTCATTACCGTGGGGGCGCTCTTCGTGATTGCGGGCGCGATCCGCAACACGGGTGCCCTGGGCATGATCTCGGAGCGACTTTTTGGAGGGGCACGAGAAATCCGCCCCGCGCTGGCGCGGCTCACGACCCTGACCGGAGTGGGCTCGGCCTTTCTTTCGAATACGGCGATCGTGGCGATGTTCCTGCCGGTTGTGTTCAAGTGGGCCGAGCGGCAACGGATCTCGCCATCCTGGCTGCTGATCCCGCTTTCCTACGCCGCCGTGGTCGGGGGTGTGTGCACGCTGATCGGGACTTCGACCAATCTCGTCGTGAGCGGCCTGCTGGAGCAGCGCGGACTACCGGGTTTTTCGATGTTCGAACTCGCCTGGGTCGGGATACCGTGCCTGATCGTTGCACTCTCGCTGATCGTCCTCCTGGCGCCGCGTGTCCTGCCCGAGCGGATTGACGTGCTCAGCCGCATGGGCGCGGGAACGCGCGAGTACCTGGTCGAGATGAGGCTCGAGTCGGAATCCCCTCTGGTCGGCCAGAGGGTAGAGGAGGCAGGGCTGCGGCAGCTCTCGGGCCTGTTTCTGGTCCGGGTCGAGCGCGGCAGCGGCGTGATTTCGCCGGTGGGTCCGGGCGAGTACCTCCGCGCACAGGATCGTCTTACCTTTGCGGGCGTGGTCGAGACGATCGTCGACCTGCAGCAGTTCCGGGGCCTGGTTCCCGAGGTGCACGACCGGCCGCCCGAGGCAGACGACCGCTGGGTACTGCACGAGGCGGTGGTGTCCGGGGGCTCCCCCCTGATCGGGCTTTCGATTCGCGAGGCGAACTTCCGCGGTCGTTACAGTGCGGCGGTCGTCGCCGTTCATCGCCACGGCGAGCGGATCGAGAGTAAGCTCGGGGACATTCAGCTGCGCGCGGGCGACACACTGCTTCTCGAGGCGGCGTCGGGTTTTTCGCGGAGCTTTCGCGACTCAACGGATTTCTACCTCGTGAGCGAGGTGGACGAGAGCGCTCCCCCGCGTCATCATCGCGCCGCCTGGGCTCTCGCAATCCTCGGGGGGGTCGTGGGCCTGTCGGCATCTGGGGCGCTACCCATCGTGGCCGCAGCGCTCGCGGGTGCCGTGGGCGTGGTTGCAGTTGGGTGCCTGTCACCCGGGCAGGCGCGCCGCTCGATCGATGTTTCCGTCCTGATCGTGATCGCGGCGTCGTTCGGCCTGGCCCGCGCGCTCGAAGAAAGCGGCGCGGCGGGCATGATCGGGGCCGCATTCGTCGGCATCTCGGAGCCCTGGGGACCCGTCGCAGTCCTCGCCGGGGTCTACCTGGCGACGCTGGTCCTGACTGAAATGGTTTCCAACAACGCAGCGGCCGCACTCATGTTTCCGATTGCGCTGGTGGCTGCCTCCGCCGTCGAAGCCGACCCCCGCCCGTTCGCGATCGGTGTGGCGATTGCGGCTTCACTGTCACTCGCCACCCCCCTCGGCTACCAGACCAACCTGATGGTCTACGGACCGGGCGGCTATCGCTTCAGCGACTTTCTGCGGATGGGTCTGCCGCTGCAGTTGCTGCTCGGCATACTGTCCGTCGCTCTGATCGCGTTCCTCTGGTCGGTCTGAGCGCAGAGGGCGCCTTGCTGGCGCTTTCTCTGGCCGGGCCGGAGCTGTGCCCGGTGTTCCGATCGTAGACTGCGGAAGCATCGGCCACCTTAGACGATAGCTTCGACCATCTACCGTAGTTTGGAATGGGTGCTTTCGGTCCTCGACTGTGCGAAGGTGGCGTCGTGGATGTCGCGGGCCCGCTGACATTTTCCGAGCTGCCCAAGCTGAGAGACCCGATCCTGATTATGGGGTACGCGGGCTGGAACGATGCTGCGGAGAGCGCCACGGAGGCGGTGCGCTATCTCAGTTCATCCCTCGGCACGTGCCCGCTTGCACAGATCGAGATGGAGGAGTTTCTCGACTTCACGGTCGCGCGTCCTCATGTCAGGTTGTCGGGCGACGGTTCCCGCGAGGTGGTGTGGCCGAATCATGAATTTTTCAGTGTCCGGCTGGAAGGACGGTCGCACGATCTGATCCTGGGTCTCGGGGTGGAGCCGCACCTGCGCTGGAGGGGTTACTGCCGCACGATAGGCGAGTTGGTTCGCCGAACCGGCGTCCGGCTGGTGGTGCTTCCCGGAGCATTCCTGGCCGACGTGATCTATTCACAGCCGATCCAGGTCAGGAGTTTTACGACAGGCCCGAGCTTTTCGGAAGCGCTCGGGCAGGAGTCCTCCCAATACGAGGGCCCGACCGGAATCGTAGGGGTCCTGGCGGACGAGCTCAGCCAGCAGGGCATCACGACCCTGTCCCTCTGGGCGGCACTTCCCCATTACCTCACGCTCAGTCCCAACAAGCGCGGCTCGCTGGCTTTGTTGCAACGTCTCTCCGAATTGATCGAGACCCCGTTTGATCTCGGCGAGCTCGAGCGAGGCGCGGGCGAGTTCGACGAGCAGGTCTCGGAGTTGATCGCGGCGGATCCCCAGATCTCGGCGTACGTACGCGAACTCAAGCGGCGAGCCTTCTCTCAATAGCGTGCGCCGAGTGCGTGCCCCGCGCCGGCAGCTCTTTGCACTGTGCGAGCGCCCAGGCCGATCCGGCCTCCTCCACCCGCGCCGAATCCTGCCCCACCGGTTCGAACTCTCCCAGGAGTTCGGGCGGGATCTGCGAACCGTTCATGGCTGGCATCAGCTTGATTCCGGAGACGCTCGTGACGGGCATGATTCCGGCGACAATGGGCACTTCGATCCCGAGCTTCCGTTCGATTCGGGATACCAGGTCCAACGTGAGCTGTCGGCGGCCGCGGTCCAGCGGCTATCTGACGGAAGCAAAGTCCGGCCCCGGGTGTTTGAACTCGTGGAGGGTCCTGAGCAATGAGCGTGCGCCCCGATCGCTTCGGGGAGGGAAGCACTCGAACCAGAAGACGGGTCCCTCTCGTCGATAAAGTTCCGGGATGTGCCTCCGATGTCACCTTCTCAGCTGCGAGGGCTTCCCTCAAGGCGGCGCGCCCTTTCACCGATTCTATCCAGCGTGCCGCAATCTTTACGCGCTCGACCTCGGATCGAGGTTTCCGAGATCCCGCTTCGCTTCCTGTGCGAGGGTGAGGAGAGCCTCGGGACTCTCGCACGCATTTCGCGGGCCGGGCTCTTCGTCTGTTCGGAGCACCTGCCTCGGCCCGGCGCCGTGGTCGCCGTGCAGTTCCGGCTGCCCGAGGGCAAGCTGATGGATCTGCGCGGACAGGTGCGCTGGAATACGGAGACGCTCGCGAGCGCTGGTGTGCCGCCGGGTTTTGGCGTGGTGCTGCGCGATCCTCCGCGCGAGTACCGAGCGTTTTTCCGTACCGTGCTCGCGCGCGCCGAGGGAAAGAGCGAGGCCGAACGCGGCGAGGTGTGATAAGTAGTCGTCCCGATGGACCCCACCACCACGACGGGCCAGCCGGGAAGAGAACGACTGATCTTCCCGCTCGACGTTCCCGACCTCGCAACGGCCGAGAGCTGGATCAAGCGCCTGACTCCCTGGGTCGGCACCTTCAAACTGGGCCTTGAGCTGTTTTCGGCGGTAGGCCCGGTCGCGGTCGAGAAACTGGCCGACCTGTCCGGGTCCCGGGTGTTCCTCGACCTGAAATTTCACGACATCCCGGCGACGGTGGAGCGGGCGGCACGTGCCGTGTCGAGGCTCGGCGGTGTTCGCTTCCTGACGGTCATCGTGGACGGTGGGGACGAGATGTTGCGCGGGGCCATCCGTGGCGCGGGTGACGAGATCCGAATTCTCGGGGTGACGCGTCTCACGAGCCGTCCGGCGGATCCGGCGAGCGTGGTGGCGATTGCGCGCGCTGCCGTCGAGGCGGGTTGCCCGGGACTCGTCTGCTCGGGTGCCGAGGTCGCGGCCGTGCGCGAGGCGGTCGGGCCCGACGTCGAACTGGTGTGCCCGGGAGTGCGGCCGGCCGGCGCGGATCGGGGAGACCAGCTTCGAGTGGCCGGAGTCACGGAGACGATTGCAGCCGGAGCGGACTTCCTGGTCGTGGGCCGGCCGATTCGTGACGCCCGCGAGCCGGAACGGAGCGCCGAGGCGATCTGCGAGGAGATCCGCGCGGCACTGGGGCTGCGTGCAAATTCGGGAGAAGAAGGCGGATGAGCGATTTCAAGGAGGTCCCCCCGAGCGAGATCGAAAACGTGCTGGATGCACTCGATCTCCGCCTGAACAAGGCGATCGCGTTTGCGCGCGAGCGCGAAATCGATGAGCAGCAGGTCGCGGTCGAGCGGCTTGCAGCGCTGGCCACGCGGCTGCGGGCGGGTCGGGACCTGCTCGAGTACGCGCGCGATGCCGGACCGATCTATCGCGAGCAGGCCACCGTGTTCGTGGGCGGCGTCGCGTCGGACCTCGACCGTCTGATCCGGGACTCCGGTCCCGAGCACGGCCTCTCGGACGACGATCTGCCCGACGAGTCCGTCTCGGCGTTTGTGAGGGACGCGCTGAACGAGCGTCGCGTCCGGGCGATCGGAAGCGAAGTTGCTAGGCAGCGAGGCCGCAACGATGGTCCCCTCGAAGAACTCTACGAATTGACCCGCGACGCGGTTCGGGAATTCGCGGCTCGAGAAGTTGCCCCGCTCGCTGAACGGATCCA
This sequence comes from Myxococcota bacterium, assembly GCA_036337215.1. GTDB lineage: Bacteria > Myxococcota_A > UBA9160 > SZUA-336 > SZUA-336 > JABSQV01. The sequence continues at coordinate 5,436 of JAYZEO010000100.1, read as the reverse complement.
TCGCAAAGACGAACTGGTCCCCGAGGAACTGATCTCGTCGATGAGCGAACTCGGTTACTTCGGCCTGTCAGTTCCGGAGGCGTTTGGGGGCAGCGAGATGGGCAACGTGGCGATGGTGATCACGACCGAGGAGCTTTCACGCGCCTCGCTCGCCGCGGCCGGATCCCTGATCACGCGGCCCGAGATCCTGACCAAGGCCTTGATGGCGGGTGGGACGGAGGCTCAGAAGCGCGAGTGGTTGCCGCGGATCGCCTCGGGTGAACTCATGGTTGGAATCAGCGTCACGGAGCCCGATGTCGGTAGCGACGTCGCCTCGGTCAAGTGCCGGGCTGAGCCCGCGAGCCAGGACGGGGTCCCGGGCTATCGCATTACGGGCGCCAAGGCCTGGTGCACCTTTGCGGGCCGTGCCGACATCCTCGCGGTGTTGTGCCGCACCGACGACGACCCCGCCGCGGGGGCCCGCGGGCTGTCGCTGCTGATCGTGCCCAAGGAGCGGAGCAGCGAGCACAGCTTCGACCAGACCCAGCCTGGTGGTGGCCGGATCGTCGGGACGGCGGACGCGACGCCCGGCTACCGCGGCATGCACTCCTATACCGTGAACTTCGAAAACTACTTCGTGCCCGGCGAGAACCTGATCGGGGCAGAGGCCGGGCTCGGGCGGGGCTTCTACTTGCAGATGGGGGGCTTCGCGGCGGGCCGACTGCAGACCGGCGGCCGTGCGTGTGGACTGGCGCAGGCGGCGCTCGAGTGCAGCGCGGAATACGTCGTGGACCGCAAGCAGTTCGGCCGGAGCCTGAGCGAGTATCAGTTGACGCAGTTCAAGCTCGGGAAGATGGCGAGTGATCTGGCTGCAGCGAGGGCAATTACCTACGCAGCGGCGGCCGCGATGGACGAAGACGAGCGGGCGGCGGCGTCGTACGCGTCCCAGGCGAAGTTGCTCGCCTGCGACGTGGCGGTGGCGGTGAGCCAGGAGGGGCAACTGCTCCACGGGGGCTGGGGCTACGCCGAGGAATATGCGATCAGCCGCTATGTCGTGGACGCCCTGGTGCTCCCGATTTTCGAGGGCGTGAAGCCCATCCTCGAACTCAAGGTGATCGGGCGGAGCTTGCTCGCCTGAGGCGACCGGCCGTGCCCGATTCGAGTGGGGCCTGACGGCGCTGCGCCGGAGCCGGCTCTCCTCGAGTCGCCTCAGCGCGGCTCCGAGTCTCCCTACCCTATTTCGGGTGACTTGACTTCCTGGGCCGTGCGCTTAGCCTGCGCCTCACCTATCGACCGAACCCCTGTACGGAGGAGAAGGCCCTATGCCAGGCAAGATGCGCCCGTTGCACAACCGACTGATCATCAAGCGCCTGGATGAGGAAGAGACCACCGCGGGTGGGATCATCATTCCGGACAGCGCCAAGGAAAAGCCCCAGCAGGGCAAGGTCACCGAGGCGGGTCCGGGGCGCCGGGACGACTCCGGCAGCCCGATCGCGATGGAGGTCAAGCGCGGGGACCGCGTTCTGTTCTCCAAGTACTCGGGGAACGAGATCACTCTCGATGGCGGCGAACACCTGATCATTTCCGAGGACGACGTCCTCGCGATCCTGGAGTAGAGGAAGTAAAGCCATGCCAGCAAAGATTCTGCTGTTTGATGAGGACGCCCGACACAAGATCCGGGACGGGGCTGGGAAGCTCAACAATGCAGTCAAGGTGACGATGGGGCCGAAGGGCCGCACGGTACTGATCGAGAAGAGTTGGGGCGCGCCCACTTCGACGAAGGACGGCGTCACGGTTGCGAAGGCCGTGGAACTCGAGGACAAGTTCGAGAACCTCGGTGCCCAGATGGTGAAGGAGGTCGCTTCGAAGACTTCGGACGTGGCCGGCGATGGCACCACCACGGCGACGGTTCTCGCCCAGGCGATCGTGAGCGACGGTCTCAAGCTGGTCGCGGCGGGTGCGAATCCCATGGAACTCAAGCGCGGCATCGACAAGGCCACGCGGGAGGTCTGTCTGCAACTCGAGAAGGCTTCGCGGAAGGTTCGGGGCAGGGAGGAGATCGCCCAGATCGGCGCGGTCTCGTCCAATGGCGACACCGAGATTGGCAACATGATCGCGGAGGCGATGGAGAAGGTCGGCAAAGAGGGCGTGATTACCGTCGAAGAGGCCCGGAGCATGGAGACCGAGCTCGACGTGGTCGAAGGCATGCAGTTCGACCGCGGATATCTCTCGCCCTACTTCGTCACCGATCCGGAGCGGATGGAGGCGGTGCTCGAGGATGTCTACATCCTGATCCACGAGAAGAAGATCTCGAGCATGCGTGACATGGTGCCGCTGCTCGAGGCGGTAGCGCGGGCGGGCAAGCCTCTGGTCATCGTGGCAGAAGACGTAGAGGGTGAGGCCCTGGCGACGCTGGTGGTCAACAAGATCCGGGGCACGCTCAACGCGGTTGCAGTCAAGGCGCCGGGATTCGGGGACCGCCGCAAGGCAATGCTCGAAGACATTGCGTGTGTCTCCGGCGGACGGGCGATCTCGGAGGATCTCGGAATCAAGCTCGAGAACGTCTCGTTGCAGGATCTAGGGAAGGCGCGCCGCGTCGTGATCGATCGGGACAACACCACCGTCATCGATGGTGCGGGTACCAAGAAGGATCTCGAAGGCCGGATCGCACAGCTTCGAGCCCAGATCGAGGACACGACCTCGGACTACGACCGAGAGAAGTTGCAGGAACGCCTCGCAAAGCTCTCGGGCGGTGTCGCCGTGATCAAGGCCGGCGCTCCGACCGAGGCGGAACTGAAGGAGAAGAAGGCCCGGGTCGAGGACGCTCTGAATGCGACCAAGGCCGCAGCCGAGGAGGGCATCGTGGTCGGCGGCGGGGTGGCCCTGCTGCGTTGTGAGAGCACGCTCGACGGTCTCAAGCTCGAGGGCGACGAGGGCCTCGGGGTCGAGATCTTGCGCCGGGTGCTTTCCTGTCCGCTGCGACAGATTGCCGAGAACTCGGGTGCCGACGGCGCAGTCGTCGCGCAGAAAGTGGCTGAGAAGGGCGGAGACTTCGGCTACAACGCGCAGACTGGGACCTTTGGCGATCTGATCAAGGATGGGATCATGGATCCCACCAAGGTGGTTCGTTCTGCGCTCCAGAACGCCGCCAGCGTTGCCGGGCTCATGCTCACCACCGAGAGCATCGTCATCGAGAAGCCTCAGCCCAAGAAGGCAGGCCCTCCGGGCATGCCCGGCGGCGACATGGGCGGCATGGGCGGCATGGGTGGCATGGGCGACATGGGCGGCATGGGCGGCATGGGCGGCATGGGCGGGATGGACTTCTAGGTTCCTGCCGCTCGACCTCCCGAGACTACCCCGCTCGTGGCCGCAGCCGCCGCGATCTCGTCGGCAGTCTCGCCCACCTTTCGAAGCGCCTGCACAATCTGGTCGATCAGCTCCGGCAGCGGTTCGTGGAAGCTTGCCTTGAGTTGCCACTCCTTCTCGCAGAGCGCCTCGGCGACCGGGCAGTCTCCTCGTCCGTACTCATAGCTGCCCTCGCCCAGGCACCACGGGAAGTCCCGTCCGACGTAGTCGTGCATTCTCAGGCGTGGTCGCAGGTAGAGCGGGATCTTTACGTAGCAGCCCGCGGGTGCACCCTCGGCCTCGAGCGCGGCCACGAATTGGTCCCGATCGAGTGGAAGCACGCCGGGACGGTACAGGAACGGGATGTGGTAGAAGCCGTGCCGGGATCCCTCTGCCGGGTCGGGAAGCGGCGGAAACTCCAGGTACTCGAGATCTCGAACCGCCGCGTATAGGCGCTGGGCGTTCTGGTTTCGGATCTCGGTCCAGGCATCCAGGTGGCGAAGCTGGGTGTGCGCGATCGCGGCGCTCGCGGTATGCATGCGGAAATTGAACGCGAGCGAGTCGATGCGCCGGCGGAACTCGGGCAGTTCGAGTTCGGCGACGAGCCGCTGCGGGTGCGTGCCGTGGCTCATCGCGCGCTCGAACATCTCGCGATCGTCGCAGACCAAAATCCCACCCTCTCCCCCGGTCAGGTTCTTGCTGGCCTGGAGGCTGAAGGCGCTAAAGGCCCCGAGCGAACCGAGCCTCCTTCCCCGATAGAAGCCTCCGGCTGCTTGCGCCACGTCCTCGATCACGGGGATCCCGTGTTCGTCCGCCACCTCGAGAATCCCGTCCATGTCGCAGGGTGCGCCGAAGATGTGGACCGGCAGGATTGCCCGCGTGCGCGGCGTGATTCTCGAACGTACGGAGGCGGCGTCGAGACCCAGGGTCCGGGCCGAAATATCGGCGAAAACCGGAATCGCCGCGCACTGGAGCACGCATGCCACCGATGCGCCCCACGAAAACGGGGAGCAGATCACCTCGTCGCCCGGCTCTACACCGGCGCCGTGGACCGAGAGCATGAGCGCTGCAGTTCCGCCGTTCGTGGCGAGTGCAAAGCGCCGCTCGTGGAAGGCCGCGAAGGCGTCCTCGAACTCCCCCTGAATTCCCGTGTTTCCCACCGGGCAGAGTGGCTCGGATTTCAAGACCCGGACCACCGCCGCGATGGTCTCATCGTCGATGCGCGGCCACTCAGGGAGCGGGAGGGAGACGGCCCTGGGACCGCCGAGCAGCGCGGCCTGGGTCACAGCACCTTCGATTCGTGACCCCTCCAGTAGGGCTCTCGAAGCACGCGCTTCAGGATCTTTCCGGAACCGGTGCGTGGGATTTCTTCGGTGAAGTCCACTGAGCGCGGGATCTTGTAACCTGCGAGACGCGAGCGCGCGAAGTCCATGATCTCGTCTCTGCCGAGGGTTCGTCCCGGATGGACGACGACCAGTGCGTGTACGCTTTCGCCCCACTGCTCGTTCGGAATCCCGAACACAGCGACATCGGCGATGTCATCGTGGAGTTCCAGCGCCGCCTCGATCTCGGCCGGGTAGATGTTCATCCCTCCCGAGATGATCATGTCTCCTTTGCGGTCGCAGATGTAGTAGTAGCCCTCTTCGTCGAAGTAGGCGACGTCGCCGACCGAGAAGTAGTCTCCTCGAAGCCCCTCCTGGTACTTTTCTTCTGCCCGGTAGTAGGTCGAGAAGACCGTCTTGGACCGAACGTAGAGTTCGCCGGCGGTATTCGGCTCGGCGATCCGCTCTCCGTCTTCGCTGAAAAGAGCGATCTCACAGCCCGGGGAGGGCAGGCCGCACGATCCCGGTTTTCTGAGCTGATCCTGGGGAGAAAGAATTGTATTCACGCCGCCCTCGGTGGAGCCGTAGACCTCCCAGAGGGACTCGGGAGGGAAGTCCGCCAGGTAGGCCTGTTTGAGGGCGAACGACCAGGGCGCTGCATTCGCAATCATGATCCGCATGCTGCTCGTGTCGTAGCGCCGCTTCACTTCGTCGGGGAGGTTGCAAACCATGCGGATCGGGGTCGGCGCCGAGAAGGTGCTGGTGACGCGGTATTTCTGAGTGAGCCGCA
>JAYZEO010000099.1:0-22146 GCA_036337215.1 Myxococcota bacterium | reverse complement strand
GAATCGGGTCTGTTCTGGCTCAACGTTCGATTTTCCGGGCCCGGGCCCTTCCGGGCTTCGAGCCGCCACCGAGACGACGGCCGGGGGTCCCTTCTCCCCCGGGAAAGCGGCGCCGACTATACCGCAGGCCCCCGCGGCTGCCAACCCGCGAGTGGGCAGTTTCCGTAGCCACGACGCTGCTTTGCGGCCATCGAAGCCACTTCCGTATACTGCCGCCGATGCAGGCCGAAAAAACCCTGGTCGTGGGCCTCACCGGGGGCATCGGCACCGGCAAGTCGAGCGTTGCGCGGCTGCTGGAAGAACTCGGCGCCGCCGTCCACTGCTCGGACGAGATCGTTCGCGAGCTGCAGGCGCCGGGCGGCGAGGCGCTCGAACAGATCGTGGAGAGCTTCGGCGCCGAGTACCTGACGGCGGGGGGGGAACTCGACCGCCCGAAGCTCGGGGCGCTGGTCTTCGAGGACCCGGAGGCGCGCCAGAAACTCAACGACATCATCCACCCTGCGGTGTTCCGAAAGCTTCGCGAGGGCATGGAACGCGCGCACGCGGACGCCGAACCGGTGGTGGTCCTCGACATCCCGCTGCTGCTCGAGGGACGCCAGACCGGACGCGGTTCCGGGGCCCTGCTCCCGTTCGACCTGATCGTGCTGGTCTACGCCGATGTCTCGACACAGGTCGAGCGGGTCGTGGCGCGGGATGGGCTCTCCGTGGCCGAGGCCGAGGCGCGAATCCGCTCGCAGCTTCCGATCGACGAGAAGCGGGCGCTGGCCGACATCGTGATCGACAACGGCGGCGACAGGGAGTCCACGGCCGATCAGGTCCGCGACCTCTGGAACGCCTGGACCCGGGCCTCGGAGCCAAAACCCTGAATCGCGCACGGCGCGGTCCGAACCCCCGCGCGCTCTCTGGGCGTGCGGGCTGCGTCGCGAGCGGAGCGGTCCCCGGCCCGTCGCTCAGCTCTGGCGCGCCGTGCGCACCGCGGCTGCGAGTTCGCGAACGAAGTCCGAGGCGGCACGCAGCGAGGCATCGGGAGACGCGCCCGCCCCGATGCGCTCGACGAGCGCGCTGCCGACCACGACCGCATCTGCGATGCGGGCCACCTGGGCGGCCTGGGCGCCGGTAGAGATGCCGAAGCCGACGCCGACCGGGACCGAGGCGACGCGCTGGATGCGCCGCACCAGCGCTTCGAGGTCGGCGGGAAGTTCCCGGCGGGCACCGGTCACGCCCGTGACCGAGACGCAGTAGACGAAGCCGCGGCTTCGCGCCGCAATCCGCACCACCCGCTCGGGCGTGCTGGTCGGAGCCACCAGCAGGATCCGGTGGATCCCGTGTGCGTCGCACTCGCTCTGGAGTCGCTGGCCCTCGTCGAACGGCACATCGACCACGATCAGGCCATCGACGCCGGCCCGGGCACAGTCGACCGCGAGCCGCGCTTCTCCGTAGGCCAGGACGTTGTTCATGTATCCCATCAGCAAAATCGGAATCTCGGAGACCTGGCGGATCTCGCGCACCGTCTCGATGATCTGGCGAAGCGTCGTGCCGCTCGCGAGTGCGCGCTCGGAAGCGGCCTGAATCGTCTTGCCCTCGCCGATCGGATCGGAGTGGGCGAAGCCCAGTTCGATCAAGTCGGCACCTGCGGATTCGAGTTCCGGAACGAGTTGGGCCGTCAGCGCGAGATTCGGATCACCCGCGGTGAGGAAGGTCACCAGCGCCGCCCTGCCCTCCTTTCGCGTGCGCTCGAACATGCCGTCGATGCGATTCATCGGCTCCCCCGGAGTAGCTCGCGGGCCTGTGCCACGTCCTTGTCTCCGCGCCCGGACACGTTCAGGATCACCAGACTCTCCCTGGCCAGTTCGGGCGCTCGACGCCGCAGTTCAGCAAACGCGTGCGCGGTTTCGAAGGCCGGGATGATTCCCTCGAGCTGGGTGACCCAGACGAAGGCGTCCAGCGCCTCGCGGTCCGTGACCGGTACGTACTCGGCGCGGCCCAGGTCCTTGAACCAGGCGTGTTCGGGCCCCACCCCGGGATAGTCGAGGCCGGCCGAGATCGAGTGGGCTTCGAAGATCTGGCCGGCGTCGTCCTGGAGCGTATACGAGTAGCTCCCGTGCAGAACGCCCGGGGTTCCAGCGGAGAGCGGAGCCCCGTGCGGTCCCTGCTCGACTCCGGCACCTCCCGCCTCGGCGCCCACGAACGCGACGTCTGCGTCTTCGCGGAAGGCCTGGAACAGTCCCATCGCGTTGCTCCCGCCCCCGACGCACGCGACCAGCAGATCGGGCAGGCGGCCCTCGGCCTCCAGGATCTGCGCGCGCGCCTCGTCGCCGATCACGCGCTGCAGGTCGCGCACGATCAGCGGATAGGGGTGCGGGCCCGCGGTCGAGCCGATCACGTAGTAGGTGTGGCGCACGTGCGTGGCCCAGTCCCGGAGCGCCTCATTCATCGCGTCCTTGAGCGTCTGGCTTCCCGAGGAGACCGAGTGCACGCGCGCGCCCAGCAACTCCATGCGGAACACGTTCAGCGCCTGCCGCTCGACGTCCTTGGCACCCATGTAGATTTCGCAGTCGAGGCCGTAGCGCGCGCAGGCGGTGGCCGTCGCGACGCCATGCTGGCCCGCGCCGGTTTCGACGATCACACGCGGCTTGCCCATACGCGTCGCGATCAGCGCCTGGCCCAGCACGTTGTTGATCTTGTGCGCACCGGTGTGGGCCAGATCCTCACGCTTCAGGTAGACGCGCAGTCCGAGCTCGGCCGACATTCGCTCCGCGAAATAGAGTGGCGTGGGTCTTCCCGCGTAGCTCGAGAGCTGGCCTTGGAGTTCGCGCCAGAAGCCCTCGTCATCGACCAACACCGCGTAGGCCTCGTCGAGCTCTTCGAGTGCCGGCATCAGGGTCTCGGGGACGAAGCGACCTCCGTAGGGACCGTAGTAGCCCCCGGCGTCGGGAGCCGTTCTGGTCTCCACCCCGTCGCGCGCGCGGCGCACGAACTCACGCACCTGCTCGGGATCCTTCCGGCCCGGCGCGGATTCGAGTGCCGAAGAGGCGTCGACGCCGTGTGGCCGGGCGGCGCGCACCGCGTCTGCCACGTTCTCGGGCGAGAGACCGCCCGCGATCCAGACCCGGCGTCCCGCAGCCACGAGCTTGCGCACCAGTTCGAAGTTCCAGGTCGTGCCACTGCCACCCCCGGAAGGATGGTCGACCAGCAAGTCCATCGACGGGTAGGCCGCGGCACGTTCTTCGAGGCTCGCGTCTCCGGGCAGCGCTTTCAGGACTGGCACGGGCAGCGCGGCCGCGTACTCGGGGGACTCCTCGCCGTGGAGCTGGACCGCGTCGAGCCCGACTTCGGCCACGATCCCTTGCACCCGTTCGAGCGGGGCATCGCGAAACACGCCGACCCGGACCGCCACCCCCAGCACGGCACTCGAAATCTCGCGCGCGGCCTTCGTCTCGAGCGCTCGCGGCGTGCCCGGTACGAAGTTGAGTCCGATCGCGTCGGCGCCCGCCTCGAGCGCTACACGCGCGTCCCGCGCGCTCGTGATTCCGCAGATCTTGACCTGCATCACTCGACTCCCCGAAGGTCGCGGAGCGCGCTACCGGGATCGGGCGCCCGCATCAGTGCCTCGCCGACCAGGAACGCGTCCGCACCCGCCTCGCCAAGTTCGCGCAGCACGGCTGCTTCGCTGAGCCCGCTTTCACTCACCACGCAGCAGCCCGCGGCGCGGGGCGCGAGTTCGCGCGTGACCGCCACATCGGTCACGAAGCTTTTCAGGTCGCGGTTATTGATCCCGACGAGTTCGGCCCCGGCCTCGAGTGCACGGTCGAGTTCCTGTGCGGTGTGGACCTCCACGAGCGCCGCCAGCCCGAGTTCCCGCGCGCAGCCGAGCAACTCTCGGAGCCGCGCATCTTCGAGCGCAGCCACGATCAGCAGCGCGGCATCCGCACCCGCCGCCCGGGCCTCGAGCAATTGGATCGGCTCGAGCGTGAAGTCCTTGCGCAGCACCGGAAGCGCGCAGGCCGCGCGCGCCTTCCTGAGATCTTCGAGGCAGCCGTCGAAGAAGTCGCGGTCGGTGAGCACCGAAAGCGCCACCGCGCCCGCGCCTGCATAGGCGCGCGCAATCTCGTCCGGCGCGGCGTCGGCACGGATTGCGCCCCGTGAGGGAGACGCGCGTTTGAACTCCGCAATCACGCGGGGCTCCGCGCCCGGGCCTCGCAGGGCGGCCAGGAAGTCGCGCGCCGGCGCTGCCGCCGCGGCCTCGCGTGCGAGCGCGGCCTCTCCGGGGTTGGCTCTGATCCCCGCCACCTCCGCGTGTTTGCGCGCCAGGATCTCGTCGAGCACGCTCACGAGCCCTCACTCGCGGCTTCGCTCCGCGTGAACGCCACCCAGCGTTCGAGCAGGTCACGGGCGCGTCCCGAGTCGATCGCGTCGGCCGCGCGTTAAAGCGCCTCGGGCAGCGCGCGTTCCGCAGAGGCTGCGCAGAGCGCGGCCGCCGCGTTGAGCAGTACGACGTCCCGGCGTGGACCGGGCTCCCCGGCCAGGATCGCGCGCGCAATGCCGGCGTTCTCGGCCGCGTCGCCCCCCTCGAGATCTTCCGGCCGGGCACGCGGGACCAGCTTGCCCGGCTCGATGGTCCGCCACTCGATCTCGCCATCGCGTTCGAAGCAGATCTCGCTCGCCGCGCAGGTCGAGAGTTCGTCGAGGCCGTCCTGGCCGTGTACGACCCAGGCTCCGGCAACGCCGAGTTCGCACAACGCCCGCAGTGTCGGCTCCATCAGCCCGGGATCGGCGACGCCGACGAGCTGATGGCGCACGTGCATGGGATTCGTGAGTGGACCGAGCCGGTTGAACAGGGTCGGAATTCCGAGCGCGGCGCGAATCGGCCCGACTCGCGCCATCGCGGGATGGCAGGCGCGCGCGAACAGGAAACCGATTCCGACCTCGCGAACCGCTTCGGCCATGCGAGCGGGTGCGAGCTCCAGCGAAATTCCGAGCGCCTCGAGCACCTCCGCGCTGCCGCAGCGGCTGGTGGCGGCGCGGTTGCCGTGCTTGGCAACGGGAACCCCGGCTCCGGCCACCACAATCGCGGCAACGGTCGAGATGTTGAAGGTTCCGGCGCCGTCCCCGCCCGTGCCACAGGTATCGACGGCGTCCGGCGGAGCCTCGGGGAGTTCAATCGCGTGGTCGCGCATCGCTTGCGCGGCCCCGATGACTTCCTCGAGCGTTTCGCCGCGCGTGCGCAGTGCCGCGAGCAGTGCCGCGATCTGAACCGCCTCACCCTCCCCGGCCATGATCGCGCTGATCACGGCTCGAATCTCGTCGCGCGAGAGTTCCCGGCCGGATGCGACGCTGCGCAGTGCCCGGGCGATCATGCCGTGCTCCCGTTCGAACGGCTCGCCTCGAGGAAGTTCTTTAGCAGTGCCTTGCCCTCCCCGGTGAGGATCGATTCGGGATGGAACTGTACGCCGAAGACGGCGAGTTCCGTATGCGCGATCCCCATCACCTCGCCGTCCTCGGTCCAGGCCGTGACCTCGAGTTCGGCCGGGAGCGTGGCGCGGTCAATCGCGAGCGAGTGATAGCGAGTGGCCTCGAAGGGATCCGGCAAGCCCGAGAAGAGCCCGGTCGGTGAGTGATGGATCGGCGATGTCTTGCCGTGCATGAGTGTGCGTGCGGGCACGATCGCGGCACCGTAGGCGGCCCCGATCGACTGATGTCCCAGGCAAACGCCCAGGATCGGAATCCGTCCGGCGTAGCGACGGACCGTCTCCACGCTCACCCCCGCCTCGCGCGGCGTACAGGGTCCGGGGGAGATGACGATCGCGTCCGGTCGCCGCTCTGCGATCGCGGCGACCTCGATCGCGTCGTTGCGCATGACTTCACTCCGGGCCCCGAGTTCGCCCAGGTACTGCACCAGGTTGAAGGTGAACGAGTCGTAGTTGTCGATCACGAGCAGCTTCACGGCGCGCTCCCCCGGTCCGCCTGTTGCACCGCGCGCATCAGGGCGCGGGCCTTGTGGAAGCTCTCCTGGTATTCGGTCTCGGGATCCGAGTCGGCGACCACGCCGCCGCCCGCCTGCACGTGGATCTTGCCGTCCTTGATGAGCATGGTGCGGATTGCGATGCAGATATCCATGTTGCCTCGGAAATCGAGGTAGCCGACCGCACCGCCGTAGAGCCCGCGCCGCGTCGACTCGAGTTCATCGATGATCTCCATCGCCCGCACCTTGGGCGCGCCGGAAAGGGTCCCGGCCGGGAAGGTCGCGCGCAGTAGATCGATCGCGTCCTGTCCCGGGACCAGCTGTCCGCGCACGTTCGAGACGATGTGCATCACGTGCGAGTAGCGCTCGACCACGTGAAACTCGTCGACCCGGACACTCCCGATCTTGGCCACGCGCCCCACGTCGTTGCGGCCGAGGTCGACCAGCATCAGGTGCTCGGCGAGTTCCTTGGGATCGGCGAGTAACTCGCGTTCGAGTTCGCGATCCCGGGTCGAGCTGTCTCCGCGCGGTCGCGTGCCCGCGATCGGACGCAGTGTGATCTCGTCTCCCTCGAGCCGCACCAGGATTTCCGGTGATGATCCGAGCACCGCGTGGTCCTCGCAGCGCAGGAAAAACAGGTACGGCGAGGGGTTGATCACGCGCAGCCGCCGGTAGATCTCGAAGGGGTCACTGCGCAGCGGCAGTGTGAGACGCTGCGACGGGACCACCTGGAATACATCGCCAGCTTCGATGTAATCCTTCGCGCGCTTGACCATCTCGTGATAGCGCTCGCGTGTCACGTTCGAACTCGTCTCGGGTTCGTCGGCCGGCTCCTCCGAGGCGGGAGGAAACGCGGCGGCGCTCGGTCCCGGGGGCGGTGCCGGTTTCCCGAGCCGTTCGAGGACGCGCTCGAGTTCGGCGAGCCCGGCCGCGTACGCGACATCGCAGCTGCTCTCGCTGGCTCCGCGCTCGAGCGCCGGCGTCAGGAATACGATCGAGAGCCGCTGCTCCTTACGGTCATGTTCCAGAATGACTTCGGGAAACGTGAAATGGCACTCAGGAACCTCCAGGTCGTCCGGGTTCTCGTCCGGAAGCCGCTCCACGTAGCGCACCCAGTCGTAGGACAGGTACCCGACCGCGCCGCCCGCGAAGCGCGGTAGGCCCGGGATCTCGACTGGGCGCTCCGCGTCGAGCAGCTGCCGGAGTGCCGAGAGCGGGTCGCCTTCCGGGCCCCAGGGGAGTTCGCTTCGCTCGATTCCGGAGGCGCGCTCAATCTCGAGGACGCCGGCCCGCGCGACGAAGCGAACGCGACGCCCGAAGCCCATGAAGCTGAGGCGGCCGCGGTCCTCGCTCTCTTCGGCCGATTCGAACAGGAATGAGGTTCGGCCGTCGTCGAGCTTTCGGAACAGGCCGACCGGGGTTTCGAGATCCGCTAGGACTTCGAGGAGAAGAGGAACCGGGCGCCCGGCGCGAGCCAGCGCGCGAAAAGTGTCGCGGTCGGGGCGGACCATGGCGCGTTCCTCATGACAGCCGGAGATTCCCACGCGGACCCCGGGCCGTCAAGCGCGGCGCCACGCCGACCGACCCGGGTCTCGCGTCAGCGCCGGCCCAGGCTTCCGAACGCGTCTTCGCTTCCGAATCCGATCCCGGACAGTCGCAGTTCGACCGAGACCTGCGTGGTCGGTGGGCGCGTGGTCTCCCGCGCCTGCACGAGCAGGTCCCAGCAATCGCAGTCGGAGTGGAGCACGAAGCCCAGCCGGCCGCGCAGAGAGTTGTCATCCTCGAAGTCGAAATCGACGCCGCCGAACAGATCGAGTCGGCTCAGCACCGCGAAGTTTCCGGAGAGCCCGAGTTGGTTCACGTGCTGGAAGCCGGCCTCGAAGTCTTCGAACGTGGGGTCCAGCGAGAAGTCCTCGAAGACGATGGGCAGTTTCCGGAGGTAGCGGTAGTCGAGCGCGAACGAGTGACCCGATTCAGTCGACCAACTGAGTCTGCCAAGGACTTCATCGAGGTCCCCGTCCTCGAGGTCGTAGCCGACCTCGAACCCCAGTTCGAGGTTGTCGCGCGGGTAGAAGTTCGCTTCGACGAACGCGTCCGCGAGTTCGCTCTCCTCGAAATCGTAGCCCGAACCGATTTCCAGGTCGCCCAAGAAGCGCGGGCTCCCGCCACCCGCCCCCGGGGCCCGGTAGAAACGGTTTCCGACGCCCACGATCAGCAGGCGCGCTGGATCGATCCGGTCGGACTGGTTGCGGAGCAGCACCCGTGGATCGAAGGTGATCAGGCGCGCCGGCGCGACCGAGCCCTCCGGAATGAACAGCGGGTTCGAGTCCTGGGAGTCGTCGGAGATCCAGTTGAAGCTCGCGTGTGGCTCGAGCACGTGACGCAGGGGCCCGCCGCTGGGCTGAAACTCGCGTTGCAGGCGAATCCGGGCGTCGAGTCGGCCGGTGTAGAGCGTGCGTCGCGCCGAGGAGTCTTCGCGGGAAAAGTAAAGTGTTTCGCGAAGTCCGAGTTCGCTCAGGGTCTCGATCGGCCCAACTCGAAAAGGCAGGCTCAGCCGCGGGTAGAGGTCGATCCGGTGCCCGGAATTCGCGAGCAACTCTCCTTCCTGGAAGATTCCGTCGCCCTCGTAGCCTCCCAGGGTATTGAAGTTGTCGCGATGATGGTCCTGCCCGTCGAAGGCCCCGGTCTGGGGGTTGGGCTCTCGCGCGTCGAAGCCGCCGTCGGCACCGGTGTCGAAGAACTGTTTCTCGACCGCCGACAGCCCGTTGTGCGTGTCGCCGTTGTGCTCCTGATAGAAATAGGTGTAGCGGGAGTCGAATCCGAAACGCAGGCCGGGCAATCCGAATTTTCGTGGCACGCCGAGCAGATGCAGGTCCGGAAGACGCTGGAGCAGGAAATCGTCCCGGTCCAGGTTGTCGGGACTCTGTAGATCGTCCACCCAGGCGAGTTCGGCGTTGGCGGCAAAGCCGTGCCTGGCGATGCTGGCCCAGATGGTCGAGCGCAGGAAGCGATCGTTGCGCCACGCACTCAACTCGCGGAAGTCGAGCACGTAGGCGTTGTCACTCGCCTGCTCTACATCAAAGTTGAGTTGCGCACCGGGCCCGAGCGGATGGTGCAGACGGAACCACCCGCCCCAGCGGTCGTCCGAGTACGGGGTCGCAGGATCGCTCTCATCGACGGCTCGATCGCCGAGCAGGAAACCGAAATCCGCTTCCGCCCAGCTCTGCTCGCCGAACAGGTACTCGGCCTCAGTGCCGAACTTGAGGCCGCGCTTGGTCATGTAGGTCGGGCTCAGAAGCAGGTTCAGGTCCGGACGCACCGCCCAGAAGAACGGCAGTGTGATCTCGTATCCGTTGAGCGAATCGCTCGCGTAACTCGGCATCAGCAGTCCGCTCTGGCGCTTCGTCTTGACCGGGAAGAGCATGTAGGGGAGGTAGAAGAAAGGCAATCCAAATGCCTGGAGACGCACGTGTTTAGCGACTGCGTATCCCTCGACCTCGATGTCGGCCTGCTGCGCCTCGATGTTCCACGGAGCCGGCTCGCCGGGATCCTTGCAGCGGCAGGTCGTAAAACTTCCCCCCTCGACCTGGTAGGTCCGTGGACCCGTCTTCTGCAGCACCTCGCCACTTGCGCGAAAGCCGGTTTCGGACGTGTCGAGCGTCGCGACCGTTGCGAGCGCGGTGAGCTTTGCGAAGTCGACGGCCGCAAACTCTGCTTCTACGGTGTCGCCGTCTTCGGTGATTCTCACGTGGCCGGTCGCGACGCCGAGTTGAGTCGTGGCGCTGAAGCTGACCCAGTCGGCCTCGAGTCGACCGCCGTCTTCCTGCTCGACGATCACGTGGCCCGAGGCTTCGTAGAGGTCGCGATCTTGCTCGTAGGAGATCTGGTCTGCGCTAATGTCGACCGGAATTCCAGGATCCGCCGCCCGGGCCGACGTGCCGACCCCGAAGGCCAGTGCGCTCAGAAACGCCAGGGCAAGATGCAGGTGGGCGACGCTCGGACGCACCGCGTCTTCGTATCCCGAATCTTGCCGGGAAGCAACTCGAGGGACCCCCCGTCCCGTCCCGGGTCAGGCTTCGGCCGGGTCCTCGGCGCCGAGGCTTCGCAGACCCTCGAGGTCGAGCAGGCTGAGTCGGCCCCCATCGAGCCGCAGGTAGCGCGCCTCGAACAGGCGCTGAACCAGCCGGTAGGCGTCCTCGAGCGGCAGTTCGGCAGCTGTCGCAAGATCCTGCAGATCGCCCACGGCCGACACGCGGCCCGCTGCATCGGCTGCGGGCCGGGCGCGTTCCAGGATCGCGGCGACCACCCGCCGTAGTTCCTGACTCGGGGGCCCGGCTACTTCAGCGGCCGGGCGAGCCGAGTCGGAGATCGTGCCTTCGAGCTGTTGCGCGAGGTGCCGGATCACGCGCAGAGAGAACTCGCCGGGCTCAGCGCAGAACTCCGTGAGCAGCGCAACGTCCAGGGCGAGCGCGGTCACCTCGCTCTCGGCCACGGCCCCGAAAGGGACAGGGCAGCCCAGGATCGCCCCGAGTTCGCCGAACAACTCGCCCGGGCCGAGCCGCTCGGGCCGGTTCTTCTCGATCCGGACCGCGCCCTTGCGGATCACGAACAGCTCTCGGCAGAAGCCCCCCGGTGTCAGGATCCGCTCTCCTGCTTCGAATTTCCGCTCGATGTCGGACAGCTTCATGTTCGATTTCCCCGGTCCGGCCAGGCTGAGAGCGTGATCGACCGCGATTTAGGGGGGCTTGAGGCGGAAGCCCGGGTCGGCAGTCCAGAGCGATGCGCCAGACGCGCGCTTCGGGCGCCAGGCGCGCCCGCCGCAGCCTTCCGGATCGACTAGACCGGACCGATCAGCAGGTCGGCAAGCTTGCGCCGCTGGTGCGTCGCGTCTCCGTAGAGTGCCTGGTTGTGCATGCTGCGCTTGAAGAACAGGTGCACGTCACACTCCCAGGTAAAGCCGATCCCACCATGGAGTTGAACCGAACGGTCGGAGATGAAGGCTCCGGCATCCGAAGCCGCGCTCTTGGCCATGCGCGCGGCGGTGAGCGCCTCGTCGCTCTGCTGGTCGATGCAGCAGGCCGCGTGGTACAGCAGGGAACGCGCGCGGTCGATCGCGATCATGGCATTCACCAGCGGGTGCTTGACCGCCTGGAAGAAGCCGAGCGGGTGATCGAACTGTATGCGGTTCCGGGCGTACTCGACCGTGGTCTGGAGTTGCCACTCACTGGTGCCGCAGAGGTCGGCCGCAGTTGCGACCAGAAGCGCGGGCCAGGCACGCTCCAGCGCTGGAGTCGCGTCGCGACTTACGATCGCGGCGGCCGGGACCTGCACCTGGTCGAAGTGCAGGCTGGCCTGGTCCCGGGTCAGATCGTGGATGTGATCCTGTGTGAGGGTGAGGCCCTCGGCGTCGGCCGGGACGACACACAGAAGCAGCGCGCCTCCCGCATCGGCCGTGGTGACGAACAGGTCGGCCTTGAAGGCGTCCTGTACGAAATGGGCATCTCCCGAGAGAACCACACCCTCCCCGCTCGCAGCCTGCGCGGTGACGTCGCAGACCGCGGGCTCCCAACTGCCTCGCGCACCCGTGATCGCGAGCGATGCCGAGGCGCCGTCGACGATTCGCGCCAGGGTCGCGCCTGCGGCGTCGGATTCGACGGCGCGTAGTGCGAAACTCGCGTTCAGCGTCGACAGGAATGGAGACGGCACCGCGTGTCGACCGAGTTCCTCGACCAGGGCCGCGATCCCGGCCATCTTGAAGCCCACGCCGCCCGCGGCCTCGGGAACCGCGAGCCCGTTCCAGCCGAGTTCGACCATCTGCTTCCAGAGTTTCGGGTCCCAGCGCGGCAGTTCTCCGCGCTCGTACACGGCAGCCGGATCCTGGCCGATCAGATCCCGAAGCTTCTCGATCGGCAGTTGCTCGTCCAGGAACTTGCGCCCCAGGTCGCGCAGCATTTCCTCGTCCGAACCGAAGCCGAAGTCCCTGGGTGGCGCCGCAATCCCCATACCGGATCCCCTACTTCGACTTCGCGAGGCCGAGCACGCGCTCGCCCAGGATGTTTCGCTGGATTTCGTTTGATCCGGCCGCAATCGTGTACCCGTACGAGTTCATGTAGGCGAGCGGCCAGTGGCCGGCATTCGGGGCATTGCGGTCGAGCTTGTAGAGCGTCGAGCGCGCGCCCGCGATCTCGACCCCGAGCCTGGCGTTGTCCTGCATGAACTCCGAGGAGGTGACCTTGGCCTGCAGCGGAATCCGCATCGGATGGTCCGTCAGCGCCGGAACGCTTGCGCGCCGCCCGTTCTGGCGCAGGCCCTCGGCGACGATCGCGCGCTCCACGATGTGATCCCGCGTCACCGGGTCTTCGATGGCCGGAACGCCGTTGCGGTAGCTCTCGCGCGCGAGTTCGATCAGTTGCTGGACCGGGTGGACCGATTCGCCGCCGCCTCCGCCCGCACTCTCGGCTGCGCCCCGCTCGTAGGTGAGCGTGGTCATGGCTACCGTCCAGCCCTTGCCCACATCGTCGAGACGCAGCGAATCGGGAATCACCACGTCCTCGAACAGCACCTCGTTGAAACCGCTCTCTCCCGTCATCTTGATCAGCGGCCGCACCGTCACACCGGGATGTCCCTGGATCGGGCACAGGAAGTAGGTAATCCCATCGTACTTGTGGTCGCGGCTGGTCCGCGCCAGCAGGATCATCCAGCTGGCGAAGTGACCCAGGCTCGTCCAGACCTTGTGCCCGTTCACGACCCAGTCGTCGCCGCGGCGCTCGGCGAAGGTCTGCTGGTTGGCCATGTCGGATCCGGCACCCGGCTCGCTGAAGCCCTGGCACCAGATCTCTTCACCACTCAGCGCGCCCGGAACGAAGCGAAGTTTCTGCTCCTCGGTACCGTGTTCGAGGATCGTGGGCACGGCCATGTTGAGACCGACCACGTTGATCAGGAACGGCGTTCCGGCGCGGCTCATCTCCTGGTTGGCGATCCGCTGACAGCCCTGGTGTCCGCCGCCGCCGTAGGCGCCGGGCAGGTCGGCCCCGATCAGCCCCGCCTCGTAACAGCGATGTTGCCAGTCCTGCAGGTAGTCACGCTGGCCCGTGGTCATGACCTCGATCGGCGTGAGCGGCATTCGCTCCGGCGGGGGGGGCGGGGCATTCTCAGCCAGCCAGCCACGCGCGTGGGCCTGGAATTCGCGTTGTTCGTCGTCGAGCCTGGATTCGGCCATGGGTCCTCTCGCGTGAGTCCCGGGCCCTCGCCAGGGAGTTGCCTGCACGAAACGGATCGCGGCGGGTATTCTGCCACAGTTCGGTCGCGGGCCGATCCCGACTCCGGCACCCTCTGGTAAACTGGGGCAGCTTCGCTAAACCCGTAGGAAGACTGAGGAGAAACGACATGCTGCGATTCGCAATCACGGCCCTCTTCGTTCTGGCGAGCGCGTCGGCCGCTCTCGCCGAGAACGTCACCTACGTGCTCGAAACGCCCGGTGTCGTCTGAGGCGGCACGTCTGCGACGGCCCGTGCGGCTGTCGAATCGATCGAGGACGTCGACTCCGTGGCGACTGACATGAATGCCCACACCGTGACCGTGCGCTTCGACGACGATGAGGTCTCGCTCGATGACATCGTCGGCGCACTGAACGGCGCAGGCTACACGGTTCCAGAGTATCGAAAAGCCGAAACCGAGGGCTGAACCCGGAGAGGCATGAGTCGACTCGGCGCGGTCCTCACCGGACTCGGAGTCCTGATCGTGGTGAGCCGCGGTCCCTTGCTGCTGGCGCCGGAAGCCACGCTCGGGGTTTACCGGAAGCTGATCCAGACAACGGGACGGGTTCGAGCGCTGAGCCTGGGGATCCTGCTCTTCGGCCTCGCGCTGGTGCTGGCAGTCAGGACGGAACCGGGCCCTGCTGCCCGGGTGATCGAGGGCCTGGGGTGGCTCATGGCGGCCCCGGGCGTGGGGCTGGCGGCGTTTCCGCGACCCGCACCGCGCTTCGTGGATTCGATTCTCTGTGCGGTTTCGTATACGGGCTTGCTGCGAGCGACCGGGGCGCTGGCGGTCGCGGTCGGCTTCGTCCTGATCTACCTGGGCGTCTCTGCTTTCTGAGGGTCCTCGGCCCGGACCACCCCGGGCCTGCGCGAACCCCGACGCCGAACCGTCAGGCGATCGTCTGTCCGCCGTCGATCACGAAGTTCTGGCCGGTCGCGAAGCTTCCGGCCTTCGAGGCCAGGAACACCGCGACTCCGGCGCATTCCTCTGGCTCGCCGATCCGACGCAGCGGCGTGTTGGCGGTCGCGGCCTTGAGGATCTCCGGGTTCTCCCAGAGCGCGCGCGCAAAATCGGTCCGGATCAGCCCGGGTGCGATCGCGTTTACGCGAATGTTGTGGGGGCCGTATTCGGCCGCGAGGTTTCGCACCAGCGCGAAGTCGGCGGCCTTCGAAACGTTGTAGGTCCCGATCACGGTGCTGGCGCGCAGCCCTCCGACGCTCGAGACCACGATGATCACCCCGTCCTTCCGCTCCACCATCTCCGGCAGCACCATGTGACAGAGCCAGTGGTTGGACTTGACGTTCGACGAGAGGATCTTGTCGAACGCAGAATCCGGGATGTCCTTCGAGGGTCCGTAGTATGGATTCACCGCCGCGTTGCAGACCACGATGTCGATCCGGCCCCACGTCGCGCGGGTCAGGTCCACCAACTTCTGCAGCGCTTCCTTCTTGCCGATGTGCGCCGGAATCGAGATCGCCTCGCCGGCGCCGCCAGCGCAGTTCGCGTTGATCTCGGCCGCCGTGGCCTCGCAGGCTTCGGCCTTGCGGCTCGAAATCACCACCCGGGCTCCGTGCTCGGCCATCGCGGCCGCAGTGGCCTTCCCGATGCCCTTGGAAGAGCCGGTGATGATCGCCACCCGTCCGGTCAGGTCAAAGAGGCCGCCTTCGCTGGACATCTCTCTTCTCCTCTCTCTGGTCTGTCGTCGCTCGCGCCCGATTCTGCCACAGCTTCGGGAAAGCAGCGGTTCGGGCAACTCAAGACCCGGGGCCCCGGCGGCGCTTCCGGCCCCTCTGAAGCGCGCCACGGATCGGATCGGGTAGGCTCGCGGCCATGCCCGAAGCTGCGATCTACCGACGTGACGGAGACGTGTTCCATCCCAGTCCGTGGGCGGGCAGTCCCTGGTCGGAGCGTCTGCAACACGGGGGGCCCGTCAATGCACTGTTCGCGAGGATGGCCGAGCGGGCGGCGGCCGAGACACAATTGCAACTCGTCCGACTCACGGTCGACCTATTTCGACCCATCCCGATGGAGCCGCTGGCCTGCCGCTGGCGCTTCCTGCGCCGCGGACGCCGCATTGCAAACGTGGAGATCGAGTTGCTCTCCGGCTCGGGTGCGTCGCCGGATCCGGGACAGATCGAGGCTCCGGCCGCGATCAGCCGGGCCACAGCGGTATTGCTGCTGCGACGCCCGGAACTGGCAGCCAGCTGGCAGGCCGAACCCGACCCGCCGCCTCCCCAGGACGACGCGAACCCAATCGAGTTCATGCCTCGGGCGATGCGGGATCAACTTCCCCCGGGCTTTCACTGGAGCCTTCGAGTGAGTGTTGGACGCGACGCCCAGGGGCCTTTCGCGTGGGTCACGACGCCGCTTCGGTTGGTCGAGGGAGAGGAGATGACGCCGCTCCAGCGCTGCGCGGCAGTCGCCGATCTCACCTTTGGCCTTTCCGGGCGCGCGTTACTCAAGGGCGGCCAACTCGAACCCGATCCCGACCGGGTTGCGCTGATCAACACCGACACCACGCTCTACTGGGCGCGTGCGCCGCGAGGCAACCGCTTTGCCTTTCGCAGTCCCCGGATATCGGACGAGGCCGGGATCGGGCTCGCCGAGGTCGTGCTCTACGACGCGTCCGGCCGGCTCGGTCGCTCGACCCAATCCCTGGTCGCGAATCCCGGCGCATGGAACGGCTGAGCCGAGGCCGCCCGGTCCGCGGCCGTTGCTCGGGGTCGAGCCGATCTCCGGGGCCGCAACGCGCTATCGTCGCAGTCCCGGAATCTCGGATTCCCCAGCAGCGATGTGGAGAGACTCATTGAAAATCTACGATGACAATCAGGGCGCACCGAACCCGCGCCGGGTGCGAATCTTCCTGGCGGAGAAGGGGATCGAGGTTCCGTATCTCCAGGTGCCGCTCTCGAGTGGCGGACACAAGGCCCCTGAATTCCTGGCCAAGAACCCGCTGGGCCAACTGCCGATGCTCGAACTCGACGACGGGACCTGCATCTCGGAGAGCGTCGCGATCTGTCGCTACTTCGAGGAACTGCACCCCAGCCCCGCGCTCTTCGGGGTCGGTCCCGAAGCGCGCGCCCGGATCGAAATGTGGCAGCGACGCATCGAGCTGAACCTTTCGAGTGCGGTGGGCCAGGTCTGGATTCACACGCACCCGATCACGGCGGCGCTATTCAAGCGCAACCCCGAACTGGGCCTGGAGCCCCAGCCGATCTGGGGCGAGTTCAACCGGCGCCGCGCCCGGGCCCAAATGCAGTTTCTGAACCAGGCCCTGGCCGAGGACGAGTTCGTTGCCGGCAGCGAGTTCTCGATCGCCGACATCAGCGCACTCTGCACGCTCGACTTCGGGAGGGCGCTACTCGATCTCCCGATCCCGTCCCAACTCGAGCACCTCGAACGCTGGCATCAGACCGTATCGTCGCGGCCGAGCGCCGCGGCCTGAACTGCCGCCAGTCCCGCGCCCGTCCCTCGCGCCTCCGACGGGATCTCGGGTGACTATTGGCCCTTGCGACGGTAACTGGCCTCGGTCGCTTCTTTCTGGGGCCGCCACCAGTCCTCGTGGGCCGCGTACCAGTCGACGGTCTGGCGCAGCCCGTCGGCGAACTTCGTGTATTCAGGACGCCATCCGAGTTCTTCGCGGAGCTTCGTGTAGTCGATCGCGTAGCGGAGATCGTGCCCCGAGCGGTCGCGGACGAACTCGAAGTCGCCCGGGTCCCTACCGAGTGCAACCAGGATCATCTCGATGACCTGGCGGTTGTTGAGTTCACCGTCGGCCCCGATCAAGTAGGTTTCGCCGCTTCGGCCGCGCTCGAGGATCGCGTGCACGGCACGGTTGTGATCGTCTACGTGAATCCAGTCGCGGACGTTCAGGCCCTCGCCGTAGAGCTTGGGCGTGTCGCCGCAGAGCAGGTTCGTGATTTGACGCGGAATGAACTTCTCGACGTGCTGATAGGGACCGTAGTTGTTCGAGCAGTTGGAAATCGTTGCGTGGATGTCGAAGGAGCGTACCCAAGCACGCACCAGCATGTCGGACCCGGCCTTGGATGCCGAGTAGGGGCTGGACGGGTTGTACGCAGTGGATTCCGAGAACTTCGCGGGATCGTCGAGTTCGAGATCACCGTAGACCTCGTCAGTCGAAACGTGATGGAGGCGCTTCTGGTACTTGCGCACCGCCTGGAGAATTCGAAAGGTCCCGATCAGGTTGGTTTCGACGAAGGGCCAGGGATCGTCGAGCGAGTTGTCGTTGTGGGACTCGGCCGCGAAATGCACGACGATCTCCGCCTCGCGAACCAGGCGCTCGACCAGGGCCTCATCGACGATGGACCCCTCGACGAAGTGGATCGAGTCGAGGACGCCGTCTAGATTGGCGAGGTTTCCCGCGTAGGTGAGCGCGTCGAGGACCGTGAGTTCGTGCTCTGGGAAGGTACGAAGCGTCTGGCGCACGAAGTTTGCGCCGATGAACCCAGCTCCGCCCGTCACCAGAAGCCTGCTCACCGTGCCTCTCCTCTGGCCAGCAGAGCCGCATCCGCCGACATCTGAAGCTAGCATACGGGCTTCGTCGGACTGGGTTCTCCGACGCCGGGACCCAGGCTTCGTGGGCTCTGCACAGCGAGAGGGCGAGCCCAGAGATTCCCCAGGGCTTCCGAATCGTCCCTAGCCGGACCGGTGCGTGTCCAGGATCGCGATCAACTCCTGCTCGTCGTGAAACCCGGGTTCGAGGACTTCCAGGATCATGCCGTTGGCTCCGATCAGTACGTGGAATGGATAGGCGTGTGCCCCGTACTTGCGCGCCAACTCCTCGTTCCCGAGCGCGACCGGGTAGTGCACGCCGTTCTCTTCGACCCAGGCGGCGATCTCGTCGGCTTCGAGGTCGTCGACGGAGATCGCCAGTACGTCCACGCCGCGCTCGCGCTGCGAGGCATGCAGAGCGTTGAGTTCCGGAATCTCGGTCACGCAGGGTGGGCACCAGGTCGCCCAGAAGTCCAGCAGAACCAGCCGGCCCCGGTACTGCTCCAGACTCACGCGACCGCCGCCGATCCGCTCCAGATCGAACTCGATCGCCGGAACCGCACTCGGCTGCAGCTTCGCCGCCGTAGACTCACCGTTTCCCCGCGCTGGGCCCTCCGGCGTGCATGCGGCCGTGGCCAGGATCGCGATCACCAGAAGCCGGCGCCCGGCGCACTTCTCGCTGGAGCGGAGCCCGCCCGAAATCCGCCGGAACAGGTTCCGTCCGGGTTCGCGGCAGCGCCTCTCGGTCACCCTACTTGTTGCTGTACGGGTACGGATCGCGATCGGGATCGCGTCCGACGAAGGTCAGCGGCTCCTCCATCGCAATCTGTGCCGGCGTCACCACGTAGTCCCCGCGCACGGCCGATTGCAGGATCCGGCGCGCGGTGCCCTTGTGGCCGCCGGTGATCACCCAGGCCAGGCCGGCCACGGCCGCGCCCCCGGCCGCGAAGAGCACCTTGGCGGGGCCCCACAGCAGACTCGCCGCCGCCGCGCCCGCTCCGAGCCCGAAGGTCGAAAGCGTGCTCCGCTCGGCCGCCTGCACGGCCGCGGGCGCGGGCGCGAGCAAGAGAGTCAGCGCGAGTATCACCGTGAGTCGTCTCATCGCACCGAGAGCTTAGAAAATGCGCCGACTGTCGACCAGCAGCGTGACGGGACCATCGTTGGTCAGGTCGACCTCCATGCGGGCCCGCAAGCGGCCGGTGAGCACAGATGCGCCACGTTCCCGTGCGGCCGCGACCACGGCGTCGACCAGCGCTTCGGCGGGCCCCGGCTCGGCGGCCTCACCGTAACTCGGCCGGCGCCCACTTCTGCAATCGCCTAGAAGAGTAAATTGTGAAACCACACAAAGACTTGCGCTCAATTCTAAAAGCGACTGATTCATTTTCCCATGGGCGTCCTCGAAGACCCGGAGTTCCACCAGTTTGTCGGCGATGCGTGCCGCGTCCTCGGGCCCATCCCCGCGCTGGACCCCGACCAGGGCCAGCAGACCCTGCCCCATCGATGCAATGGACTCTCCGTCGACCCGGATCTCGGCGCGCGAGACGCGCTGTGCCACCGCCCTCACAGCGCGTCCTGGGCCGCAAAGCGGCCCCGGTAGCTGGCCGCTCCCTCGGTACGCTGGAGGATGATCTGGCAGATGCGCGAGCCGGCGTGGATCACGAGCGGGATCGGCGCCACGCTCGACATCTCGAGCACCTGATGATTGTCGACGCCGGGGTGCATGAAGCCGGCCGTGACGTGGACCATCAGTCCCAGGCGAGCGACGTGGCTGCGCCCCTCGATCCAGCCACAGAGGTCAGGGGGAAGGCTGACGCGCTCGCGCGTGATTCCGTGCACGGTTGAGCCCGGCATCAGTACGTAGGGGCGGTCGAGTCGCACCACCCGCGTCACCGAATTCGGATCGGTCTCCTCGCTCACGCTCAACGGACCCGTCGCCTCCGGGTCCGGGATGCGTAACTCGTCTCCCAGGTGAAGATCGATCGAGGCTGGCCCGACCTGGTCGTCCTCGAGCGGATCGATCCGCACCCGGCCCAGCCGGATTTCGTTGAAGATCGCATCTCGCGTCAGAACGGACATCGCAGGTCTTCCATCTGTTCTCATCGGCTCCTGGCAGCTAGGGTGGACCCGTGCATCCCTTCCTCGAGCCCCCTACCCCGCACCTGTTTGCACATCGAGGCGCGAGCGGAGAATGCCCCGAGAACACCTTGCCTGCCTTCGATCGGGCGTGGCAGACCGGGGTCCCGTTCCTCGAGATGGACTGCCACGCCACCCGGGATGGCGAGATCGTCGTCCACCACGATGCCGACGTCGAGCGTCTGACCGACGGAACCGGTCCGATCGCGGGATTCCTGTGGAAGGACTTGGCCCGACTCGATGCCGGGCACCGTTTCACGGCCGATGGCCGGAGCTTCCCGTTCCGCGACTGCGGAGTCCGGATCCCGCTGCTCGCAGAAGTGGTCGAGCGCTACCCCGAAGCGCGGATCAACCTGGAACTCAAGCAGGCCGACCCGCCGATTGCGGAACGCGTGGTCGCGCTGATCCGCGAACTCGGCGCAGAAGACCGCATGCTACTGGCCGCCGAGCAGGATGCGGTGATCGCATCGATCCGGGCGCTCGATCCCGGAACCGCGAGCGGTTCGTCGCTCGGCGACGCCGTGAACTTCTTTGCCGCGCTCGATCAGGACCAGATCGCGGGCTTCGAACCCCGGGGACAGGCGCTCCAGATTCCGCCGCGCTTCGGAGAGCGAGAACTGGTGACCGAGCAGAGCGTGGCGGCCGCCCACCAACTCGGGCTCTTCGTGCACATCTGGACGATCGATGACGCGGACGAGATGCGGCGTCTCTTCAACCTGGGTGTCGACGGAATCATGTCGAACTTTCCGGATCGTCTGATCCGGGTTGCGCGCGAGCGCGGATCCGGCCACTAGCCCAGCGCGCCGCGTCGGCCAGAACCGGTTCGGGGCCGAGCGCGTAGCCGTCGATTACCGGGAGCAGGTCGCGCCCCGCCCCGTTCCCGGCTGCGAGCAACGCGTTGCGGCGCAGGCCGGCGGGTTTGGCCCGCCGGATCGCCGAGTGCGCGAGTCGGGCCCCGAGTTCCTGGTCGTCGAGCGTGAGCAATTCGCGCAGGTCGGGCGCGTACCACTCGGACCGTGGCGCAAAGTTCGGCAAGGCTGCGAGAGGACGCCCCGCTCGCTGGTTCCAGGGGCAGACCTCCTGGCAGATGTCGCAGCCAAGCACATGACTCCCGATCGTCTCACGCTGCGCTTCCTCGATCTCGCCGCGTTTCTCGATGGTCAGGTAGGAAATGCAGCGCCGGGCGTCGAGCACGTAGGGCTCGGGAAACGCAGCGGTGGGGCAGGCATCGAGGCACGCCCGGCAGGTCCCGCAGTGGTCGGCCTCGGGCTGGTCCGGTGTGAGCTCCAGGTCGGTGAGCACGACCCCCAGGAAGAGGTATGAGCCCAACTCCGGATCGATGATGCAGCTGTTCTTGCCGATCCATCCGACGCCGGCCCGTGCCGCGAGCAGACGCTCGGAAACGGGCCCGGTGTCGACGTAGGCCCGAAAGCGTCGTTGGGGAAAGCCGCTCTCGAGCTTCTGTGCGAATTCGTCGAGACGCGCTCCGACGACCTCGTGGTAGTCGTCGCCCCAGGCGTAACGTGACACCCAACCGCATTCGCGGTTCTGCTGACTCTCGGAATCGGCTTCGCCGGTGTCGTAGCAGACGGCGACGACGACGACGCTGCGCGCGCCCTCGAGTACCCGGGTGGGGTCGGTGCGTTCGTCGAGTCGGCGTTCCAGATACGCCATCTCGCCCGCGTAACCGCGCCGTATCCACTCGCGCACCTGCTCGAACTCGGGATAGTCGGCCACTGCTGCAATCCCGATCCGCGAGAAACGAAAGCCCGAGGCCAGCTCCAGGACGCGCGTTCGGGCCTCGTCGGCAGAGCAACGCACTGCTAGCCTGACCGCGTGTGGGGCCGGGAGTCGAGTAAGCTGAAACGTGAGCGCGGGCAGAGCGCGCCGGTGGGCTGGCCGCGCGGGGTTTTGGCGGGACTGCTGATCGTGGTGGCAGCCTGCACCCACCAGACCTTGCGCATCGGTCCGGCGGCTCCCGCGATCGTCGAGCCGGCGACACCGGCCCCGATCACCCTCGGCATCCGCGTGGCCTCCTTCGACCGGACCCGGCTCAAGGGCGATGCGGTCGCCGAGCGTTTCGTGCAGGAACTCCGAGACGCGCGTCTGGTCCAGGGCGTGATGTTTCCGGTGCCGGCGGGTGCCGATCCCTTCTGGGAACTCGAACTGATCGGCCACGACGAGGCACAAGAACCGGACTCCAACTTCTGGAAGTCGGCGCTCGCGGCCGGTCTCTTTCCACTCGCTCCGTTCATCACGCTCGAGAACGATTACACGCTTCG
>JAYZEO010000098.1:0-43978 GCA_036337215.1 Myxococcota bacterium | reverse complement strand
GTCGACGCGCTCGGCGACGAGCGCGAGCGAGTCGAGACCGTGATCGTGCGGGCGCGCCGTACGCGGGGCACGGAACTGGTTGGGGTCGAGGTCGACCCGATCGACGCGCGGGTGCTCGAGGCTGCCGACGTGCTCGTGCTCGACGATATCGCGGATGAGGGCCGCACGCTCGAGGCGGTGCTGAGCAGTGTGCGGACGCAGCGACCTCGCTCGGTGCGGGTCGCGGTCCTCGTCAGCAAGCAAGAGCGAAGACGGGTCGAGGTGCCGCTCGACTACGTGGGCTTCCAGGTCAAGCACGGCTGGGTCGTGGGCTTTGGCATGGACCTGGAGGGACGCTACCGCGACCTCGATTACCTGGCGATCGCCACAGGCCGCGACTGATCGAGAGATCCTGCGCGGGCCGGTTTCAAGTCTGCACCAGGATCGCCGTTACGTTGTCGGGACCGCCAAGTTCGTTCGCGCGCCCGATCAGCGCGCTCGCGGCAGGTTCGAGTTCTGCGATCGAAGCCAGGCGCGCGAGTTCCTCGGGGGGAACCACGTCGTGCAGTCCGTCTGATGAAAGCAGCAGTCGCGCTGTGCGGGGCACGCGCACCTGGACGACCTCGGGCTCGATGGTGGGTTGCGAGCCAACCGCGCGTGTCAGGACGTGACGGTCGGGATGTTCTGAGCTCTGTTCTTCGCGCACGACCCCCTGCGCGATCAGGAGCGAGACCAGCGTGTGGTCGCGCGTGAGTTGGCGTAGTGTCCCCTTGTGAACCAGGTAGGCGCGGGTGTCTCCCGCATGCGCGATCGTGGCTGTGCGACCCCGGAAGAGCAGTGCCGTCAGGGTCGTGCCCATGCCTTCCAGCCCCGGCTCCCGGGATTTTCGATACACGGCGAGGTTTGACTCGACCAGGGCGGCTCCGAGCAGCGCTGCCTCGCCTCGAATTGCCTTGGGAATCCGCCGTCCGCTGAGCTGTGTCGCGACCGTTTCTACCGCGAGTTGGCTCGCAACCTCACCCGCTGCGTGGCCACCCATCCCGTCGGCGACGACGAAGAGTCCGGATTCCGGTAGGGCCAGTGCGGAATCCTCGTTGTTCTCGCGAACCAGACCCGTATCGGTCCGAAGCGCGCATGCGCAGATCAGTTTCCCGGCCGACCGCCCTCGACCTCCCACGTCATGGCACTGTACTGAATATGATCCAAGAAACGACCGTTCACGAACTCGAACTCCCTCGCGATCCCCTCGCGCTGGAATCCGAGCTTCTCAACGACCTTTTGGCTTGCGCTGTTCCCGGGTGCGACGTGCGCCTCGATCCGATGCAGACTCAGCGCGCGAAATCCGTACTCGACGAGTGCGCCCGCGGCCTCGGTTGCGTAGCCTTTTCCCCAGGCGCGGCTCCGGGTCCAGTAGCCGAGTCCCGCGACATGGCGGTCCCAGTCGATTCGATGCAGGCTCACGAGCCCCAGAAACTCTTCTGTATCGGCCGTCCGAACCAGAAGTTCGAAGTTCTGGCGCCGCGCCCGGCTGACCCGTGCGCTGTGAATGTAAAAGCGCGTATCCATGCGGCAGTGTTCGAGGTGCGCCCAGGGCAGCCACTTCACCAGTTCGGGAAGCGTCTCGATGATGGCGTCGTGGAGTTCGCGATTGTCTCGGCGGCGGAGCGGCCGCAGCCGCAGGCGAGGCGTCCTGAGTTCGTCTGCCGGTGCTGTACGAAACCCGAACAGGTTACTCTCCGGGTGGTGATACGGTCAGGTGTCGATTCGACACGGGGCAGTCCCGGTCCCTAGAGCAGCCGAAGCTGAGCGTAGCGAAGCACGATGGTCTTCATGCCAACCCGGTCAAAGCGTATCCGGATCTTGGCTGCGGGACCAGCTCCCACGATCTCGGTGATCTGACCTGCGCCGAAGATCGGGTGCTCGACGCGGCTTCCCGGTCCGAGCGGCGGCAATTCCTCGCCTTCCCATTGGCCCTCGTTCCAATCGATCCGGGGCTCGCGCGAGGGTAGTTCTCGGGCCTCGCCGGGGAGTCCGCCCGCCGACCGCCTGCGGCCGGTCGTGAGGTCAGGTGGAATCTCGTCCAGAAAGCGGCTCGGCAGGTTCGACTGGACCCTTCCGTGTAGACGCCGCAGGGTCGCGTTGGTCAGGTAGAGTCTCTCCTCGGCACGCGTCATGCCCACGTAGCAGAGGCGTCGTTCTTCCTCGAGTCCGGCCGGATCGGATTGCGACGCGAAATGTGGGAACAGTCCCTCCTCGAGCCCTACCATGAAGACGACCCTGAACTCGAGTCCCTTGGCCAGGTGGACGGTCATCAGGGCCAGCGTCTCCCCGTCCAGCGAGTCGGCGGAAGAATAGAGCGTTACTTGTTCGAGGAAGAGTTCGAGGCTACCCGCATTCAGGGCCGGGTCGTCTGCGTTGAGCGGTTCGGGGTTCTGGACCGTGAACTCCTCGGCAGCGGTCAGAAGCTCGCGCAGGTTTTCGCGGCGTGTCTCGGCCTCGATAGAGCCGTCTTCCGCTAGGGCGCGCAGGTAAGAGGAGCGGTCGAGCGCGCGCGCGAGCAGATCCGCGACCGGTTCCCGGCTGAGGTAATTTCTGAGTTCCTCGATCAGTTCACGAAACGCGGTGACCCTTCGTACCGCAGCCCCGGAGAGCAGACCCTCGGCGAGGGCGGACTCGATTCCGCCCCAGAGGCTCTTGTCCCTCTGGTTCCCCACCTCGAACAACTTTGCGACCGTAGTCGCCCCGATTCCGCGCGCGGGTCGGTTGATGATCCGGGCGAGACTCTCGGAATCGTCCGAATTCACCAGGACCCGAAGGTAGGCCAGAGCGTCTTTTACCTCTGCGCGATCGTAGAAGCGGGTGCCCCCGACGACGGTGTAGGGAATGTTGTATTTGAGCAACTCCTCTTCGAAGACCCGCGACTGCGCGTGAATGCGATAGAAGATGGCGGCGTCCTTGAGCGCGAGACCTTCATCGCGGCGGCGCAGGATTTCGCTCACCACGTAGCTTGCCTCACCGCGATCGTCGGCCGCCTCGAAGAAACGCACAGGGTCGCCCCCTTTGCGTTCGGTGAAGAGCCGCTTTCCGAGTCGGCTGACGTTGTTCTGGACGACCGCGGTCGCAGCATCCAGGATCGACTGCGTCGAACGATAGTTCTGTTCGAGCCGCACGACCCGTGCACCGGGATAGTCCTTCTCGAAGTCGAGGATATTGCGGATATCGGCTTCTCGGAAGCGGTAGATCGACTGGTCCTCGTCGCCGACCACGCACAGGTTCTGGTGGGTCTGCGAGAGTAAGCGAAGGAGTTGGTACTGGATCGGGTTCGTATCCTGGTACTCGTCCACCAAGATGAAGCGCCAGCGCCGCTGGTAGTGATCGAGTACACCGGGATGATTCTGGAAGAGGCGGACGGTCAGCATCAGCAGGTCGCCGAAGTCGAGCGCATTCGCGCGCCTCAGAGAGCTCTGATACGCCTGATAGATTTCTGAGATCCGGTCGCTGTCCAGGGTGTCCTGGGCGCGGAGATCGGCGGGCCAGAGTCCGCGGCTCTTGAAGCGGTCGATCTGGCTCCGCACCGAGCGGGCAGGATAGCTTCGATCCGAGAGACCCATCTGCTTGATCACGCGTCGCAGCGCGGTTCGTTGATCGGCGTCGTCGTAAATCGAGAAGCCGGACTCGAAGCCCATGTGGCCGATCTCTCGCCGCAGGATGCGGACGCACGCCGAGTGAAAGGTGGAGACCCAGACTCCTCGTCCCTGGTTTTGTAGCAGGGCGTCGACGCGATCCCGCATCTCGCGCGCCGCCTTGTTGGTGAAGGTGACGGCCAGGATCTCATGGGGGCGGGCACGCCCGCTCGCAATCAGGTGGGCGATCCGGTGCGTTAGCGTCCGGGTCTTGCCACTCCCGGCCCCCGCGAGGATGAGCAGCGGTCCTTCGCTGTATCCGGCCGCTTCACGTTGTCGCGGATTCAGTCCGTCCAGAAGCCGATCTGGCGTCATCGGGGTCCTATTCTACCGTGACGCTCTTGGCGAGGTTTCTCGGCTGATCGACGTCGGTCCCCTTCAGCGTCGCGATCTGGTAGGCGAAGATCTGAAGCGGAATCGAGGCGACCACAGCAGAGAGCGGTTCGGGAGCAGGGGGTACGTAGAGGATGTCGTCGGCCTGATTCCGGATCTCCTCGTTGCCCTCGTCCGCGACTACGATCACGATTCCGCCCCTGGCGCGCACCTCGGCGGCGTTGGCCAGGACCTTCCCGTAGGTTGCCGAGCTCGTTGCGACGAGCAGCACCGGCATCTGCTCGTCGATCAGCGCGATCGGACCGTGCTTCATTTCTCCCGCGGTGTAGCCCTCTGCGTGGATGTACGAGATTTCCTTCAGCTTGAGCGCACCTTCCAGCGCGACCGGGAAGCCGTAGCCGCGGCCCAGGAACAAGAAGTGTTTGACGTGTGCATAGCGGCGCGCGACGCGCTCGATCTCGCTCCATTGCCCGAGCGCACTCTCGATCAGCCTGGGAAGACGACGCAGTTCAAAAATCGCCGCGCGTGTGAACTCGCGGGTGAGCGTACCCCGGAGTCGGCCCAGTTTGAGCGCGATCAAATACAGCGCCACGATCTGCCCGGTGAAGCACTTGGTGGACGCCACACCAATTTCGGGTCCACAGTGTGTGTAGAGGACGTCGTCGCACTCGCGCGCGATGGTACTGTCCTGCGCGTTGCAGATCGCGAGTGTTCGCGCCCCGCGCTCACTCCCCGAGCGGGTCGCGATGAGGGTGTCGGTGGTCTCTCCCGACTGCGACACCGGGATCAGCAGGTGCCGGTCTCCCACCACCGGATCGCGGTAGCGGTACTCCGACGAGTAATCAACAGTGGCCGGGATCTTCGCGATCCGTTCGAAGAGATCGGCGCCCAGCATACACGCGTGGCGCGACGTTCCCATGGCGATCAACTGAATGCCTTGCAGTTCGCGGATCCAGTCCGGGTCGAACTCGATCCCATCCAGATCGATTTCGCCCTGCTCCTCGAGAACGCGCGTGCCAATCGTGTCGCTGATTGCACGGGGCTGCTCGTAAATCTCCTTCTGCATGAATCGGTCGTAACCACCCTTTTCCGCCTGCACCGGGTCCCATTGGATGCGCCGAATCTCACGCTCGATCGGGTTCCCGGCTGAATCGAAAATCTCGATCGACTTCATCCGAAGCAGCGCGACGTCGCCGTCCTCGAGCGGGATCATCTGCCGGGTGTAGGGAAGGATCGCCGGAATGTCGGAGGCCACGAACACCTCGCCGTCGCCGGGTGCGACGATCGCGGGGCTGCCGCCGTTCTTGGCGACCACGATCCGGTCGGGTTCCTGCTCGTCGATCACGGCGATCGAGTAGGAGCCCTCGATGCGGGAGACGGTCTCCCTTACGGCCTCGAGTAACTTTGCGCCCGCCTTTTGCGTCTTTCGGATCAGGTGCGCGATGACCTCCGTATCCGTGTCCGACTCGAACTCGCATCCGGCCGCCAGAAGTTCTTCTCGCAGTCCGCGATAGTTCTCGACGATCCCGTTGTGAATCAGCGCCACGGTCCCGACCCGGTGGGGATGCGCATTCCGCTCAGAAGGGCGGCCGTGGGTTGCCCAGCGGGTATGTCCGATTCCGACAGCTCCGGCCAGCGGGACATCCTGTAACGCCGATTCCAGGTTGCCGAGTTTCCCGAGAGTGCGGACGACCCGGATCTTGCCCTCCTGGTTGATGGCGATTCCGGCTGAGTCGTAGCCGCGATACTCGAGCCTGCGCAGACCGTCCAGGATCACGTCCTGGGCCCTGTCCTGCTGCCCGAGATATCCGACGATGCCACACACCGCTCTACTCCTCGCGCTTCCGGCCGAAGCGCCGCTCGCGCCAGCCCTCGATATTCCGCTGCCTGGCTCTCGCGACCGCCAAGGATCCCTCCTCGACCTCGCGCGTGATCGTAGAACCCGCGGCGACGTAGACGTCGCGCCCGACCGTAACGGGTGCGATCAGGTTGGCGTTGCAGCCCACGAAGGCGCCGTCCTCGATTACGGTGCGGTGCTTGGTCTCGCCATCGTAGTTTACCGTAATCGCGCCGCACCCGATCGTTACGCCCTCTCCCACGTCGGCGTCGCCCAGGTAGGAGAGGTGGTCGGCCTTGGTGCCGGCTCCGAGCGTGGAGTTCTTGACCTCGACGAAGTTGCCGATCCGCACGCCGTCTCCGAGGACGGTTCCCGCACGCAAGTGTGCGGAGGGACCGATGCTGCAGTCATCCCCGATCCGGGCCTGTTCGGCCCAGCAGTGCGGTTTAATCCATACCCGGTCCCCGGCAGTCGTGTCGTCGAGAACGGCTCCGACTGCGACCCGGCAGCCGCTGCCCAGGCGCGTGCGGCCGCGCAGCCTGCAGCCTGGCTCGAGGATGGTCTCGGTTCCGATCTCGACCTCTACGTCCACGTAGGTGTGTTCGGGATCCACGAAGCTGACGCCCTCGAGCATCCAGCGCCGCGCGATCCGACGACGCAGGATCGCCTCCGCCTGCGCCAGATCAACTCTGGTGTTGATGCCGAACGCCTCTTCGGGGTCTCCGAGTGGCGCGGATTCGACCCGGAGCCCCGCCTGCAGCGCGGTTGCTACGACGTCGGGCAGGAGAAATTCGTTCTGCCGGTTCTCGCGGTCGAGCTTCGAGACTGCTTCGAGCATCCAGTCGGCGCGAGCGACGTAGACGCCGAGGTTGCTCTCGAGGATCGCGAGTTCCCGTGCGCTCGCATCGCGCTGTTCGACGATCCGCTCGATCCGACCCCCGGGGTCGCGAACGATCCGGCCATAACCGGTCGGGTCCGGGAGTTCACCTGTGAGCAACGCGAGGTCGGCCCCGGCTGCCCAGGCATCGATCAGTCCTTGCAGGGTCTCGGGCCGGAACAGTGCGTGGTCCGCGTACATCACGAGCAGCGGACCCTGGTGGCCGGCCAACACCTCGCGCGTTTGGAGCACCGCGTGGCCGGTGCCGAGTAGTTCCCGCTGGATTACGACCTCGACGTCGGCCGCGTGCTCGTCGAGGACCGGCCCGACCTCGTCTTGGCCGGTACCGACAACGACGATCGAACGAGCGGCTCCGAGTGCGCTCGCGAGCGCGGTTGCGTGCAGCAGCAGAGGACGGCCGCATAGTTCGTGCAGCACCTTCGGGCGCGCCGAACGCATGCGCTTGCCTCTCCCGGCGGCCAGGATCACGAAAGCGAGATCGTGCGCATCTCGCATGGTCCTTCTCTACGCCACCATCAGGAAGTCGGCGCCCTCGGAGAGTCCCGAGGCCGCGAGTTCCCGACGGATCTGGCCACGCGCACCCCGGCTTGCCACTGCGCCCAGGATGCGGAGACCGGCATCTCGCCAGCGACGTCCGCGCTCACGCAGGCGTTCGGGCGCCAGGATCGGAATCTCGCGCCCGTTGGTTCCGGTGCGCGCCGGGTTGATGTCGAGCAGGGCCTGCGTCGGAATCGCCTCCGCTTCGAGCAGGCGAACCATTCGGCGTCCTGTGCGTCCAGCGCCCCATACGACGGCGCCCGACATCGGGTGAAGGCGCCCCAGGAAGTGTGCCTTCGCGCGTGCGAACGACTCGCGCGTGTAGCGGCCGTCGACCCGCGAGAGCCGGCCCGCGTGGTCTCGCCAGCGGTGGAGTACGCGGGGTACCTTTTCCACGCGCTGGCCGCTCGCCAGGATCCGGTACAGGAGGTCGAGGTCCTCGGGCCACGCGCGGTCGCGATAGCCACCCAGCCCGCGCGCGAGATTGGTTCGGAACATCCAGGTCGGGTGCGGCACCGGGCACTCGACGAAGGCCTCGCGCGCGATCGCCTGCGGCGTTCGCAGTCCGTTCACCCACTCAGTGTAGATGCGGTAGCCCTCACCCAGGCCACCTTCGCGGAACGATTCGACGAGGCAGCCTGCGAGTCCCAGCTCCGGCCGCTCCAGCAGTAGTCTGCGCTGGGCCGCGAAGCGCTCCGGGTGCACCTCGTCATCGGCATCCATCCGGGCGACGAGGGGTGCGCGACAGAGTGCGAGGCCGCGGTTCAGGGCAGCCACGATTCCGTCGGGCCGTGTTCGCAGCACCCGCAGCCTGGGGTCCCGGCGGGACCGCTGCGCGAGCAGTTGCGGGGTTTCGTCGCTCGACCCGTCATCCACCGCGACCAACTCGAGCCGTACGCCGCGGCTCGCGAGCACCGTGGAAACTGCGCGCTCCAGGTGGGGCCCGCCGTCTCGGACCGGCATCAGGACGCTCAGATCCGGAAGGGACATTGCCCGGGAGGGTCCCCTTCCGGCGCATTTCTGGCAAGCTAGCAGGTGCGTGGGGCCCGATCCTGCCAGGGCACCCGAAGGAGGGCGTCTCATCTCGGAGCTACACGGTCGGACATACGGCCTCAAGGCCAGTCAGCTGCGCCAGCTCCGAAACCTGTACAAGCGCCGAGTCCCGCGCGACCGGCTGGTTTCGCAGGAGTTCGCACGGCAGCTCTCGGCGATTTCGCGCGATACCGGACGTCAGGTGGGCGCGCTGGTTTCCCGAAGAGGCGCGGTCGAGTACGTGACGGTCGGCGATGCCTTCGGGGTCGAACTCCCCGACTTCAAGCGCGTGCGCGGCGGGCCCGGGCGATTCCGGGGTCTTCGCTGCATCGTGACTCACCTGCGCGGAGAGGCGCTCACGCGGGACAACCTCACCGACCTTCAACTCCTGCGTCTCGACGCGATGGTCGCGATCCACGTCGACGAGCAGGGCCTCCCGCGCGAGGCGGAATACGCGTCGCTGTGCCCGCCGAATGGCAGGGGCGACGTGGTCGAACACCACGGCAGCGCCGCTCCGAGCCAACTCGACTTCGACTTCCTGGACTGGATCGACGAACTCGAAGAACGTTTTTCCGCGGCACAGGAGGGACTCGACGGCGGGGGGGGACGGGGAGCGTGCGCTGCTGGTCACTGTCCAGTTCTCAGACGACTCCGGCGTGGACGCGCGCTCGGAGGAGATGCACGAACTCGCGCGAACCGCCGGTGTGCGGGTCGTCGACGTCGTTCGGCAGCGACGATCGCGCGGAGATCCGCGTTACCTGATCGGTCGAGGCAAGATGCAGGACCTGGTGGTCCGGGCCTGGCAGAAAGGCGTGAATCTGGTGCTTTTCGACCGCGACCTCACCCCGGCGCAGGTGCGTCACATCGAAGACCTGGTCGAGGAGCGGATCGTGGACCGGACGCAGCTGATTCTCGATATCTTCGCGCAACACGCGAATACGCGGGAGGGAAAACTCCAGGTCGAACTCGCGCAGCTTCGTTACCGCCTTCCCAGGTTGTCCGGGCACGGAGAATCCATGAGTCGCCTCACCGGTGGCATCGGGGGGCGCGGTCCGGGAGAGACGAAGCTCGAGGTGGACCGTCGCCGCGTACGCGATCGCATCCGCAAGCTCGAGAAGTCGCTCGATCAAGTGTCTCGCCAGCGGAGCAGCATGCGGCGGCGCAGAGGGCGTGCGGGGCTGCCCGTGATCTCGATCGTGGGCTACACGAACGCGGGCAAGTCGACGCTGCTCAACCGCCTCACACGGACGGATTCGCTCGTACAGGATCAGCTCTTCGCCACCGTCGATCCGGCCTCACGCCGCCTCCGCTTTCCGCGTGAGCGGGACGTGATCGTGACGGACACGGTCGGCTTCATTCGCGACCTGCCTCCCGATCTGATCGCCGGTTTCCGTGCGACGCTGGAAGAGATCGAGGATGCGAGCCTGTTGCTGCATGTGGCGGATCTCGCGAGCCCGCACCTCGATGGACAGATCTCAGCGGTGAGGAAGCTGCTCGCCGACCTGGAACTCGATGACCGCCCCGAGTTCCTGGTGCTCAACAAGTCGGACCGAGTCTCTGCAGAGGATGCACGGGAGTTGGAAGATCGGCTCGGCGGGGTCGCCGTTTCCGCGACGACCGGCACGGGAATCGAGGCCCTGCTCGAACGGCTCGAGCCGCTCCTGTTCTCGCACGATTCGTGGGAAGCCGACCGGCCCCCGATTCAGGAAGGAAGTTAGCCATGCAGACGCCCAGAAGAGCCGGGATCGCGGGCACCGGCCTGTACGTGCCTCCCCGCGTGGTGACCAATGACGAACTCGCCAAGCTCATGGACACCAGCGACGAATGGATCATTCAACGCACCGGGATCCGGACCCGCCACCACGTCGATCCGGGGACCGGACCGGCCGACCTGGCGAAAGAAGCCTCGCTGCGGGCGCTGCGCGCGGCAGGGCTGGAGCCTCGCGACCTGGATGCGATCGTGCTCGCATCGCTCTCGCCACATCACGAGTTTCCGGGGACCTCGGCGTTTCTCCAGGGCCTGCTCGGCATCTCGGAGATTCCCGCGATGGACCTCCGCTGCCAGTGCACGGGCTTCCTCTACGCGCTTCAGGTGGGTCGCCTGTTCGTGGAATCCGGCCAGTACCAGCGGGTGCTGGTGGTCGGGACCGAGGTGCACTCGACCGGCATCGAGTTTTCTACCCGGGGCCGCGACGTGACCGTGATTTTCGGCGATGGGGCGGGCGCGGTGGTACTGGAACCGGCCACCGGCGAGCGCGGCGTGCTCTCGGTGCACCTCCACACGCAGGGCGAGTTCGCGCGGAAGCTCTGGGTGGAGGCCCCTGGCTCGGTGTTTCAGCCGCGGATCAGCCAGGCCCTGATCGACGAGGGGCGCCACTACCCGCAGATGGACGGACGTTTCGTGTTCAAGCACGCCGTGACCCGGATGCCGGAGGTGATGCAGGAAGCGCTCGATCAGAATCAACTCAAACTCGAGGAAGTCGATCTCTTCCTGTTCCACCAGGCCAACCTGCGCATCAACGAATTCGTCGCCGAGCAGGCCGGGATTCCGCCCGAAAAGGTCTACAACAACATCGAGACCTACGGGAATTGCTCGGCGGCCGCGATTCCGATGTGTCTGGACGAGTGCGTACGGCAGGGGCGGGTGCCGGAGGGGGCGCTGGTACTCATGTGCGGTTTCGGCTCCGGCTTCACCTGGGGTGCCTCGCTGGTCCGCTGGTAGCGCTCTGACGCGATACGGCATACTGGATCCCGGCCCGGGATCCGGGAGATAGAGATAAGATCCTGAAATTGAAAGGTTTTTCGCAGTCTTGGACTCGTTGACGCAATGTGTTATCTTGCGCCGCCAGAGAGGCTGAGCCCGACGGCTCCGCCGAAGGAGGCTACGCGATGACTCAGCAGGCAGAACCCGGTAACTCGAGCGTCGATCGGCTCAACGAGGCGCTTCAGAGCATGGACGATCAGTTGCAGGAACTCAGGGCACGCTTCGACGGTCAGCGGCGCAAGGTCGAGGACGAGTTCCAGAAGCGCAGGCAAAGGTTCGAGAAGCAGTTCCGGTCCACCCCGTTCTTCAAGCAGGTGGAGCGGGTTCGCAGGGAGGTCGATCACCAGTTCGAGCAGACCCGGGATCAGATCTTCGAGAGTTTCGGGATTGCCAGCAAGCAGGATCTCGACAAGCTTCATCGCAAGGTCAACCTGCTCTCCAGAAGGTTCGGAGACCTGTCGAAGGGGCCTGACCAACCCTGAGCCTGAGCCGGGGAGCGAGTCCCACCGTGGCGTTTGAATCGCTGGATTTCTATCGAATCGACGACGAACTCTCCGACGAGGAACGGATGGCGCGTCAGGCCGTCCGTGAGTTCGTCGACAAGGAGTTTCTGCCGCGCCTGGTCGAGCACGTGCGCCAGGATGGATCCTTCCCGCTCGAACTCGTGCCGAAGATGGCCGGACTCGGCCTCTTCGGGGCGAACCTGGAAGGCTACGGCTGCGCTGGGATGAACAGCGTTGCCTACGGCCTGGTCATGCAGGAACTCGAGCGCGGCGATTCCGGACTCCGCAGCTTTGCCTCGGTACAGGGCGCGCTGTGCATGTACCCGATCTGGTCGTTCGGGTCGGACGAGCAGAAGGAGCGGTGGCTTCCGGCGATGGCCAAGGGTGAGGTGATCGGGTGCTTCGGCCTGACCGAGCCCGATTTCGGCTCGAACCCCTCGGGGATGCGCACGCGGGCGGAGCGTCGCGGAGAT
Source organism: Myxococcota bacterium (assembly GCA_036337215.1). Classification (GTDB taxonomy): domain Bacteria; phylum Myxococcota_A; class UBA9160; order SZUA-336; family SZUA-336; genus JABSQV01. Next base: position 31,939 of record JAYZEO010000098.1, on the reverse strand, counting down.
ACCTGGGTTCTGAACGGCACGAAGCGCTGGATCACCAACGGCTCGATCGCCGATGTGGCCGTCGTTTGGGCACGGACCGAGGATGGCTTCGGTGGCTTCCTGGTCGAGAAGGGCTCAGCGGGCTTCGAGGCGCCCGACATGAAGGGTAAGTTCTCGCTCCGAGCGTCGATCACGAGTGAACTCTACCTGCAGGATACGCCCGTGCCCGAGTCGAATCGTCTTCCCGGAGTCGAGAACATGCGCGGTCCTCTCGCGTGCCTGACCCAGGCGCGTTACGGCATTGCCTGGGGCGCGATCGGGGCCGCCATGGCCTGCTTCGACGAGGCGCGCCGCTATGCGACGGACCGAATCGTGTTCGATCGGCCGCTCGCGTCACTGCAGATTCCGCAGCAGAAGCTGGCCTGGATGGCGACCGAGATCACCAAGGCTCAGTTGCTCGCGTTGCGGCTGGGACGGCTCAAGGATGAGGGCAAGCTGCACCACGCGATGGTTTCGATGGCGAAGATGAACAACGTCGACATCGGGCTGCAGATCGCGCGCATGGCGCGCGACATGCTCGGTGCCAACGGGATCGTGGACGATTACGCTTCGATGCGTCACATGGTGAACCTGGAGACGGTGCGGACCTACGAGGGCACGCACGACATCCACACGCTGATCCTGGGTCAGGAGCTGACGGGCTTTTCCGCATTCTCCTAGGCGGCCCTGGGCGATTCAGATCGGGTCGGGCGTCAACTTCTGCCGTGTGCGTGCGGGTCGTCGGTGTCGTCCGCCCCGAGCGCTGAGAGCGCGGACTCAACCGAGTCCCCGGCGGCTTCGAGGGCCTGCTCGGCCCGCTCCGTTTCGACGCCCGCGAGCTGCGCCACGATCGCGACGGCGCGGGCGCGGAGCTTCGCGGTTGTCGGCCGGATCCCGGTCATCAGATTTCCACGCACGCGGCCGAGCCTTACCATTGTGGCGGTGGAGAGCGTGTGCAGGATCATCTTCTGGGCGAGCCCGCCCTTGAGACGCGTGGACCCGGCGATCGCCTCCGGTCCCACCTGCGCGAGGATCGCGATGTCGACGCTTCGCGCGAGGGGAGCGTCCGGGTTGCAGCTGATGGCAAGGGTTCGGGCTCCGACCTCGCGCGCGTACGCCACGGCACCGAGCACGAACGGCGTCTGCCCGCTCGCGGAAAGGGCGACCACTGCGTCGGTCGACCCGAGTTCCAGCTCGCGGAGCGCAAAGGCTCCGGCGTCGGGGTTGTCTTCGGCCCCCTCCACGGCGCGCTCCAGCGCGGCGCGGCCGCCGGCCAGGATCGCCTGGACCCGGCTCGGCTCCAGGCCGAAGGTCGGCGGGATCTCGGCGGCATCGACGACGCCGATCCGGCCGCTGGTTCCGGCGCCCAGGTTGATCCAGCGGCCCCCGTTGCCAAGGACCTCGACCAACAGCGCGGTCCCGGCCTCGATGCTCGGGCGTGCCCGCCGCACCGCTTCGGACACCCCGGCGTCCTCGTCCAGCAGCAGGCCCACGATCTCTTCGATGCTCAACCGGTCGAGTCCCGCAGTCCGGGGGTTGGGGCACTCCGTGGCGGGCGACTCGGGCGCGGGTGGTTTCGTGCTCGCCATCTACATTCCCCGGTTATGAGCTTTCGCTGTGCAGCCGAGGTCCTCGAGCGGCTCGAGTGGCCCAGGATGCGCGAGTGGCTCTCGCGCGAAGCAGGCAGCCGGCGTGGGGCCGAGGCCTGTCTGGCGCTCGAGTTCGAGCAGACGCTCGGAGGCGTGCGTGATCGACTGGCCGAGACAGGTGAGGCCTGTGCTCTGCTCGAAACGGGGCAGGAGCTGCCGCTCGGGGGCGCGCAGGACGTGCGGGCCATACTCGAGAAGCTCGAGCGTGGCGCTCTGCTCGCGGGCTCCGACTTTGCACAGATTCTCGATACGTTGCGCGCCGCGCGGCGCGTCTCGAGTTTTCTCACGGCCCGTGCCGACGCGGCGCCGCGCCTCGCGGACCTCGGAAGGACGCTGCCCGATCTCACCGCGCTCGACGCCGAGATCGCGCGCGTGATCACGCCACGCGGCGAGCTGCGCGAATCGGCGAGTTCCGAGCTTCGCAAGGCCCGCCAGCGAACCGAGGCGTGCGAGCGGGAGGTCAAGGATCGGCTGGGTCGCCTGCTCCGAGACGAGCGCGTGCTCGCGGCACTTCAGGATCGCTACTCCACTATGCGCGAGAATCGTCCTGTCCTCCCAGTTCGAGCCGACGCGCGGCAACGCGTGCGCGGCATCGTTCACGATGTCTCATCGAGCGGAACCACCCTGTTCATTGAGCCCGAAGCCATCGTCGAAGTTGGGAACCGCCTGAGGATTGCCGAAACCGAGGTCCGGCGCGAGACCGAGCGCCTGCTGCGCGAACTCGCTGCGCGGGCGTCGACCGAGCGAGTCGCCCTGGTCGCGCTTGGAGCGACGCTCGAGAAACTGGACGTCAGCATGGCCCGGGGTCGCCTGTCGCTCCGCCTGGGAGGTACGGAGCCCGAGTTCGGTCCCAGTGTACCGCTTCGGTTGGTCGGACTGCGCCATCCGTTGCTGGAACTCGACGCGGGCCTCGGCCGCGAGGAGGTCGTTGCAAACGACGTCGAATTGCCGGAGGGCGCGCGCGGGCTGGTGATCTCGGGACCCAACGCCGGCGGAAAGACGGTTCTGGCCAAGGCGGTCGCGCTCGCGGCGCTCTCGGTGCGTGCCGGCCTGTATCCAGCCTGTGATCAGAGGAGTTCGATGCCGGCGTTCGACGCGGTCTACGCGGACATCGGCGACGAGCAGGATCTTCGCGCCGGGCTCTCCACGTTTTCGGCGCGCATGTCCAACCTGGCAGGAATCCTCGCCGCCGAGCGCGCCTGTCCGCTCGTGATCGTCGACGAAATTGGTGAGGGCACGGAACCGGGCGAAGGGGCTGCGCTCGCGCAGGCGATTCTGGAACGGCTCGTAGAGCGCGATGCCTTCGTGGTTGCCACGACTCACTTCAACCGCCTCAAGGAACTTGCGGGGGCGGATCCGCGGTTCGGGAATGCGAGCGCCGAGTTCGACATCGAGACGCTGCTCCCCACCTTTCGCGTGAGGATGGGCCAGCCCGGATCGAGCGGTGCCACCTTCGTGGCCGAGCGCATGGGGCTTCCGCCCGAACTGGTGGAGCGGGCGCGGGTGCTGCTCGATGGCGACGACCGCAGGCTCGAGGCGCTGACACGCAGCCTGTCCGAGCTGCGACAGGAACTCGAGTCGGAGCGACGCATGGCGGCTGAGGTGCGCGAGCAGACGGAAGAGGTGCGGAGCGAGTACGAGACGCGCCTTGGTGCACTCCGTGCGGCCCGCGAGGAAGCCCTCGCGGCCATGAAGGGCGAACTCGACGCGGCCTTCGAGGAGGCGCGAGCGGAGGTGGCCTCGGTGGTCCGAGCGCTGCAGCGTGGCGAGAGCGCGCCAGGCCCGCGCGCGAACCGTGCGCGACGCGAGCTCGAGGAGATCCGTTCGCGAGTCGAGCAGGTCGAGCGCGAGCAGCCGCGGCCCGATCCGCGCAAAGCGTCCGTCCCGATCGACTGGCAGCGCGTGGAGCCGGGCGCCCAGCTCGAGGTGGAGGGCCTGTCCGGAGGAGTCGTGTTGCTCGAGAAGAGCGACGGAAAGCGCCGGGTCGCGGTCCGAGCCGGCGCCGTGCGCATGCAGGTCGCGGGATCGCGCGTCCGGCGCGTGCTGGGCGCGGAGGCCGCGCCCGCCTCGAGCGCTGCGGGAGTGAATCCGATCAGGCCCCCGGCACCCGAGTTCCGCACCGGGCTCGCTCTGGCGAGCGCCAGTTGCGACCTGCGCGGATTGCGGGTCGCGGACGCGCTCGAGCGTGCGAACGCGCACCTGCACTCGGTTCTGGGATCCGGCCTCCGTCGCCTGCTCTTCATCCACGGGCACGGCACGGGAGCGCTGCGCGCTGCGATTCGCGAGTGGCTTCGGGACCTGCCCGAGGTGGAGGAGTTCACGCCCGGCGAGGCCGCCGAGGGCGGCAACGGTGTCACCGTGGTGCGGCTCGCGTACTGAAGCTCAGCCGAGGCTCTTCTGGATCGAAAGGGCTGCACCAATCCCCGAGGCTGCCGCACCCTCCAGATGGGGCCCCACGAGGTAGTCGCCGCACCACGCGATGTGTTGCAGCCGGCCTCGCTCACGCGCAGCGCGACGCAGGCGCTCGAGTGCGCGATAGTGCCCGACCCCAAAGCCCGCCACCGCACGCTCCTCGCGAACCAGTTGCCTGCTCCGGGCGCGGGCCGCGAGCCCCGGGAGCAGCGCCTCGGCCTCCCCCAGAAGCTCGTCCGCGCAGGGCCCGCTGGCGCAGGTTCCCGGGCGAGCTGCGAGCAGCAGAATCTCGGTCTCGGCCGACCGCAGCCCTTCGTCTGTACGACTGCGGGCGCGCACGATCGCGGCGAGTCGGCCGCGCCGGGACCGCGGCTGCCGTAGTACGGGGCCTGCTGCGCCCGGCGCAACCGCGACGGCCAGGACCGTGCGCGGGAGATACTCGGCCGTCGAAAAGAACAGCTCCTCGACCGGCGAGAGGCCCGACACCAGCGCCAGCACCGCGGTCGAGGGAACGGCGACCACGACGGCGTCGGCGGCGACCCGCTCGCCGCTCGCGAGTTCGAGTCCGCTTCCCGACGGCTCGATCCGGGTGACCGGTGCCTCCACTCGCAGCTTCGCGAGCCGGCTGGCGAGCAGTTCCGGCAGTCGGTTCAGGCCCAGCCCGAGCGTCAGCGCGGCGCGTCCCTGGGCATCGAGCAGCAACATCAAGGTCTGGCGGCTGGTAGACCGGGCATCGAGCCCGAACAACTCCAACGCGGGCGCCACCGTCCGCCGCTCGAACACCGAACCCGCGTAGAGGCGCGCAAAATCAGATGCGCTGCGGTCGTCGAGGCGTGTCGCGCGCTCTGGTGCTGACGGTTCCAGGTCGGGTCCGAAGCGCTCCAGGATCCCGCGAAGCCGCCGCGTCCGGAGCACGCGCGTCGGGGGTTCCGGCATCGGCGCGAACTGTACCGAGGCAGAGACATCCGCGGCCCGAACCAGGTCGTCCAGCGCGGGTGTAAAGGCCGGAAGTGCGCGTGGCATCGGGTCGAACTCGATGCCCTCGAGGGTCGCGGTACGCAGGCGGCCCCCCGGCTGATCCCGAGCCTCGAATACGGTCACTTCGAAGCCCGCGGACTGAAGGCGCAGCGCTGCCGCGAGCCCCGCCAGCCCCGCGCCCACCACGGCGACCCGGCTTCCGCCCGCCACCTCAGGCAGGCTCGATCCGGACCTCGACCCCGATCGTTCGTCCGGCATCGTCGAGGGCCGTTTCGAGTTCCCGCGTGTCGCTTGGTTCGGGCACTTCCGCCAGGATCGAGAGGCGGTAGATCGTGGATCCGGTCTCCGAGGTGCGGGTCGACGAACTCAGGTCGGCGATGTTGCAGCGGCGGTCGGCCAGGGTCCGACAGACCCCGGCGACGATCCCTGCGCGGTCCAGACCCTCGGCCTCGATGCGAAACAGGCCGGTACCCGGCGCCGGCACAGCGGGCCGTGGTTCACCCTCCAGCGGCCGCAGAAAGATCGTCAGCCGGTTCTCCCACTCCAGTCTCCGAGCACCCGCAGCGAGTCGGGCTTCCAGGTCGGGTCCGGTGCCCGAACACAGCAAAATCGCCGCGAACTCGTTTCCGAGAAGCGTCATGCGAGAATCCTCGAGATTCGCCTCGGACCTGAAAACGAGCGTCGCGAGGTCGGCCACGATCCCGGGCCGGTCTCGACCGATGGCAGATAGAATGAACCAGCGTCGCACGGCTCTCCCCGTTTCGCGCCGGCATTGTACAGGCAACCGCGCGCTGGCCGATTCCGGTCGTTCTCGCGAGGCGTTGCGGCGGTCTCTGCCCGCTGCAGAGTGGCCGGAATCCGTCACGAGCATCCGCAAATTGGCGCTTTGTACTGCGGTCGCGTTGCCCTCGCAGTGCTTGTCGCTGACGGGGATTCCTACTGAAGCAGCCGAAGTAGCTGATTCGGATGGAAATTCTACAAGGGTTGCCGAGCATCAACTACACCCCGGGTGCGGGCACACGGTTTGCAGTTCCGGTTGACTGCCCGGGCCCTTGGGTTCGGGCTGGGAGTGCCCGGGTCGGATACCCCTCCCCTCGCGAGTGCGAGGATCCGGCCCGGGCTTTCTTGCGTCTGGCGTCCGCTCGCGCGGGCTTCAGTCCAGGCGCACCACCGCGGTGCCGAGTACGCGGGTCTCTCCGGCCTCGTTCTCGATGGTGAGGTCGACGTCGACCGTCTTCGCGTCGGTGTCGGTGCTCGTGACGACGCCACGGGTCGTGGGGCGCGAGTCCACCAGGATCGGGGCGCGGAACACGGTGTCGATCTGCTGGATCGCGCACCCGGGTGCCCAGCGGTGGATGACCGCGGCCAGCAGCGCCTGGCTCATGATCCCCGGCAGGATCGCCCCGGGCAGGCCCTGCTCGCGCGCCTTCTCGTGATCGACGAAGCGCCCGGTCAGCATTCCGGCCGTTTTTGCGAATTCCCGAACCCGCTCGACCCGGACGTCGGGCTGCTCTGCCGGAAGCTCGTCTCCGATCTCGACGTCTTCGATTTTCATTTCTGGCTCTTTTCGGGTTCCGCATCGGGCTGACGCACCATGCGCCAGTCCACGGTCGAGACCCGCTCTTCCTTCTGGTTCACGAACTCCATGCGGTGGACCAGGAAGACCATGCGCCCGGAGCGGCCGGTCTTCTCGTAGGCGTCCGCGATCGTGCTGTGCCCGAACAGCATGTCGCCGGGCCGGGCGGGACCGTGCAGGACCACGGTCTTGCCGGCATCGAAGCCCCGGAAGCCCAACATCGGGAAGTCCCGCGGCAGGATGCGCCGGCCCACGTACTGGGCCGTGAAGGTTGGGGGCGCCTGGAACTCCGGGTGCTCAGGATCGCTGAAACGCGGATCCGTCTCCCCGCAGGCGTGCACGTAGGCCAGGATCCGTTCCTGGGTGATCGGGAATTCTGCGACGTCGAACTCCCGGTTGAGCCAGTTCTGCTTGATCTCTTCTACGTCCATGTGATGGCCTCGAACTTCCCCGAGCAGAGCGCCCGAACCAGGTCGTCCTCGTTTTGAATCTCTTCCTCGAAGCGGGTCGCGCAGCGGCCGATCTGGCTCACGAGGTGCGCGTCGCTCCCCCCGATCCCCCGATACCCGAACTCCTCGGCGAGTGCGAGCGCGGCGGCGTCCTCTCCGTTGCGGCTCCCGCCGTTTCGGGTCTCGATCACGTGCACGCCCGGCACCGCACCTCTCTCTGCGTAATGTGCGCACATCCCGACCGTGGGCCGTCCCGGGTGGCACGGGACCGCGACCCCACCGCAGCGCTCGGCTTCTTCCAGTACCAGGCCGAGCGGCAGGTCGATGCTTGCAAAGTCGAAGGCCGCGCGCATCCGATCGTTGATGCCGAAGACCAACACGTGCCCGTAGTCGGTTTCGACCTCGCTCCCTTTCAGGATCCGCAGCCCGAACTCGCGTGCGAGTTCGCTGTAGTCCGACTCGTCGTCGAACTGACGGTGCTCGGTGAGCACGAAGCCGTCGATCTGCAGCCCGCGCTTCCGGATCCAGGTGCAGTACGTCTCGACCCGAGCTCGTCCGTCGTCGGACTTGATCGAGTGGGTGTGCAGGTCCAGGATCATGCGGGCCGGAACCTCGGCACCGCGGTCTCCGCGTCCAGATCCTTAAAATCTACGACGACGTCCATTCCGATCTGTACCTCGCCGGGTTCGCACCCCACGATGTTGGTGAGAACGCGCACCCCCTCTGGCAGGTCGACGTAGGCGAGCACGTAGGGGACCGCGCCCCGGAAGGCAGGTGCCTGATTTTGGTGGGTGACGGTATAGGTATGGACCGTGCCCCGGCCGCTGGCCTCGAAGACCTCGACGCGGCTCGACAGGCAGGTCGCGCAGATCGCGCGCGGCCGGTGTTGGACCGCCGAGCAGTCCGCGCAGCGCTGCAACAGAATCTCGTGGCGACGGATTCCCTCCCAGAAGGCGCGTGTCTCCCAGTCGGAATAGGGTTTCGGGTGCTTGATCTCAGTCGGCATCAGTCGGATCCCAGAACCAGTGTTGCGCCGCTGTGCTGCGTGGTCAGGAGTCCGCCGGTTCCGTGCACGAGCGCGAGCGACGGGTCGGCCACCTGGCGCGGCCCGGACTCTCCGCGCAGCTGCTTCACGGCCTCGATCACCAGGAAGATTCCGCGCATCCCGGGGTGGTTCGACGAGAGTCCGCCGCCGTCCAGGTTGAGCGGGAGCTCGCCGGTTCGCGAAAGCCGCTCGCCCTCGACGAACGGCCCGCCTTCGCCGGGCTTGCAGAAGCCCAGGTTCTCGAGCGTCAACAGCACCGTGATCGTGAAGGAGTCGTAGACCATGGCCAGATCGATCTCGCGGGGCGTGAGGCCCGCCATTTCGAAGGCGCGCTCGCCGGATTGCCGCGCTGCGATCGTGAGAAGGTCGGGGCTCCCGGTCTCCTGGTGCCAGACCGCCTCCCCGCAACCGAGCAGCCTGACCGGGCGCTTGCGCAGGTCGCGGGCGCGCTCCGTACTCGTCACGACCAGTGCGCCGCCGCCGTCGGAGATGATGCAGCAGTCGAGCAGATGCAGCGGGTCCGAGATCACGCGGCTCGCGAGCACGTCCTCGATCGTGATCGGTTTTTGCATCTTGGCGGCCGGGTTCAGGCTCGCGTGCTTGCGGGTCTGGACCGCGATCTGGGCGAGCTGCTCGCTGGTGGTTCCGTACCGGCGCATGTGCAGCTGTGCGGCCATGGCGTAGCCGCCCACGGTCGTGAGTCCGTAGGGCGACACGAAGGCGGCTGAGGGTTCCCGGCCCGCCTGCCCGCCCGTGCCGATCGCCATCGCGTTCGAGGCCGCGGTGCTGCCGTACAGGATCAGGGCCACCTCGCAGAGGCCCGCGTGGATCGCGGCCGCCGCGTGGTTGACGTGCGCGACGAACGAGGAGCCACCGATGTTGGTGCCATCTACGAAGCGCGGTTTCAGGTCCAGGTACTCGGAAAGCTGGATCAACCCGAGGCCGCCCATCCCGAGTCCGGCCGCAAGCAGGCCGTCCACGTCGCCCTTCTCGAGTCCGCAGTCCTCGAGCGCGCCGCGCGCGGACTCGGCCATGATCTGCCAGTCGGTCTTGTCGGGTGCCCAGCGGGCCGGGTGCTCGTAGACCCCGGCGAGTGCGACCTTTCCGGAGAGGCTCACTTCTCGAGCCCCTCCAGGAAGCTCGTGATCGCAACCGCGAGCGCGTCCGGCTGTTCGACCGGGATCAGGTGTCCGGCCTTCTCGATCGAAATCAACTCCGCGTTGGAAAGTGCTCCCGCGAGCGCTTCGGCGCTGCCTGAAGCATCGGCATTTTCGGCCCCCGAAATAGCGCAGACCGGCGTTGCCAGAGCAGCCAACTGCTCGCTCGGACGCCAGGCGTCGAGTGCCTGCAGGTCTCCGTAGGTCGCGCGCGGATCGGTCTGGAGTTCGCCCATGAACCACGAGCGCATGAGTTCCGGCGGCGTACCGGGTGCGAACAGTTCCGGGCGAAAGGGCCTGCCCTCCTTTCCCTCGGTCACGCGCCGGTAGCGTTCGAGCAGCGGTGCAGAAACCCCCTCTCCTGCGGGGGCTGAGACCAGGACCAGTGCTCGAACCGCGGCGGGATCAGCGAGTGCGTATTCCAGTGCGATTGCGCTGCCCATGTCGAATCCGACCAGTACCGGGCGAGCGATGCCAAGTTGCTCGACCAGCGCCCGGGTCAGGTCCGCCATGGCCACGATCGAGGACAGGCTGTCGAGGTCCCCGGAGCGGCCGTGGCCGGGAAGGTCGAAGGCGATGGGACTGTGTGTCGCCTCGAGCCGTTCCAGGAGCGGCTCGAAGATGATCCGGTTGCTCCCGGCCCCGTGGATCAGAACGAGCGCTTCACCTCGGCTTGTGTCGGGAGCAACTCCGGGCCGGGTGGTAGGGCCCGTGTGGCGAACCAGTAGTGGGAGTTCATCCCGATAGAGGTACTTGAGAGGCACGCGGGGCAGGGTATCACGGTGGCTGTGCGTTCCGGCCTGCTCGCCTCGTTGGCTTCGTGCGCGGCCGCCCGGTGTGCGAACCAGCGCAAGGCGAGGCATCCTTGTCGCCGTGGGGGTGCCGACAACAGGGGGTCGTGACTGGCCGCTGGAGCAGAAGCGCGAGGGCGTCACGCGCGCGATCGTGCTCAGCGGCGGCGGTGCGCGCGGGGCCTACGAGGCGGGCGTTCTGCGATACGTGTTCGGCAAGCTTCCGGAGCGGCTCGGCTATGTGCCCCGGATCGACCTCTACTGCGGAACTTCGGTCGGGGCTGTGCATGCATGCTTCCTCGCAGCACACGCTGACGCGCTTCCGGGGGCGATCGCAGAACTCTCGCGCATCTGGGACCGGATGTCCTTCGATCGTGTGTACCGCTTCGGCTTCTCAGACGTCGCGAGCTTTGCGCGCGCGCTACTCGGTATTTCTCCCGCGCGCCGGCTCGCGTTTGCCCAACGCCCGGAGCGGATTCACGGCCTGCTCGATACCGCGCCGCTCGAAGAACTCGTCATCACCCGAATCCCCTGGCGTCGCCTACGTCGCAACATCCGTTCGGGGCTGGTCGGTGCCGTCTGTATTGGGGTGACCGAGCTCGCGGGCGGTCGAACCGTGGTCTTCGTCGACGATCGCGAACACCGCCCGCCGCGCTGGACGCATGACCGCTTCGTGATCGCGCGTGCTGCCCGCCTCGGCCCTGTCCATGCACTAGCCTCTGCTGCCATTCCATTCTTGTTTCCCGCTGTCCGGATTGGCGACTCCTACTTCTGTGACGGCGGGCTCCGTCAGGCGACGCCGCTCTCCTCTGCCCTGCGCATGGGAGCGAACCGCATTCTCGCGATCGGGCTTCGCAAGGAGCAACCGGAAGCCGAGACCTCACCCGAGGGCGAAGTGGAGGAGCGCCCCTTCGTGTCGGCGGGTTTCCTCTTCGGCAAGGTCCTGAACGCCGTGCTGACCGATCGAATCGAGTTCGATCTTTCCCACATGCGCGTGCTCAACGAGGTTCTTCGCGCCGGAATCGAGGAGCAGGGAGAGCGTCATCTCGAGCGGGTGAACGCCCGGGTGGTTCGTCAGCGCGGGCTCGGCTTTCGCCTTGTCGAAGACGCCTTCGTTCGTCCGAGCGAAGACATCGGCCGGATCGCGGCTCGCCACGTACACCGCGTACGCAAGGGATCGCTCGGAATCAGCTTGCGCGACATTGCATTCCGGATGCTGGCTCGGAGTTCGCCCGGGGAGGAGGCGGATCTGATGAGTTACCTGCTCTTCGACGGCCAGTACGCGGCCGAGTTGATGGAACTGGGGGAATCCGATGCCGAGCGGCACGAGGAAGAACTCGTCCGGCTCTTCTCCCCCTGAGACTTGAACCGGTCGGACCATTCTGCGACCCTCGGAAGTCGCTTCGAGGAGAACCTCGAATCTCGACTCAAGGAGAGCGGAATGAGTCTCGATCCACGCACCTCGGCCGGCGACCCACTGCCCGAATCACTTCCGACCGAAGCTCCCATCGAGTTCAACGAGGAGCAACTCCTCGCCGACCCCGAGTTCGACGAACCCCTGATTGCGGCCGGTGTTCGTTGTCACGGGGGCTTCATCGATGGCGAGTACGTCTCGCCGCGCACGGTCGTCCGTGCACCAGCGATCGATGCCTGGCAAGCTCGGCTGCGCCGCGAAGGTTCCGGTGTGATCGACATCTCCAGCGAGTTCATGCCGCCCCAATACCCGAGTCTCGAGCAGTCGAAGCTCCTGCTCTGTGAGGGCGTACAGAAGCCCATCATTCGCAGCCTGACGATGATTTCAATCGTCGAAGGCTTCGGCGCGATGATTCGCGACGTGCCCATCCCGGATCTCAGAGCCGCGATCAAGGAAGACATCGCGGGCACCGCGCTCGCGCACCTCACCACCGGCCTCTTCGAAGCTCACGCGCGCGACGAGGCGGGACATCGGGACCAGGGTGGGCACAAGCAGATGTGGGAAGCGGCGCGCGATCTCGCATTCGAGAATCCTCAGATCCCGGGAGACGTGCTCGCGCGGCTCATGCAGGGACGCGGCCGGAGTCGCCGCCCGCCACTCTTTCCGACGCTCCCCGAGAAGGTGGAAGGCCTGATCGCGACCATGGCGAACGTGATGGTGATCGAGATCTTCGCGGACGGCATCTTCTCCTGGGGCGAAGCTCTGCTCGGAGACCCGGAGGTTTCGGCGGCGCCAGCGGCGGCCTCGCAGATGGTCTCCTACATCCGGTCCGACGAGCATCCGCACGTCGAGTACCTGAGGACTGCACTCTCCGAGATCCGTTGCCGGACCCTGGTCACGGTCGACGGTGGAGAGATCCCGGGACGCGAAGTCGTGGACCAGATCCTGGTGCAGCAGTTGCGTGGGATCGCATCCTCCCGCCCCCGAGAGCAGCGCGAGGCACTCTACGACGAGATCCGCACGGACATCGGGGAGACGAACCTCGCGAGCGAGTTGTTGCGGAAGTTCAGCGCGCTCGATGACGGATGGACCTTTCCGCGGGCCGAGGATGAGCAAATTGAGATCGCGCTCAGCTAGGAGCGAGGCCGTGATCGGAGAAGCCGTCGAGCGCGTTGTTCGATCGACCCGCATCGGGTATACGGCAGCCTGTGTCTGGCTCCGGTACAAGCTGCCGAGTTGGCTGGACCGACTGAGCGGCCGCGATCCAAAGGCTCGCAACCTAGACGGGATTCACCAGAAGAACGCGGACCAGATCTACCGCACCGCGACCGAGCTCCGCGGGCTGCTGATCAAGATGTGCCAGGTGATCGGGACCCGTTCCGACGTGTTTCCGCCGGCCTACGTGAAGACCCTTTCCCAGACTCACGATCGCCTGCCGCCGCGCGAGTTCGACGAGATCCGCCGCGTAGTCGAGGAGGATCTCGGTAAGCCCCTCGACGCTGTATTCTCCGAGTTCGACACGAAACCCGTCGCGGCGGCGTCGCTGGCGCAGGTGCACCGGGCGCGGCTCCTGGACGGTCGCGAGGTTGCGGTCAAGGTCCAGTATCCCGACATCGAACACATCGTGAAGACCGACCTCTCGTCTGTCCGCCGGATCTGCTGGATCTACGAGAAGTTCGATCCCCAACCGATGGAACTCCTACCGCTGCTCGATGAAATGAACCAGCACTTGGCGCTGGAACTCGATTTCTGCCGGGAGGTCGAGAGTGGAGATCGGATCCGGTTGCTGTTCGAGGACAATGCGGCCGTCCTGATTCCCGAGTTCTACAAGGAATGGTGTACCGGTCGCGTGATTACCATGGAGTTCATGTCGGGGATCAAGGTCACGGATCTCGAGACGCTCAAGAATGCCGGGATCGACTATCAGCAAATCGTTCAGGGGCTGATGGGGATATACACGAAAAAGATTCTGGCCTGCGGCTTCTTCCAGGCGGACCCTCACCCGGGCAACATCTTCATTCAGCCCGGTCCGCGTTTCGTTCTAGTCGACTTCGGTCTCGCGAAGGAACTCCCTGAAGGATTCGGCCTGGGTCTCTTCGAGTTGATGTTCTCGATGATGACCTTCAACGATCAGTCGATGATTCGAGCCTTCGACGAGCTCGGGTTCGTGACGAAGACCGGCGACAAGTCCACCTACGTAGAGATCGCGCGTCGCATGATCGATCAGAGCGAGAATCGCACCTTCGAGGGCGAATTTACCGAGGAGATGACGGACGAACTTTTCGCGGCGATTCGCGAGAATCCGATCGTGCAGGTGCCGATCGATTTCGTGCTGGTCGCGCGGGCGTTCTCGTTGCTTTCCGGGATCGCCCACACCCTCGGCCACCGCGCCAACGTGCTCGAAGCCATGGCGCCGGGTGCCACCCAGATCCGGAACTGAACGGCGCTACTCGCAGGGGGCCGACTGCCAGTCGATCGGGCGTGAGCTGGGGCTCATCGCGACGTCGACCGGGAGCATCAGCGTGTCCCCCACCAGCGAGAGCGGCAGGTCGGCGACCAGCAGGACCGCACTCAGCGCTACAAGAGCTGCCGACACGACCGGCGGATCCTCACTCGCGACGCTGGGCAGGCAGCGCCAGGACTTGAGGTTGAGGCGGACCCCCGGATAGAGGGTTCCGATCTGGGGCTCTACAGTGGCGTCCAGCCCGGTGTGTGCGATCAGGCTGTTACAAGCGGTGAGCAGTGCCGCGATCATCAGCACGGCGATTCGGATGCCGGTCGAGTGTTTCCATCGCCGACGCGCCAGCCCCCCCGTGTTCGTCACGAGCCACGGTACCGGGCCTCGAGCTGGGCGCGTTCGCGCTTCCGCTCGAGTGCGAGTTCGATCAGCTGGTTACAGAGTTCGGGCATCGGAATGCCGGTGGTCTCCCAGGCTCTCGGATACAGGCTCCCTTCCGTAAACCCCGGGAGGGTGTTGAGTTCGTTCAGGACGAGCTTCTGGGTATCCTGGTCGAGAAAGAAGTCGACGCGCGCCATGCCCCAGCACGACAGCGCCCGGAAGGCGCGCTCTGCCAGTTCGCGCACCTCGCCGGCTTTGGCGTCGTCGAGCGGGGCCGGAAGCAACAACTCAGACTGTTCGCTCAGGTACTTGGCTTCGTAGTCGTAGAACTCGCCTCGGTAGACGATTTCTCCGGGTATCGAGCACTTTGGTGTGTGTCCCCCGAGCACCCCACACTCGATTTCGCGCGCACGCAGCGCCGGCTCCGCGAGTACCCGCAGATCGAATCGGGCCGCCCGATGCAGCGCGCCTTCCAGCTCCTGGCGCGTGCGCACACGCTCGATGCCGATCGAGGATCCGGTGTTCGCGGGCTTGACGAAGACCGGAAACCCGAAGCGTTCCTCGACCTGCCGCAGAAAGGACTCGGCCCCTGCCAGGAGTTCGCGGCGGGATGTGTCGAGGCAGGGAACGACCGGGATTCCCGCTTCCCGAAGTACGCGTTTGGATACCACCTTGTCCATGCAGAGTGCGCTCGAAAGCACACCGCAGCCCACGTAGGCCACCCCGGAAGTCTCGAGTAGGCCCTGGATTTCGCCATCCTCTCCGCCGCGGCCGTGGACCAACGGGAACACTACGTCGACCGGGGCCCTGAGTGCCGAGGCGTCTTCTCCGGCCCGGCGTAGGTCGAAGCCGTGCATTGGCGCGGGGAAGACCTCGACGGAGTCGGGATGGCCGAAGACCGCGTCGGGCAGCAGGCCGACTTCCGGTTCCGCGAAGCACCAGCCTCCGTCGTGGTCGATCGCCACCAGCAGCGGTTCGTAGCGCGCTGGATCGAGAGCCTGGGCGACCGCGGTCGCCGAGGCGATCGAAACCTCGTGCTCGGTCGAACGGCCCCCGAAAAGGACTGCTACGCGCAGCTTCTCCACGCTTCAAGGATAGCGTCGGCACGGGGTTCGTCATTGACATGGCTTTACCCGGCTCAGTACCTTGATGCTCGTGGATGCGCTGAAACACAAGGAAAAACGGCTGTTTGACGCGATCGCCGAAACTCGATCGTTGATCGTGGCCTATTCGGGTGGGGTCGATTCGGCCTACCTCGCGCATGCGGCGCATCGCGTGCTGGGCGATGACACGATTGCGGTGACTGCGCAGTCGGCCTCTTATCCGCGCAGCCACTTCGAGATGGCCGAGCGCGTGGCACGCGAGTGCGGCTTTCGGCACCGCCTGGTCGAGACCCGCGAAATAGAGAATCCCGAGTACGCGGCGAACCCTGTGAATCGCTGCTACTTCTGCAAGACCGAACTCTTCGACACGCTCGAGGGGCTTCGGAGCGAACTCGGGATCGAGGCGGTCGCGTACGGGGTAAATACCGATGACATGGGCGACTATCGTCCCGGGCAGCTGGCAGCAGAGGAGCACCGGGTGCTCGCACCGCTGCTAGATGCCGGACTCTCGAAGGCCGAGATTCGTGCATTGTCGCGTGAGGCCGGACTTCCGACGGCCGGGATCCCGGCATCGGCATGTCTCTCGTCGCGCATCCCCTACGGAATGGAGGTGACGCCCGAAAAGCTCGGGCAGATCGACCGCGGGGAGGACGCGCTTCGGGCACTCGGATTCCGGCAAGTCCGGGTCCGGCACCACGGCGAACTCGCCCGTGTCGAAGTGGCCTCTCCGGAACTCCCTCGCGCGCTTGCTCCGGAGATGGCCGCGCGGGTCTCGGCGGCGCTCAAGGAGGTCGGGTTCCGCTGGGTTTCCCTGGATCTGGACGGGTATCGGACGGGATCGCTGAACGAGGTTTTGGAAATCCAGCCTCCCGGGCCCGCACGCTAGGCCGGTGCTTCGGACCCAGGGCGCGCCCAGAGACGCTGGAATCGATCAGGGTCGCGCACTTCGCCACCTGATCCGCCGGGCCGCTGCCGCCAATCGCGCCAGGTACAGCCGTGCGAACTTCCGCAAGACCAGACGCAGTGCGTCGCCCGAACTCGGCCTTCCGCTGCTCCGCTTTCTGCCTCAGCATCACGAGCGGCTTCAGGGGATCGCATCGGGAGCCGGGGTCTCGCTGTCGGCTCTGGAATCGCTCGAATTGGTGCCGACGCACTCGGTCGGCGCGACCGCGAAGGGCGCCGGGGTCGAAGCTTCGTTCCGGACCCCGGATCCCGCAGCCTGGCCGCTCCTGCTCCGCAGCAGCGATCCGGACGTGGGCGGATTCCCGTCCGTGGAGTTGACGGCGGCACCCTGGGCGTCGAGCGTGGCCGGCGTGAACGCACACGGCCTGGCAGCACTCTGCGTCGACGGCCAGCCCGGCGGGGTCTCGAACCGGTTTCTGGTGCAGGAGTTGTTGCTGCGCTCCCGCGACTTCGCGGGTGCGCTCGATCACCTGCGGCGCCGCGCGCCGTACGCCGGAGCCCGCGGTACCCTGTTGCTCGCTTCTCCGGACCACGAGCCCGCGCGGGTGCGGATTTTGCCAGACGGGCTCTCGGTCGATGCCGCACCGGACGGGGCGCCGTCCGCCGGGCTGCCGCGGATTCGCATCGATGCCGCCGCTCGGACCCTGGTCTGGATCGCGGCCGACGGGTCCGAACGGGTTGCGGAGCCGCGCCCGCCGGACGAAGGGCTGCGTTAGGGAAACGGGACCCGGTCCGGGTCAGTGAGACCTGTGCGCTTCGAAGCGTCGAGCTGGAGCCAGAGCTGCCGGTAGCGATGATGAGCCAGCCGCAGCGTCCGTCGGTGGTTGACCCCGACCCGGGGGCCGTCGGAGAGCACCAGCAGCGCCGCGCGTGCGAGGTCGCGGACCGAGCCCGGGCGCGGCTCCTGGTAGCGTTCCCAGATCTCGAGCAGCGAGGCGCGCAAGCGCGACGGGCTCGAAAAGGCCTCGCGAGCTAGGCCGATCGTGCGACGACCGCGAACCAGCCTGAGGTTGGCGCAGGCCAGACCGTCGCAGACCGCGTAGGGGTCGGCGCGCACCTGCACATCCGCAGCGAAACTGAACCCACCGGCGCGAAGGTCGCTGAGCGCGGCAGCGATTTCTGCATCGTGGTCGGGCCGAAGTGAGGTCTGGCAAGCAGCGAGCAGCGCGAGCAGCGCGACAGCGCCCGACCGTTTCACTCGGCTAGCGACTGCCCGGGGCACGCCGCCGGCGTCGGCGACGCCGCCCGGCGGGTGGTTCTCCGTCCCCGTCGTTCGAGGCTGTCGGCGGCGCGGGTTCGCGCGAGCCAGGCGCGGTCGCGGGGTCCGCATCCGCCGCGGCGGGCGCCAGGCTGGCCGGCGTCGATACCTCGGTGTGTCCATTCAGGTACTGATACAACACCGCGGCGAGATCCTGCCTGCCCTCCTCGTCTGCGAGCAGACGTTCCACCACCGGCAGGAACTGCTCCTGGCGGATTTGCCGCTCGCGCTCGGGGAGTTCGCGGAGTTCATGCTCGATCTGGACCCGCACCCGTTCTGCGTTCTTTTCAACCAGAGAGGCTTCGTCGGGAAGCGGCCGTTCGGGGATCGTCATGCGGTTCACCTTCTCCAGGTTTCGGAAGTTTCCGATGTCGAGACCCGAGACAAGTGAGATGGCGGTTCCCGCCTTTCCAGCGCGTCCCGTACGTCCCGTGCGGTGCAGGTAAATTTCCGGAGACTCGGGAGTGTTGTACGAGATCACGTGCGAGAGGTCGCTGATGTCGATCCCGCGTGCGGCCACATCGGTGGCGACAAGAAACCTGAGTTTCCCCGCCTTGATCCGATTCATCACCGACTCGCGCGCCGCCTGAGACATCTCGCCCTGAATCATGTCTGCATCGAGATTGTTTCGCTGAAGCAGCGCACTCAGATAGCGTACGTCGGCGCGCGTGTTGCAGAAGATGATCGCGGAGTCGGGCGCCTCGTCCTCCAAGATCCGCAGCAGTTCCTTCTCCTTCGTCTGGGCTGACACCACGTAGTGGTAGTGTTCGATCTCCTCCGGGCTCTCGGCGTCGCCCCTCGTGAGCGAAACGAACTCCGGATCGTTCAAGAATGAGCGGGCGAGCGAGCGCACGCGCTCGGGCATCGTGGCCGAAAACAGCCCCGACTGACGCTGGCGCGGAAGAAAGCGCTGGATTTCGCGCATGTCGGGCCAGAATCCGAGCGAGAGCAATTCGTCGGCTTCGTCGAAGATCAGAAGTCGCACGCGGTCGAGCTTCATGCGGCCCGAGTTCAGGTGATCCAAAATCCGGCCGGGCGTGCCGGCGATGACCTGCGCGCCGCGGTCGAGGCCCTCGAGTTGCGGTCCGTATGCGACTCCGCCGTAGATGGGCAGGGTCTCGACGCCGCAATAGTTCCCCATGACTTTGAGTTCCCGCGCGACCTGGCCCGCGAGTTCCCGGGTGGGCAGCATCACCAGCGCCTGGGCCGCTTTCAGTTCCGCATCGATCGTTTCGAGAATCGGTATCCCGAAGGCGCCGGTCTTTCCGCTTCCGGTGACGGCCTGGACGATCAGATCGTGCCCGCTTCGCATCTTCGGGATCACCTGGGCCTGTACCGGCATCGGGTCACTCCAGCCCAGGTCGTCGATGCCGCGTCGGATTTCGGGGGCGAGGCTCTCGAAGCTGTCGAGTTCTTCGGTCATCGCTGTGTCAGGTCGGCCCGAGACCGGGCGTCAATATGCTGCATGAATCTCTTCTTCCTCGATTCCGGCGAGCGCAGCTTCGACGAGACCTTCAACGTCCAGAGCGCGTTCGATCTGCTCGAGTTGCGCCGGCCGGGTCTTGGTTGCGGGTCGGCGCGGCATCAGGAAACTGCAGCAATCTTCGTCGGGTTCAATCGAGATCTCGAAACTGCCGAGTGTTCGGGCGCGTTCGATGATCTCCGCTTTGTCGAGCCCGATGAGGGGCCGCAGCACGGGCAGCGTAGCAGCCCGGTTGATGGTGTCCACGTTCGCGAGTGTCTGAGAGGAAACCTGGCTCAGGCTCTCTCCGGTCACTAGCGCGTGTGCGCCGCTTCGGATCGCGATGCGCTCAGCGATGCGGAGCATGAAGCGTCGGTAGAGCACGATTCGGGGTCCTGGAGCCGTTTCGCGCACCAAGGTCTGCTGAAGCGTGCTGAACGGCACCAGGATCAGTCGGGAGCGGCCCTGGTAGTGCGCGAGTAGGGCGACCAGGTCGCGCACCTTCTCTTGCGACGCGGAGTTCGTGAACGGATGGCTGTGGAAGTGAACGAAGATCGCCTTGCAGCCTCGTTTGAGTGCCAGCAGGGATGCGACCGGGGAGTCGATCCCACCCGAGAGCAGGGAAACGACCTGGCCGGCGCTCCCGACCGGCATGCCTCCGGGACCCTGGATCTGTTCGGAGCGGATCAGTGCCTCGTCCGAGAGGACGTGGACGTCGATCCAGACTTCCGGGTTTCCGAGATCGACGCGCGCCCCCGTGACGGCCTGAACGGCGGCCCCCAACCTTGTCGCGAGCGCTTGCGAGCTGAACGGGTGTCTCTTTTCGATCCGGCGTACACGAATCCCGAAAGACTCCGGTCGGCGCCGGCTCATCAGTTCGACCGTGACCTTCTCGATTTCCTCGGGCCGCGGCGAGCAGGAGCGCGCGCGTCCAAAGTGGGCGACTCCGAAGATCCGTCGAATCCGCTGCGAGACCTCCTCGAAGGGCACGCGGTCGGGAAGCTCTACGGCCAGCCGCCCGTAGAGGCGGCGCAACCGGACCTCTCCCGACGAGCCCAGCGGGTCCAGCACGCGCTGTAGGTTGCCGAGAAGCCGGCCCTCGAAGAAGGGTCGGTTCTTTCCCTTGAGCCCGATCTCGGCGTAGTGGATGACGACGAGCACGGCCCACTACTATAGGGATGTGAGCGGGGCGCGTCGCCGCCTTCCCGCAGCGGGAACCTCGATGGCGCAGGTGTACCGGGCCCCGCCGCCTGACCCCGGCCCGTCGGCTCGCGGGCGCTGGGCGTGCCCGCGTCGGCTGGGGTAGCCTGACGGGCCCATGAAGATCAGCCAGCGGCTGCTCGATGAACTCGCGACCCTCGCGCGACTGCGCTTCGAGGACTCGGAACGTGAGGGCATGCTGCGGGATCTCGAAGCGATCCTCGACTACGTCGGTAAGCTCGAGGAACTCGACACCCAAGAGGTTCCTCCGACCACGCACCTGTTCGATGCGGCGACCCCGATGCGGGAGGACCGGGTCGAACGCGTGCTTCCGGTCGAGGAGGCGCTTCGCAACGCGCCCGAGCACGAGGGTACCGCCCTGGTGGTTCCCAAGGTCCTCGAGTGAGTGAACTCTGGCAGCTCGGGCTCGGTGAACTCTCGGCCTGCGTGGCCCGGGGCGAAGCGAGTTGTGTCGAGGTCGTGCGCGCGTCGCTCGATCGAGTTGCAGCCGTAGACGAGCAGGTCGGGGCCTTTCTTTTGCTGCGCGGCGAAGCGGCGCTCCGCGAGGCGTCCGAGGCGGACCTCGCGCGGGCAAAGGGCGCGGAGCGCGGACCATTTCACGGCCTTCCCTTCGCGGCGAAAGACAATCTGGTGAGCCCCGATCTCGAGACGAGCTGTGCGTCGAGGATCCTGCGCGGCATGCGCGCGCCCTACGAGGCTACGGTGCTCACGCGCCTTCGAGAAGCCGGGATGGTCGCCATCGGAACCACGAACATGGACGAGTTCGCGATGGGCTCCTCCTGTGAGAACTCGTCGGTGCGGCCGACGTGCAACCCCTGGGACCTGACACGGGTTCCGGGTGGCTCGAGCGGTGGAAGTGCCGCCGCCGTTGCGGCGCGCGAGGTCCCGGTCGCGCTCGGGTCCGACACCGGGGGGTCGATCCGGCAACCGGCTGCTCTGTGCGGCGTAGTGGGCCTCAAGCCGACCTACGGCCGCGTATCGCGCTACGGACTCGTCGCATTTGCGAGCTCCCTCGACCAGGTTGGGGCCCTGACTCACTCTGTGAGCGACGCCGCCCTGCTCCTCGGCCTCATCGCGGGCAATGATCCACTTGACTCCACTTCCCTCGATGCACCGGTTCCGGATTACACGTCTGAACTTCCGGGATCGGTCGCGGGATTGCGTGTCGGCCTGCCGCGCGAATTCTTTGTCCAAGAAGGTCTCGACCTGGGAACCCGCGAGGCCCTCGAGGCTGCGTTGGCGACGCTCGAGGAACTCGGGGCGACCCCGGTCGAGCTCTCACTCCCACTCACGGAATATGCGGTCGCCGCCTACTACCTGATCTGTACCGCCGAGGCGTCCTCCAACCTGTCTCGTTACGACGGTGTGAAGTATGGGCTGCGTGTGCCGGGCGAGTCGCTCGACGAGATGTATCTGAATACCCGTTCGAGTGGCTTCGGCGCCGAGGTCAAACGCCGCATTCTTCTCGGGACCTTCGTGCTCTCGGCCGGGTACTACGACGCCTACTATCGAAAGGCCCAGCAGGTGCGAACGCTGGTGCGCCGAGACTTCGAAGCCGCCTTCGAGCACTGTGACCTGATCGCGACCCCGACGACGCCCGGGCCCGCCTGGCCGCTCGGGGAGCGCGTTGACGATCCGCTCGCGATGTACCTGTCCGACGTCTTCACGGTGAGCGTCAATCTCGGGGGCCTTCCGGCGCTCTCGGTTCCGTGCGGCCGGTCGGGAAAACTTCCGGTGGGACTGCAGTTGATCGGCCGTCCCCTGGACGAGCCGATGCTGCTGCGAGCGGCCGACGCCTTCCTGGAGCAGACCGGATTTCATCGCGACACGCCGGGACTTTCGGGCACCACCGCGTGAAGCGACTCGCCTGGATCCTGACTGCGGTCATCGCACTCTGTGCCCTGGCGCTGGCTCTGGTCCTCTGGCGGGTCGACACCGAAGCGCTGCGCACCCGGCTGAGCCACGCGGCCTCAGCGTCGCTCGGCCAGCCCGTGGCGATCGAGTCGCTCGGACTCTCCTTCTTTCCTCCCGCGCTCCGGCTCCGGGGAACGCGGGTGGGGGCAGCGCGTTCCGATGCGCACGCGTTGGCCAGCGTGCCCGAGATCCGGCTCGGCCTGAGGTTGTTGCCACTGCTGAGTGGCCAGGTCGCGCTCGGAACCGTCGTGGTCGAAGGGGCGCACCTCAGGCTTCCGGATTCACCGATGCCTGCCGGATCCGCCGCGCGGAGGCCGGACTCGGGGGAGTCGCGTGCGTCCGCGCCGTCGCCCGATGCCGCGCTGGGTCTCGCGGTTGTGGCCGATCGACTACTGATCCGGGACGCGACTCTGGAGGTCGGAGCTTCCCGGCTCGAGCAGGCGCAGGCCGAGGGGAGCCTTTCCATCGATGCCTCGGGTCGTCTCGAGCGTGTCGAACTCGTGCTCGACGGCACACTCCGCGGCGAGCGCGACGGCCTCCGGCTCGATGGGCCACTCCGGCTCGAGCTCCGCATGCCGGGACGCTTCGAGCTGGACCTGAGCCGGGCCTCACTCGCGACCGAGGACGGCGCGGGCAAGCCAGCCGGAACGCCGCTTCGAGTTTCGGGCGAACTCGATGCCACAATCCCGGTCGAGCAGATCTCGGCGGGGAGGATCTTGTTCGGAGGAGCCCGAATTCCGTTCACCGCGAAGATCGACGGGGAGAGCCTCGCGCTTCGGATTCCCCCGGGTAGTCTCGAGCTCGCATCCCTCGGACCGTTGCGGGAGGATGGCAGCGCAGAGTTCCGGGGCCGCGTTCTGTACGGGGCCCTGCACGTCGCGGGTTCCCGCGGAACCGGCTGGGGCCTGAGCGGAGAGGGTCGGCTCGACGGCGTGGAGCTTCCGTTTGCTGCCGGGTCGGCACGAGCGCGCGGCCGCTTCCGTCTCGATCAACAGCAAATCCGGATCGGCCCGGTGGAGCTCGACTTCGGCGCAGAGCCCGTCGGGGTGCGGGGCATGTACGCCCTCGACTCCGGCAGCTTCGAAATCGAGTTGGTCGTAGAGGACGCGGAGGTCGCACCGCTCGTCGCCGCGTTTTCGGAGCGGCTCCGCGTCGATGGTCGCCTGTCCGGGAAGCTGGCGCTCGCGGGCGGGACCGGGGGGCCGCGGCTGCTCCAGACCTTGAGCGGGCGCGGGCGTGTCCAGATCGAGAACGGGCGAATTCACGGCCTGTCTCTGCTGGGATCTCTGGAGGGAAGTCTCGCCTCGGTCCCGGTACTGCTCGCGAAGCTCGGGGGTCGAGATCTCTCCCGCTATGAGCAGGAAGAATTCCACCGACTCTCGGCCGACTTCGTCGTCGAGCGGGGTCGGGTTTGGACGAACAACCTTGCACTCGACTACCGGGGTGCGCGGGCGGAACTGCGCGGCTCGGTCGGTCTGGAAGATGCTGACCTCGATCTTGCCGGGCGCGTGACCCTCGACGTCGAGGCTGCGCCCGGAGAGACCGAGGCCCGCTCCGGACGCTCGCGGGTGATTCCGATCGCGGGCGTGACGGGGACCCTCTACCAGCCCCGCGTGCGCATCGAAGCGTCGACTTTGCTCGCGCTCGCCTCCGAGTATGCGGTCGCGAGTCCCGTACTCGAGAGAATCGAGGAGCGGATCGGCAGTGAAAACGTCGAAGCCGTGAAGGGGTTGCTCGATCGCATCCTGGGCGGCGGCCAGGACCGCAGGTGACGGAGCCCTTCTTTACGCTCCGGCTCGATGACGACGGAGTGCGCTTACTCGATCAGCGCTGCCTTCCGGAAGCCGAGCGCTATCTGCTGCTGCGCAGCGCCGAGGAGGTCGCTCGCGCGATCGAGGACATGGCGGTGCGCGGGGCTCCCGCAATCGGAGTGGCAGCCGCGATGGGGGTCGCGGTCGAACTCGCTCGAAGCTCGGACGCCGAGGTCGAGGCCGGGCTCGAGCGTGCCTGCCAGCGCCTCGGTGCGACCCGGCCCACGGCCGTCAACCTGAGCTGGGCGCTGACGCGGGTCCGCGAGCGGCTGGCCGCCCGGATCAAGGCGGGCGCGGACCCCGAGACGTTGCGCCGAGAGGCGCGCGAGTTGGCGCAGACACTTCACACGGAGGATATCGCGACCTGCCGTGCGATCGGCGAGCACGGCGCTGCGCTGGTGCCGGAGCGGGCGCGGCTGCTCACGCACTGCAACGCCGGCGGTCTTGCCACCGCCGGGTACGGAACCGCGCTCGGGGTGGTGCGCTCGGCTGCGCGGGCGGGCAGGATCGAGCGGGTTCTGGCCTCCGAGACGCGGCCCTTTCTCCAGGGCGCACGGCTCACCACCTGGGAACTCGACCGAGATGGGATCCCGGTCACCGTGATCACGGACTCGATGCCGGGGTCGCTGATGCGCGCTGGCGAGATCGACCTGGTCGTGGTTGGGGCCGACCGGATCGCGGCCAACGGCGACGTCGCCAACAAGATCGGGACCTATCCGCTCGCCCTGCTGGCCGGATGCCACGGCATCCCGTTCTACGTTGCGGCGCCGCTATCGACCGTCGATCTGGAGACGCCGGACGGAGACGCGATCCCGATCGAACAGCGGGATCCGGCCGAGGTCACGCGCTTCGGGGGCCGGCAGATCGCGGCGCCGGGCGTTCCGGCCCTGAATCCGGCATTCGACGTGACCCCGGCCGCGCAGGTGACGGCCATCATCACCGAGGCGGGGGTGCTTCGAGCGCCGTTCGCGGCCGGCCTTCTCAGGCAGAAGTCTGCCTGAGCCGGAGGGCGCCCGCCGGGTCGCCGCCCGCTTCGCTCAAACCCGCCTGCATCGCTGCCGATACCGATTGGGCCGCGCTTTCCCCAAGGAGTCTGTCTTTGAGCAAGGCCGTATTGATCGTCGAGGACGACGCTCCGTTTCGAAAGGCCCTCGAGCGCGTGGTCGCAAGGCTCGGCTACCCGACCCGGAGTGCCGGAGACGGCATCGAGGCGCTGCAGTCGATCCGAGAGTCGATGCCAGGTCTGGTCCTCCTCGACCTGCTGCTGCCACGAACGGACGGGTACGCCGTCCTTGAAGAACTGCGCGCCAACGCCGACGCGAACGCTCTCCCGGTCGTCCCAATGAGCGCCGTGTACAAGGATATCGCTGCCAGGCGCAGGCTCCGCGAACTCGGCTGCGAGGAATTTCTCGAAAAGCCCTTTGCCGAGGAGTCGCTCGCGCGACTGCTCCGGAGGTACCTGGGACGCCCCGAGAACGGGCGCGGTGACGCGACCGGCCAGCCCGGCGAGACACCGCTCGGGGAGCGCGGCTTCGGGGCCGTGCTCTGGCAGGCGATCCAGGACGGGGCCTCGGGCGCGCTGCACGCGCGGCGGGGCAAAGCCAAGAAAGTGGTCCTGCTCCAAGCCGGTCGCCCGCTGGCGATTCGGTCGAACGTGGTTCGCGAATGTCTCGGAAGGCGCCTGCTCGCGGCCAAGCGCATCGATCAGGCGACGCTCGACCGCTCGCTCTCCGAGATGCGCGAGACTCGCCAGTTGCAGGGGCAGGTGCTGCTGGGGTTCGGCGCGATCGAGCCCGAGGAACTGGATCGGGCCCTGGCCGAACAGGGCCGGGACAAACTCGCGGAACTCCTGGGCTGGGAGCAGGGTCAGAGCTGGTTCGAGCCCGACGTCAGCCAGTTGAGCCGCGCCACTGAGCTCGAGAGCGACTGTCCCCAGGCGCTCTTGCTGGAGGCCGCGGCCCGGGTCGCTCCCGCCTCGCTGGAACGCGCGCTGGAACCGGCGGAGCCGGGGAAAGGTCTCGTCGACGCCCGGAACCTCACGCCCGAATCTCGTGCGCTCGACCACGTCGCGGCCCTGCTGGCGGCGCTCGAGCGGGGCGCGACCCCGGACGAACTCGTCGCGGATCACGCCGCCGCGCTCTTCGGACTCGGCCTGGTGGGCCTGCTCGACCGGCCGGACGCCGCCGCACAGGATGGCCCGGCCCGCGCCGACCGGGCTGGGATTCAGGAGCTTCGCGAGCGGCTGGAGCGCCAGGCCTCGCAGAGCCATTTCGGCGTGCTCGGGGTCGAGGCAGATGCCGACGAGGCCAGGATCCGGACCGCCTTCTTCGAACTCGCGAAGCGCTTTCACCCGGATCGCTTGGGGTCCGATGCCGAGGCGCGCGAACTGGCCCGCAAGCTCTTCGCGCGGGTCACCGAGGCGCATCAGGTGCTGGCCGACCCGGACCGCCGGCGGGCGTACCAGGCGACGCTGAGCGCACCCGGTGAGGACCCCGAAAGGCTCGGGAACGAACTGCTGCGGGCCGAGGTCCAGTTCCAGAAGGGCATGGCGCTGTTCAAGCAGCGGAACTACCCGGCCGCGCTCGAGCAGTTCGATTGGGCGCTTCGGCTCGATCCGTCCGAGGGAGAGTTCGAGGCGCTCTACGGCTGGACCTGCTACCTGGCGGATCCCGACGCCCCGAGGGCGCTCGAGAAAGCCGCGGCCCACCTCGAGAACGCCCTCAAGCTCTCGCCCAATGCGGTGGTCCCGCACTACTATTCAGGGCAGGTGCAGAAGGCTTGCGGAGATCTGGCCCGGGCGGAGAAAATGTTCAGGAGGGCGATCAGCATGGACCCGGATCACATGGAGGCGGCGCGCGAGCTTCGCCTGATCACGCTGCGCCGCGAGTCCGAACGACCGAAGTCCGAGGGCGTCTTCGGATTCGGTAGAAGGAAGAAGTAGTGGCGGTCGAGAAGACCGAGCAGATCTGGCTGGACGGCGACCTGGTCCCGTGGGACGAGGCGCAGGTCCATCTCCTTACCCACACCCTCCATTACGGCCTCGGTGCTTTCGAAGGCATCCGCTGCTACGAGTGTGCGGATCAGCGCAGCGCGGTGTTTCGGTTGCGTGAACACCTGGAGCGGCTGAGCGATTCCGCCCGGATCCTGGAAATCGATCTGCCTTACGACGTCGAGGCCCTGGAGCGCGTCGTGCTCGACACACTGCGCGTCAACGGCATGACCGAGGGCTACATCCGCCCGCTCGTGTTTCTCGGAGCGGGCGCGATGGGACTCTTGCCGGCCGACAACCCGGTCCGAGTAGCGGTGATCGTCTGGCCCTGGGGTGCCTACCTCGGCGAGGAGAGTCTGGAGTCCGGAATTCGTGCCAAGATCTCGTCGTATTCGCGCCACCACGTGAACTCCGCGATGAACAAGTCGAAGACCTGCGGCGACTACGTCAACTCCATCCTTGCAAAGCGCGAGGTCACGCGGCTGGGTTACGACGAAGCGATCATGCTCGACACGTCCGGTTTGGTCGCGGAGGCGAGCGGCGAGAACCTCTTCATGGTCCGAGGTGGTGTGTTGAAGACGCCGCCCGTGGCCTCGGTCCTCGAGGGCATCACGCGCGATGCGGTCCTCACGATCGCACGAGACAAGGGGATCCCGTTCGTCGAGCAACAGTTGACGCGGGACGAACTCTATACCGCCGACGAGGCCTTTCTAACGGGAACCGCGGCAGAGGTCACGCCGATTCGCGAGGTGGACGACCGCCGCATCGGAGACGGGAGTCGCGGGCCCGTGACGACGACAATTCAGACGACCTTCTTCGACGCGGTTCGAGGCAAGGAGAGCAAGTACGAGTCCTGGCTCACCTACCTCTGAGCTCGCGCTGACGCCAGATGCCAGCTAGCCGACCGCGAAGTCGAAGATGGCATCCAGGATTCGGCTGCGATGCTCCCGGGTCAGGGACGGGCCGACCGGGATCAGGATGGTGTGGCTCTGAAGCGCCTCCGTGGCCGGCAGCCGCACGAGTTCCCGTTCCGAAAGCGGTAGCGCGATCCGGCAGGTTTCGATTCCCGAGTCTCCGAGCAGCTTGTGGAGGTCGTCCGCGCTCACCCTCGCGAAGCGCGTCAGCCGGAGCGGGTAAGCAGCGTAGACCGGCAGCGCCCCTTCGGGGGTCGGCGGGACCCTGAAGCTGTCGTAGCGGGCCAGTTCCCCCGAGTACACACTCGCGTTTTGGGTCCGCAGGCTGATGGTGTCGTCCAGGCACGCGAGTCGCTTCCGGGCATGGGCGGCTGCGGCGTCTCCGAGTCGCAGACCGGGCTCGAGCGATTCCAGGCGCGCGGCCAGCGCTCCGGAAAGCGTGACCAGGACCGCCTCCTCGCCGGGCAATGCCGGCCCCGGGTTGATTCGGAACACGCACGTGCACGGGCTCTTCCCCAGCGGATGCCCCGCGAAGGCCGCCCCGAGCGCGGCGGATCCGTCCTCGATCACCTCGATCCCGGCCTGCTCTGCGATCCCGTAGAGCAGGTCGAGGGGCGCCGGCTGTCCGAATGGATGACCGATCACGAGCGCGCCCGTGGCGGGTGTGATTGCGGACCGCACGCGCTCCGGATCCAGCGTGAGTCGGTCCGGGTCGATGTCGGCGAACACCGGCCGGGCGCCGGAGCGTCGGATCCCGTCGAGCAGACCCTGCCCGCTGAGCGGCGAGCAGATGACCTCGTTCCTCTCGGAGAGTTCCAGCGCGCGTATGAGCAGCGCGAAGGCATCCGCGGTCGAGCGCAGAGCCAGGCTGTGATCTGCACCCAGGCGGGCGCTGCCCTCACGCTCGAGTTCGTCGGTCTGGGGTCCCGGCTCGGGAGCTTCGACGAGTTGGGCGAGCCAAGGCGCTGCGCCCGGGGCGCCGATCGAGGTCTCGAAACGGATCGAGGCCTCCGCCGCCGGCTTGCCGTGGCCGAGCTGGTCGAGGTATCCGTTCACCGCGTCCACGGTCTCGTCGATCACGCGCAGGTAGACCTCGTCCGGGTCGATCCGTTCCTCGGGCGCGATGCGCCGCACCGTAATTTCCTGGCCGCGCAGCTGAAGCACCACGCCCGGGTTCGAGTCGGCTTGTATGCAATCGCTCACCTCGATCAGCCCGTAGCGGCAGTTGCCTCCGATCGCGAGCGGGATCTCGGTCGTGACGCCGACCGCGAGCGCGATTTCGGGCCGGATGCAGTCTTCGATCCAGCGCACCATCTCCTCGCCGAACTTGCTCGCGCTCCGGGTCGGGATGCTCGAGCGCGAGCACAGTTCGAGGATCTCGCTCGAGAAGTCGCGCTCGCTGCCGCCCTCCTGGCCGAGGAAGGCCGCGACCCGCTCTCCGCGCTCGAGGAGATGCT
Organism: Myxococcota bacterium; assembly: GCA_036337215.1. Classification (GTDB taxonomy): domain Bacteria; phylum Myxococcota_A; class UBA9160; order SZUA-336; family SZUA-336; genus JABSQV01. The sequence continues at coordinate 2,519 of JAYZEO010000098.1, read as the reverse complement.
CGAGTAGGCAGAGGGTCCGGTAGCTTCCGCCGATCAGGAGGATGCGGGGTCTGCTGCGCGCCATCTTGCTCCTTTCGAGGCCTGCCGGGAGATGCGTGGCCCAGGGGAGCAAGCGGTGTGCCGGGCGCAGCCGTGTACGTGCCCGGAAACCTGGGCCAGACAGGACAGCAGAGCGCCGAATCCTCCGGGACGAGCGTCAGAATCACGGCGCTGCCCGAGTCCCGAAATTCAGTCCCGCTGGAGCAGGACCTGTCCGGGTTTGCAGGCTGCCACGAGGGCCTGCCGCTCGCCCGGTTCTAGGGTCTCGAGTCGTGTGGGCGGTACCCCGCGGACGAGCCCAGCAGCACGCGCAACCCAGCCGTCCCGGGTGGAATCGAGTTCGAAGAACTTTGCGACCGCGCCGAGCGTGGCCTCGGGTTCGGAGACCAGGTCCTCGAAGCGAATCTCGCAGAACTGTGGGTCGGCGAGGGAACTCCGACCGCGCTCGCCGCGCTGGATCTGGTCTGCCCAGTAGCGTCCGAAGGCTTCCGCGGGCGGCCGCGAGCCCAGCAGTGTATCGATGCGGTCCGCGGCTGATCCGCTGTCGTCCGGTCGGGCCTCGAGCGCCGGATCCAGACTGTAGAGCAGGGAGATCGCGAGCCGGTAGGCGTGGTGCTCGCGCATCGAGAGCGCGGCCTCGCGCCCGTCCCGGTGCAGGTGCAGAAAGCGCGCCTCGGGAAACATCGCATGCAGGTCCTGGATGTAGTCGATCGAGGAGCCGGACTTTTCGATCCAGATGGCCTTGCCGGTGGAGGCCGCGAAGAACGCGAAGAGGTCGCGATAGTGATCTGCCAGCAGTTGCCGCGGCCGACTGCGCGCGAAGGCCAGCGTGTCCTGGTAGAGCGCATCCGGGTCGTCGCTCAGGCGCGGCAAACACGAGACCAGGATCCAGGGCAGCGCATCGTTGCGCGAGAAGCGTCCACCCGTGTCGAAAGGATAGGTGACTTCGGGAACCTCGTAGCCGCGGCGCAGAACCATCGTGATGAAGGCCTGTTCGCCTCCGATCAACTCGGCCAGGGCGGGGCCGTCGAGCGGGTCTGCCGAGAAGCGCTGCGTTGCGTCGAGGCCGTTGAAGAATTCGAAGATACCGGCCGCCTCGGGGCTCTCGTGGAGCATGCGCGAGAGCAGGGTCGACCCGCAACGTCCGGTTCCGACGATGAAACGCTCCACGCTCGCTCCTTGCGACCCCGGTTTCCCGGGGCCCCCGGTCGGCGTGGAGGGTATCCTGGCGGCGCGCGCGACGTCGACCCGGATCCGTCAGAATGTCCGCTCACCCGAACCTGAGGAGGCCCCGTGGCGTCGAGCAAACCTCCATTTGACGCAGGCGGCGTGGTCGAGGGCGCTGCCTGGGACGCGCTCTGCCGGTCGATCGTAGACGCGCGCGCGCTGGTACTGGGCGCGGGCGTCCCCGGTAGCGATCGGGACCGGGCAGAGGGGTTTCGCTACCTGCTGCGCTTTCTCGCCTCCGGGATTGCGGTCTGTATGGAGGCGGCGGACACCGAGCACCCCGAGTTCATGCGCATGATCGACCGGGGCCGGACCTGGGGACTGGACTGCCCGGACTGTCTCTACCTGCAGGCGGGCGTGCGCGGCGATGCTTGCTACCGGATCTTCGGAAGCCGCGGCAGTGCGAACCATCTCGATCTGCAGGTCAACTTCGGCCACTTTGCGCTGGGCGACATTTCGAAATGGGGGACCATCGATTCGCTGAACGGCCTGGAACTCGAGGTCGAGGCCGACGGCCGCTTCGAGGTGTTCCTCGGCGGCGAAGCCAGGCCCCGCAACTGGCTGCGGCTGGCTCCGGAGGCCGAGTTCGTGCTGGTGCGCCAGTACTTCAACGACTGGGAGCGTGAGCGACCGGCAGATCTCCTGATCGAACGCCTGGACGCACCGGTGTCGGCCCCGTCGCTGCGTGCGGACGAGATCGGAGCCCGTCTCGAACGGCTTCTGAGTTGGCTCGAGAAGGGCGGCGCGCTCTGGGAGCAGATGAGCCGGTCGATGCTGGAACTCCCGCCTAACACGCTCAACATCATGCATACGCCCGCCAGCGACGAACGCGCCGGGATGCGCGGTCAGGCCTACGGCATGGGGAACTTTCGGTGTCCGGAGGGCGAAGCCGTGATCGTCGAATTCGCGCCGCCAGCCTGCCGCCACTGGAGCATCAGTCTGGCGACCTGGTACTGGGAGGCGATCGACTTTGCGAGCCGCCAGTCGTCGCTCAATGGGCATCAGGCCGAACTCGACTCCGATGGCGGTTTCCGGGGCGTGATCGCGCACGAGGATCCGGGCGTGCCGAACTGGCTCGATGCGGCGGGCCACGAGCGGGGCACGTTGGCGGCGCGTTTCCTGCTCGCGGACGCGGCCCCGACCCCCGTGCTCCGCCAGCTTCCGCTCTCGGAACTCGCACGGGCCCTGCCCGACGACACGCGCCGGCTGGCGCCCTCCGAACGGGAGGCGCGGCTTACGGCGCGCCGAAGAGC
>JAYZEO010000097.1:0-25823 GCA_036337215.1 Myxococcota bacterium | reverse complement strand
TCGTAAAGCTCCCTCCCGCCAGTTCGTCCGCGGTGATTTCACGCTCCCGAGCCCGCCTCGCCAGATCGGCGACCGACTCCGCGAGGCCCGCCAGCGAGAGTCGGTCGGCGTCGCGCACCACGGGCACCAGTAGTCCGCGCTCCGTCTCGACCGCAACCCCGAGATGAATGCCGTCTCGCTCCACGACGGTCTGGCCGACCACACTGGCATTCATGCGGGGGAATTCACGAAGCGCGCGCACCGTAGCCTGAAGGACGAAGGGAAGGAAGGTGAGCTTGAGACCCCGCTGGCTCTCGAAGCTGGCCCGGTGACGCTCCCGTAGCGTGTGGACCCGACCGAGGTCGATTTCGGCCACGGTTCCAACGTGCGGAGAGACGATCTTGCTCACCACCATGTGCTCGGCGATGCGGCGCCGGATCGGCGAGAACGGCACTTCCTTGTCGCCCTCGCGCAGCGCGTAGGCCGGGAGCTTCATTCGCGACAGGAAGTCACCCAGCGTGGCGGGCACACTGCCGCCAGCAGCACGATCTCTGACCGCGCCGCGCGAGGACTCGGCCTCCGGCGCAGCCAGATGCTCGAGCAGGTCCTGCTTCGTCACCCGGCCCCCGCCGGCCCGAATCTCGGCCAGATCGACCCCGTGCTCGCTGGCCAGTCGGCGCGCGAGCGGGCTGGCCCGGCCGGAGTCTGCGCCGGCCTCCCGCGGAGGCGGCGCGGGTTCCGCGGCCACTCGCTTCGGGGCAGCAGCCTGCGAGAGCCCCTGTCCTGCCTCCCGCGTGCCAGGCTCCAGCAGGGCGATCGCAGCCCCGACTTCGACCGTCTCCCCTTCCTGCCACAGCAGCTCGCGGACGACCCCGGACTCGGGCGCCGGGATTTCGGCGTCCACCTTGTCCGTCGTGATCTCACATACCGTCTGGTCCTTTTCGACGAAGTCGCCGGGCTGGACGTTCCACCGCTCGATGGTCCCCTCGACCACGCTCTCGCCCATCTGCGGCATCGTGATTCGGATCGGCATGTTCCTGGCAGCCCTCCGCGCCCGGGCCGCAAGTCGCCGACCTCGGGAAAGGCCGGGCAACGCGGCCCCTCCACTCTCTTTCGGGGGAAGTTGCCGGCGCCTTAAGCGGCAGACTCCCCGCTCAGCCGAGCTTATGCAAGCGGCTTCTCGATCACGGGCAGAGAGAGTTCGTCGGTCTCCCGGTGGCGTGGGGTATTCCAGCCGGGAGCACCCTGTACCTTCGCCTGAAGCTTGATGAGGCCATCCAGAACGGCCTCCGGACGTGGAGGACAGCCTGGGATGTAGAGGTCGACCGGGATCAGGGTGTCGATCCCCTGAACCGTCGCGTAGTTGTTGTAGGGCCCACCCGAGCAGGTACAGGCCCCGAAGGCAACCACCCACTTGGGCTCGGCGATCTGGTCGTACACCTTCTTCAGGATCGGAGCCTGGCGGTGGCTGATCGTTCCCACGACCATCAGAAGATCGGCCTGGCGCGGCGAGAAGCGCGGCAGGGCCGCCCCGAAGCGATCGATGTCGTAACGAGGGCCAGCCACGGACATAAACTCCATGCCGCAACACGCGGTCACGAACGGATAGTTGAAGAACGAATACTTGCGACCCCAGTTGACCACTCGATCGATGCGGGTGGCGAAGAAGGTGTCTCCCCCCTGGCGGAGGATCTCGTGCCGCTGTCTCATTCCCGTCACTATAGCGACTCCGGTATCCTAGGGCCGGAAGGAAAGATTCGTTGAGAACCCTCGGCGCATGGTGCGTACACCTCTACACCGCCTCGAGCGCGGTCTTCGGAACCTGGGCGATCTACTCGATCTTCCAGCACGAATACCGACTCGCCATCTACCTGATGCTGCTCACGCTGCTGATCGATTCCACGGATGGCGCCTTCGCCCGAGCGGCGGACGTCCGCGGCCGGATCCCGTGGTTCGACGGGCGGCGACTCGATGACATCGTCGACTTCTTCACCTACGTGCTGGTGCCGGCCTGCTTCCTGATCGAAGCGAACCTACTCCCGCACCCGGCCTGGACGGCGGCTCCGGTGCTTGCCTCCTGCTACGGATTCAGCCGCGACGACTCGAAGACCGACGACCACTTTTTCACCGGGTTTCCGTCCTACTGGAACGTGCTCGTGATCTACCTCTACCTGCTGGAGATCGGACCTGCGACGGGGCTTGGGATTACGCTCGGGCTCTCGGTCGCCGTCTTCGTTCCGCTGCGTTACATCTACCCGAGCCGCACCCGCGTCGCACGTCCCCTGAGCCTGGTGGTGCTTGGAATCTGGCTGCTGTGGTTCTCGTGGCTCGGCGTCCGGCCAGACCCGAACCCCGCGTGGCTCTGGCTCAGTCTGTTCGGCCCGGGCTACTACCTGGGGCTCTCGCTGCTGCTCAACATTCCAGCACTCCGGAGGGCCGTGGGTTCTACCGGGTGACCGGAGAGCAAAGACCCCGGGAAGGCGCCAAAGGGCTACCCTGAACCGCGATGATGGCTGATGACGCCCGCATTCTACTGGCGGGTCCACGAGGTTTCTGCGCCGGCGTAGACCGCGCGATCGAGATCGTAGAACTTGCACTCGAGATCTACGGCCCGCCGGTCTACGTTCGCCACGAGATCGTCCACAACCGCCACGTCGTGGAGACCTTGCGCGAGAAGGGAGCCCTCTTCATCTCGGAAATCGCGGAGGTGCCGGACGAAGCCCTGGTGATCTTCAGCGCCCACGGCGTCTCGCCAGAGATCCGCAAGGAGGCAGCAGCGCGCGGCTTGCGCACCATCGACGCCACCTGCCCTCTCGTGACCAAGGTCCACATGGAGGCCCTGCGCTTTGCGCGGGAGGGCCTCCAAATCGTGCTGATCGGGCATCGCGGGCACGTCGAGGTGGAAGGAACCCTCGGGCATGCTCCGGACCGAATGCAGTTGGTAGAGACGGTCGAGGATGCCGAGCAGCTTTCGGTACGCGACCCTGGCGCTGGGCGCGGACTCGCCGTGCTCACACAGACGACCCTGTCCGTCGATGACACCCGAGAGATCCTGGACGTGCTTCGGCGCCGCTTCCCGGAGATCCAAGTTCCGGGCAAGGACGACATCTGTTACGCAACCCAGAACCGCCAGAACGCGGTCAAGTCGATCGCAGCGACGGCGGACCTGGTGCTGGTAGTGGGGGCTCCGACCTCGAGCAACTCCAATCGGCTGGTCGAGGTGGCCCGAAGCGCGGGCGCGCGCTCGGAACTCGTGGAACACGCCGACGGGATCCGGCCGGCCTGGCTTGCCGGGGCGCGGGTGGTGGGCGTCACGGCCGGCGCATCCACACCCGAGACCCTGGTTCAGGGCGTACTGGAGAGACTCCGAGAGTTCGGCTGCACGCGCGTCGAGGACGCATCGATCGTCAGAGAGTCGGTCGCCTTCGCACTCCCGGCGGAACTCAAGCGTGACATCGCACGCGAATCCGAGATCGCTTCGCAGAACGCGGACTAGAAGAGCGCCCGGCCAGCGCCAATCACCCCGCCGAGTGCCAGCAGCGTACTGGCCAGGAATCCGATCAGGAAACCCGGTCCGCGCTTTTCAGGGTCCGAGACGTAGCCACGCAGGTAGATCACTCGGCCGACCAGGAAGACCACCCCGAGCCCCGCACCCACGAGGGGGTTCACGAAGTGACCGAAGAGCCAGAGGGACGGAAGGAAGACCAGCAACTGCTCGCCGGTATTCTGCTGTACGCGGAAATAGCGCTCGAAAACGGGATGGCCCGTGGTCGCAGGCGCCGAGACGTCGTAGCGCGCGCGAGCACGCCCGGTCAGGCCCCCGAACACCAGGTACTCGAGGACTGCCAGGCCGGCAACGAAATAGATCCAATCCACAGATCCCCCCCAACGCCGGTCGGACTGGCGTCGCCGGACGTCACCGCAGGGCAGTCTAGCAGCAACGCGATCGCTCGGGCTTGACGCCAGATTTCGCAGGCGCATACGCTAAGGGTCCCGCGCTGTTCGAAGCAGCGCGCCGGGCCTGCCCATGCAACCAGCTGAGCGCGCGCACTACGACGAACATGGCTACGTCCTGGTCCCGGGGCTCTTCGACCGCAGCGAATTCGAGCCATGGACACGACGCTTCCTCGACATCGCGAGCGGCCGCGCAGCAGTGCCCGAAGGAATGCTCGTGATGAAGGACGTGATGGTGGCGAAGGGCGCCGTCGTTCCGGCGAGCCGCGAGCACGGCGTCGCCAAGATCCAGGACTTTCAGAACGACCCGGTACTCTACGAAGGCTACGTCTGCAATCCGCAATTGCTCGACAGGGTGGAGTCGTTCACGGGCCCGGACATCAAGTCGATCCACACCATGCTGATCAACAAGCCGCCGGATGTAGACGGTCGTCATCCACTCCACCAGGACCTGCTCTACTTCCCGTTTCGGCCGGCCGCCCGGATCGTGGCGACTTGGACCGCGCTCGAACCCTGTACGCGCGAGAACGGGTGCCTGACCGTCGTGCCGGGGAGCCACCGGGCGGGGCTGCTCGAGCACGAGAACCCTAGCTGGGAGCACCTGAACTTCGGCTACTTCGGAGCCAAGGGAGAGCCTTCGACGGAACGCGTCCACCTGGAGATGGAGGCCGGCGATACCGTGTTCTTCCATCCGCTACTGCTTCACGGCTCGGGGCGCAACCGTTCTACGGGATTTCGCCGTGCGATCTCGGCGCACTACGCGGGCGCCGACTGCCGCTACCTCGAAGCGTCGGGACTGCACGCCCCGCACCGCTACCGGCTTGTCCGTGGACATGAGCATGCGGACGGGATCTGATGCGACCGCCGTGCCGAGGCCGATGACTGAAGCACGTCTCGTCGACGTCGGCGGCCACCGGTTGCGCGTGCGAGACCTCGGCCAGGGTCCGCGCTGCTACCTGTGTCTTCACGGTCTGCTCGACACCCTCGAGGTCTGGAGCCGACTGGAACCGGAACTGGCTGCGCATGGCCGCCTGGTCCTGGTAGACCAGCGCGCCCACGGCGAATCCGACGCGCCCCCCGGTCCATATCGTCGGGAAGAACTGGCGGCCGACGTGATCGGACTCCTCGACGCACTCGAGATCCAACGCGCGGTCCTGGTCGGGCACTCGATGGGCGGGATCGTCGCGATGACGACCGCGCTCTCCGCTCCGGAACGGGTGGAAGCCCTGGTCCTGCTCGGCACCGCGAGCCAGTGCAGCGAGCGGGTCGCGGGCTGGTACGAAGAGATCGCGCACGCCGGGGAAACCCAGGGGCTGCCCGGGCTCGCACGCAAGGTTTTCGGCTCGCGTTCGTCGCGCGAGGTTCGCGGGGATGCGGCCGGAATCGCGCACCTCACCCGAACCCTGCGAAGCCTGTGGGACGACCCGCTCACCCCCGAGCTTCGGCGCATCGACTGTCCGGTGCTTCTGGTCGTTGGAGAGCAGGATCCGATGGGCCCAAAGGCGTCATCGCTGATCGCCGACGCGCTGCCCGACTCCACGCTCCGGGTCCTCCCGGGTGTGGGACACTGGAGCCACGTCGAGTCTCCCGACGAGGTCGGCGAGGCACTCAGAACCTTTTCGACGAGGATGAAACGATGAGCCACAGCAAAGGGCCCAGGATCGAAATGCTCGACATCGACGCATCCAAGGCCGCGGCCGCGGAAGCTTCGATCCCGGAAGCGTTTGCAGAACTCTCGGTGTTCCGGGTCTTGCTTCACCATCCCGAACTCTCGAAAGCCATTACTGGACTGCTCACGACCCTGCTCTTCCGCGGGAGTTTCGACGCCAGGCTGCGCGAACTCGTGATCATGCGGATCGCCTGGGTCACGGGCTCCTGCTACGAGTGGACCCAGCACTGGCGCGTCGCAGTGCAACTCGGGGTGAGCGAGCCGGACCTGCTGTCGGTTCGAGACTGGAAGAACGCGCGCGATCTCGGCGACGCGGAGCGCGCCGTCCTCGCGGCCACCGACGACACCCTCGAACTCGGGAGGATTCGCGCCGAGACCTGGTCCGCGCTCGAGAAACACCTCTCAGACAGGAAGGAACGCCTCGAGTTGATCGCCTGTATCGGAAACTGGCGACTCTTCTCGCAGTTGCTCGAGAGCCTCGAGATTCCACTCGAGGACGGCGTCGAGGCCTGGCCCCCGGATGGGGTCCCGTCCCCGGCCGCAAGCTGACCAAGAAATTCAGCCTCCGACCCGACCCGGTCGGGGAAAGGAGTCCCCATGCACCCGGCGCTCCGAACTCCACTCTGTGATCTGCTCGGCATCGAGGTACCGATCGCCCAGGCGGGCATGGGCTATGTGGCGCGCGGAGAACTCTGCGCGGCTGTATCGGAAGCCGGCGCTCTAGGCGTGATCGGGGCCGCCTCGCTCTCGCCCAAGCGGCTCCGCGAGGAGATCCGCAAGGTCCGGGATCGGACCGACCGGCCCTTCGGGGTCGACATCCTGTTCGCCACGATCGGCAGGCCTCAGCAGGGGGAGGCCGAGGTTCGCTTCACGCGCGAGGTCGAAGGCCACATCGACGTGATATTCGAGGAACAGGTGCCCGTGCTGATCAGCGGCCTGGGTGATCCCGGGCCGATCGTTCCCCTGGCCCATGAACAGTCCATGCGCGTGATGTCGCTCGTCGGAAATACCCACAACGCAGTGCGGGTCGCACAGAGCGGCGTCGACGTGATCATCGCCCAGGGCTACGACGGTGGCGGCCACACCGGCCGGGTCGGCACGCTCGCGCTGCTGCCGGCTGTGATCGACGCGGTCGACGTCCCGGTCATGGCGGCTGGCGGCATCGCCGACGGCCGCGGCCTGGCCGCTGCACTCGCCATGGGGGCCGTCGGCGTCTGGATGGGAACACGCTTCGTGGCGAGCGAAGAGGCGGACGGCCACGCGGCCTACAAGCAACGCATCGTCGAGATCGACGACGAAGGCACGACCCGGACGCGGTGCTTTAGTGGCAAGCCCTGCCGGGTGATCAAGAATCAGACCACGGAAGCCTGGGAAGCGCCGGAACTCCAGGCAAGGATCCAGCGCTTCCCTCGCCAGTTCGGGGTCGTCTCCGAATGGCTGGGAGAGGACCCGTACCAGACCGGCCGCTTCGAGGGCAAAACCGAGACCGGCGCACTCGCCGCCGGCCAGTCGTCCGCCCTGATCCACGAGGTACTTCCAGCCGGCGAGATCGTCCGCCAGATCGTTCAGGAGGCAGAGTCCGCACTGGATCGGCTGGGTGCTCCCGAGGTCTCGGGCGGGCCGGGCCGGAGTGCGCCGCCGGCCTGAGCCCGGCCCCGCAAAGCCCGGGTTCTCAAGGGAAGTCCAGAATCTGGACTTCGAAGTATCGATTAGATAGGGTTTACCAGATTCGGCTTTCAGCCGATCATCCATGCGGAAGAAGAAGGATCCCGCCCATGAGCGTCGTCATCCTGACCGAGCCCGCCGCGAGCAAGGTACGAGAACTGCGCGAGCGTGACGGAGGTGCGGAAGCCGCCCTGAGGATCAAGGTCATCGGGGGCGGCTGCAGCGGGCTCCAGTACCAACTCTCGTTCGACGGCGCGGAGGACGACATGGATCACGACCAGCAGATGCACGGCGTTCGCCTGCTGATCGACGCCAAGAGCGCCATCTACCTGGCCGGCTCGACGGTAGACTACGTCGACGACCTGAATGGCTCCGGGTTCCGGATCGAGAACCCGAACGCCAAATCTACCTGCGGCTGCGGCGAGAGCTTCGGCGTCTGAACCCCGCCTTGCCCGGCCACCCCCCCACACCTGAGGCCACGCAGAGCTTCCCTGCGGACCGGCACGGCCGCCAACTGCGCGACCTGCGCATCTCCGTGACCGACCGATGCAATTTCCGCTGCCCGTACTGCATGCCGGCCGAGATTTACGGCGAGAAGTACACGTTTCTGCCCCGAAGCGCGGTCCTGAGCTTCGAAGAGATCGAGCGACTCGCGAAGATCTTTGCCGGCCTGGGCACCTCAAAGCTCAGGATCACGGGCGGAGAGCCCCTGCTCCGTGCCGAACTTCCAGTGCTGATCAAGAAGCTCGCCGCGATCGAGGGAATCCGGGATATCGCACTCACCTCGAACGGCCAACTGCTCGCGGAACAGGCACGGCCACTCCGCGATGCCGGCCTCGGGCGCGTGACGGTCAGCCTCGACAGTCTCGACCCCGAGATCTTTCGCCGCATGGCCGGCCGCAGTGTCGGGCCCGAGCGGGTGCTGGCCGGAATCGAGGCGGCAGACCGGGCCGGACTGACGCCCATCAAGATCAACTGCGTCGTCCAGCGCGGCCGCAACGACGAGAGCTTCATCGAACTCGCTCGCCGGTTCCGCGGCACGGGCCACATCGTGCGCTTCATCGAATACATGGACGTAGGGACCCTCAACCGCTGGGAGTCGTCCGAAGTGGTCGCAGCGACTGAGATCCTGGACCGCATCTCCCAGGAGGCAGCGCTCGAGCCCGTCGGTCCCGCATACCCGGGCGAGGTCGCCAGGCGCTACCGCTACCGCGACGGCTCGGGCGAGATCGGGATCATCGCATCTGTGACCCAGCCCTTTTGCGGCGACTGCACCCGGGCGCGGCTCACGCCCGATGGCAGGCTCGTCACCTGCCTGTTCGCGACCAGCGGGCGCGACTTGAAGGGCGCGCTCCGGGGCGGTGCGAGCGACTTCGAACTCCGGGAGCTGATTCGGTCGGTCTGGAACCAGCGCAATGACGCGTACTCGGAGCAGCGGGGGACGGCCGCTTCGCGCGCAAGCACAACGCCGGAGCGGCGCAAGGTAGAGATGTACGAGATCGGAGGCTAGGCCCGTGTCCTCGGCCCCGCTGCCGATTCAGCGCAGGCTCGAGTTCGGCTTGATCACGAGCATGGGGGGCCGGGCCGACACGCGCGCGACGGTCGAAGGCGCCGAGCGCCTCGGCTTTGACTCGCTCTGGGTGGGCGACCACATCGCGTTTCCGGTTCCGATCCTCGACCCACTGCTCCAGTTGGCTCAGGCAGCCGCCTTCAGTGAGCGTCTCCGCTTCGGAACGTCCGTCTACCTGCTTCCGCTGCGGCACCCGACGCCGGTCGCAAAGCAGGTTGCAACCCTGGACCACCTCACCGGGGGCCGCTTCATCTTCGGTGTCGGCGTGGGCGGCGAGTTTCCGGACGAGTTCGCGGCGTGCGGTGTCCCGGTTCGCGAACGCGGCGCGCGGCTCGAGGAAGCGGTCCCACTCCTCCGGCAGTTGCTCAGCGGGGAGGAGACCGAGGGGCCGGGACCGGCTTATCCCTTCCCGCCGATTCGACTGCTCCCGCGTCCGGTGCAACCCGGAGGACCCCGGATCTGGTGCGGGGGCCGCGCGAACGCGGCGCTCCAGCGGGCGGGACGTGTGGCAGATGGCTGGATCTCGTACGTGGTGACGCCGGAGGCCTACCGGCGCGGACTCGAGACCATTGCCAAAGGGGCGGCCGCGGCCGGGCGTGAGATCAAAGCCTTCGGGACCGGGCATCTGCTCTTCACTCGCATCGATTCCGACCAGGAGAGAGCTCTCGAGGTCGCGAGTGCACATCTGAGCCAGCGCTACTCGATGGACTTTCGGCGCCCCGCAGCGCGCTATGCGGCCCTCGGACGGCCCGAAGACGTCGCGGAGCGGATCGCCGCATTCTGGAGGGCCGGTCTTCGCCACGTCGTGCTCGACCTGGTCGGCCCCTTCGAGGAGCGCGACCAGCAGTTGCAGCGTTTCGCGGCCGAGGTGCGTCCCCTGCTCTCTTCCTTGGCCTAGCCCGGGCGGCGGGGCTGGAGCACGAGACCGGACTCGAACCGGCGACAGCCACGTTGGCAACGTGGGGCTCTACCAACTGAGCTACTCGTGCGTGTCTTCTTTATCGCCGCGGGCCGCGACCTCGTCAAGGCCCATCCGCGGGGTCAGAGCTTCTCGACGTTGGGTGCGTCCTTTAGGTCGCGGGTCGCATTGCGCGTATCGAAGACACGTTTAGCCAGACGCGCCACGCGCTCGTAGTCGACCGCGCGGTGAGCGGCCGTGATCACCACCAAGTCCGCGCTCTGGAGTTCCTCGTCGCTGAGGGGCACCGATTTCCAGTTCGCGTTTTCGGTCGAGACCTCGGCCAGCAGCGGGTCGTGGTACCGGACGTCGGCCTGTAACTCGCGCAGTCGCTCGAGAATCTCGAGCGCCGGAGACTCCCGGGTATCGGCCACGTCGGCCTTGTAGGCCACGCCGAGCACCAGGATGCGCGAGCCGTTCACGGCCAGGCGGTCCCGGTTGAGAATCTTCGCGATCCGGTCGCACGCCCACTCCGGCATGCTCGTGTTGATTTCGCTCGCCAATTCGATGAAGCGCGCGGTGTAGTTCAGGCTGCGCAGCTTCCATGCGAGGTAGTTCGGATCGACCGGGATGCAGTGACCTCCGAGACCCGGTCCCGGCTCGAACTTCATGAAGCCGTAGGGCTTGGTCGCCGCGGCATCGGTCACCTCCCAGACGTCGATTCCGAGCCGTTCGCAGATCACGGCAATCTCGTTCGCGAGCCCGATGTTGATCATGCGAAAGGTGTTCTCGAGCAACTTCACCATCTCGGCGGTTCGTGAGCACGAAACGGTGACGACCTCGTCAAAGACGGCTAGGTAGAGGCGCTCGGCGAGCTTCGTGCAGAGTTCCGTATCGCCGCCCACAACCTTCGGGATCTGTCTCAACAGGTAGCGATGGTTTCCGGGGTCGATCCGCTCGGGCGCGAAGGCGAGTGCAAAATCATCACCCACCTGGAGGCCCGACTCCTCGAGCATCGGGCGGAACAGTTCGCTGGTCGTGCCCGGGTAGGTGGTGCTTCCGAGCACGACCAGTTGCCCCGATCGCAGCGTCCGCCGGATCGCCTCGAGCACAGACACGATGTGCGAGACGTCGGGGTCCTTGGTTCTCGTGAGCGGGGTGGGCACGCACACCTGGATGCAATCGAGCCTCCCCATTTCCCGCATGCTCGTGGTGGCAGCGAGATTCCCCGCCGAAACGAGCCGCGCGACCTCGGCCTCTGGAACGTCGTCCAGGTAGGAGCGGCCCGCATTCACATGGTCGACGCGGTCTGCGTCGAGGTCGACGCCGAGAACCCGGAACCCGGCGTCCGCGAAAGCCACCGCGAGCGGCAGGCCCACGTAGCCGAGCCCGACCACACCGATCTCGGCCTGCCGGGACTCGATCCGCTCTGCAAGCTCCCCGAGCCGCGTCATGCTTCAGCGTCCGTGTCCGCGCCGAGATGCGCGACGAGGTAGTCGTAGCCGGACCAGAGCGTAAGGCCGGTCGCAATCAGGAGCAGCAACAGTCCAAGCTCATAGCAGGGCAGAATGAACAGCGGAAAGTGGATCAGCAGCGCCGTCACGGCAGCCGTCTGAAAGCCGGCCTTCCACTTGCCCATCGAGGAGGCCCCGAGGACCACGCCTTCGGCCGACGCCATCGCGCGTAAACCCGTCACCGCGATCTCGCGGGCCAGGATCGCAACCACGAACGGCAAAGCCCAAAGCGGTACACGGTCCACCGCAACCAGCATCACGAACGCGGTCATCACCAGGAGCTTGTCCGCGAGCGGATCGAGCAGCTTCCCGATGCGGGTCACGGTACCGTCACGCCGGGCCAGATAGCCGTCGAGGAGGTCGCTGAGCGAGGCCGCAAGGTACCCGAATCCGAAGACCAGGCTCGCTCCCCGGCCGGGAAAGAGAGGTAGCAGCAGCAGCAGGGGAACGACCGCGATCCGCCCGAGCGTGATGGTGTTCGGAATCGTCCAGAACCGCTCTCGCGGAAGCCGGCCCCTCACGCGTGGCGTGGTCTCAGTCGAAATCCCCATGATAGTGCCGGTAAAACTCCAGGACCTTCCGCACGTAGTTTCGGGTCTCGCTGTATGGAGGAATTCCCCGATGGCGACGCACCGCCTCGGAGCCCGCATTGTACGCTGCGAGTGCGAGCGACAGGTCCCCTCGGTGGGTGCGGACCAGCCGAGCAAGATGCCGCGTCCCTCCATCGATGTTCTGCCATGGGTTGAACGGATCGTCCACCCCGAGAGAGGCCGCGGTGGGCGGCATCAGCTGCATCAGGCCCTGGGCTCCCTTGTGTGAGACCGCCCGAACGTCGAATCCCGACTCGGCGTGGATCACGGCCTTGAGCAGCGCTGGAGAGATCCCGTGGCGCCGTCCCGCACCCACGATGAAGCTATCCCAAGCTGCGACGCCTCGGCGAAAGCCCCCGGGACGGCGCTCGCGACCCCGCGCGTCCAGCGTCGGCTCCGGGGCCCGTTCACGGAACCCCTCGTGCCGCGGGCTGTCGGAGAAGTGCACGGTGCCCTGGGCATCGGTGTACTCCCAAACCCCGGCGACCGCCGCGAGCGGCACCGCCAACATCCCCACCAGCAAAAACCCCGGGACAAGCCCGCGGATAGAGCCGAAATGACGCATTTGGACTCCCCCCACACCGTTATCGACTGCTCGGCGCGCTGGACTTGAATCCCGCCCAGGGCCCCGGGACAGCCACGCGCGGCTTGAGGGCGCCCTGCGGCGCCCCGGGCCCAGCCGATCCCCAACCCGCCTCCCACTTGGTGGCCGCCCCGGGTGTGGATAGAATCCGGGAATCGTGGCGTACCAACAGGACTTTCTCGTCTTGGGGAGCGGCATCGCCGGGCTCAGCTTCGCGCTCCGGGCAGCGCAGCACGGTCAGGTCTCGCTGGTCACCAAGAAGGCGAGCACCGAGTCCGCCACCAACTACGCCCAGGGCGGAATCGCCGCCGTCGTCGCGACCGACGATTCCTTCGAAGCGCATATCCAGGATACGCTGCGCGCAGGCCAGGGCCTGTGCAACGAGGAGGCGGTCCGCTTCGCCGTCGAGCGGGGACCGGCCGCGGTCCGGAGGCTCGTCGAACTCGGGGTCCGCTTTGATCCCGCGAGCGGTGGTGGCTTCGACCTCGGCCGTGAGGGCGGTCATTCGAAGCGGCGCGTGCTCCACGCCGCAGACTTTACAGGTCGCGAAATCGAGGGGGCCCTGGTCGCGGCCGTCCGGGCTCATCCCAACATCCAGATCTTCCCTCACAGCCTGGCCGTCGATCTGGTCACGTCGAGCAAACTCGGGGAAGTTGGCCCCCGGCGCATCCGCGGAGCCTACGTGCTCGACTCGACCTCGGGCGCGGTCGAAGCGTTCCGGGCGCCGATCGTGTTCCTCGGCACCGGGGGGTGCGGGAAGGTCTATCTCTACACGACGAATCCCGAAATCGCCTCGGGAGACGGCATCGCGATGGCCTACCGGGCGGGTTCCGCGATCTCGAACATGGAATTCATCCAGTTCCATCCGACCTGCCTGTATCACCCCGAGGCACGCTCGTTCCTGATCAGCGAGGCAATTCGGGGCGAAGGAGGCATCCTGCGCGCCCGCTCGGGCCGGGCCTTCATGGCGCAATACCACGAGCAGGCTGATCTCGCGCCGCGCGACGTCGTCGCGCGTGCCATCGACTCGGAACTCAAACAGTCCGGAGACGACTGTGTATTCCTCGATTGCACCGCGATGGACCCGGGTTTCCTGAGACAACGCTTTCCGAACATCTCCCGACGTCTCCTCGACTACAGGATCGACATCTGCAAGGAACCGGTTCCCGTCGTACCCGCCGCGCACTATTGCTGCGGCGGCGTGCAGACCGACCTTCACGGGGAAACGGAGATCTGCAATCTGTTCGCCGCCGGAGAAGTAGCCTCCACCGGACTCCACGGCGCCAACCGACTCGCCTCGAACTCGCTGCTCGAGGGCATCGTATTCGCCGAGGCGGCCGCGGAGCACGCACTGGAACGTTTGGAGGAACTCCGCCGGGAAGAGCGCCCGGGGCCCTCGATTCCGGAGTGGGACACCGGAGACGCGGTAGATCCGGCAGAGGCCATCCTGGTGAATGCGCACTGGGACGAAATCCGCCACTTCATGTGGAACTACGTCGGGATCGTTCGCAGCGACAAGCGCCTGCAGCGCGCACGACGTCGGGTCGATCTTCTCCGCACCGAGATCAAGCAGTACTACTGGGCCTACAGGCTGACCCCGGATCTCGTGGAACTCAGAAACCTGGCCGACGTTGCCTGGCTGATCGTCCACAGCGCTCTGGCAAGAAGGGAGAGTCGGGGATTGCACTTCACCCTCGACCACCCGCAGCCGGATCCCGGGTCGCCGACAGACACCCGGCTCCGACACGGGGCGCCATGAGGGTCCTGGTCACAGGCGGGGCCGGCTACGTCGGGGGATTCACTGCCCGCTGGCTGCACAAGGAAGGTCACGAGGTCACGGTTCTGGACGATCTCTCGAGCGGGCATCGCGCTGCGGTGGACTTCGGCCCGTTGGTCGTTGGCGACATCGGAAATGCCGAAGAAGTTCGAAGCGTTCTGGCGGACACTCGCCCGGAGGCAGTGATTCACTTCGCGGCCTCGGTCAAGGTCGAAGAGTCGGTAGAGCAGCCCAGCCTGTACTGGAGAAACAACGTCACGAATACCCTGACGCTGCTCGACGAAATGATCGCAGCCGGTATACACCGATTCATTTTTTCGAGTTCCGCCGCCACCTACGGCCCCTCGGACAGCGAGATGTTGCACGAAGACATGCCCAGTGATCCCCAGAGCCCATATGGAGCGACCAAGCTCACGATGGAGAGGATCGCGCACGACTTCGCTCACGCGTATGGACTCGGCTTTGCCGCCCTGCGCTACTTCAACGCCTGCGGAGCGAGCCCGGACGGCGCGCACGGAGAGGATCACAGCCCCGAGTCACACCTGATCCCGCTGCTGCTGCGAGCCGGCTTCGGGGGCGTCGAGAACTTCCGCGTGTTCGGTGACGATTGGGCAACCCCTGACGGGAGCTGCGTCCGGGACTACGTGCACGTCGACGACCTGGCAGCCGCCCACGAAGCAACCCTGCTGACCTGCGAACCCGGGCGTGGACGCGTCTACAACGTCGGAACAGGCCGGGGCTACTCGGTGCTCGAAGTGGTCCGATCCGTCGAACGCGTGACGGGGCGCCCGGTGCCATTCGAGATCGCTCCGCGCCGACCCGGCGACGTGGCTCGGCTGGTGGCGTGTCCGGACCGTCTGCGCAGCGACCTGGCCTGGGAACCCGCCTGCGCCGAACTCGACGCGATGATCGCAACGGCCTGGCGCTGGCACCAGAGCCACCCGAACGGCTACGGCGACTGATTCCGGCTTGCCATGTACTGGGTGATGCAGTGCATCACGCTCTGGTGCAGATCCTCGGACATTCCGTAGTTTTCTACGGGGATCCACACGACGTGATCGGCAAGTCGGCGTAGTTCTCCGCCGCCAAATCCAACGAAAGCAACCGTCGGGACGCCGCGCTCCCGGGCATAACGGCAGGCCTCGACCACGTTCGGCGAGTTTCCGCTCGAGCTGATCAAGAGCACCGCGTCGTCCGGGCCGAGGTAGTAAACGAGTTGCTGCCGAAACACCTGCTCGTAGGAGAGGTCGTTCCCGAGCGCGGTGAGCATTGGGACGTTTGCGGCCAGGGACTGCGTCCGAAAGGACCGGGCGCCCGCCGCGTGCGTCAGCTTGGTGGCATCGCAGATCGTGTGGTTTGCGATCGCGGCACTGCCGCCGTTCCCGGCCACCCAGAGCGTTCCACCGCGCTCGCGGACCTGATCGAAGACCCCGAGCACACCCTCAAGCGATGCGCGGTCGAAGGCCTCGATCGCCTCACCGAAACGCCGGTAGTAGTCCTCCATGAATGCTTGAAAGTCAGACACGACCCCTCCTGAGTCTCTCGCGGAACCCGTTTCCCCGGGCAGGTCTTCCCGAATTGGCTGCTACGATGCGCCGCGCCCACCCAGCACGGCCGGCAGCGTTCGAAGCAGGATCTTTGCGTCGAGCCAAAGCGACCAGCGATCGATGTACTCGAGGTCGAGCCGCACCCACTCCTCGAACTGAACCTCGCTGCGACCCTGGACCTGCCACAGGCAGGTGAGCCCCGGGCGCATGCTCAGACGACGGCGCTGGCGGACCTCGTAGAAACCGACCTCGCTCGGGATTGGTGGCCGGGGTCCGACCAGGCTCATCTGTCCAAACAGGACATGCAGGAACTGGGGCATCTCGTCGATCGAGAGCCTGCGCAGTATCCGGCCGACCCGGGTCACCCGCGGGTCCTGCTTCATCTTGAACACCGGGCCGGTCATCTCGTTTTGACTCCCGAGTTCCTCGCGACGCTCTTCAGCGTCGCTGTACATGGTTCTAAACTTCTGGAACCTGAACTCGCGCCCGCGAAGCCCCACCCGATTCTGAATGAAGAAGACGGGTCCTTTCGAATCGAGCTTGATCGCGAGTGCAACGAGTGGCCAGAGCGGAACCGAAACCGCCAGCGCGGCGAGCGCGCCCAGGATGTCGACCCCACGCTTGACGGTAAGGGCCCAACTGGGGTGGTGGTGACGGGTCGTAAAGGTCACGGCGGGAACCCCGAGCAGTTCATCGAGCAGTGGCCGCGCGAGCCGCGTATCGAAGAAGTCCCCGGCAACGGTGAAGTCGATCCCAATCGCCTCGCATACCTCGAGCGCTTGCAACGTCGACCTTGCCGCGAGGTAGCGGCGCGGCAGCGCGAAGATCACCTGGTCAACGACCTGATGCGACGCGATGGTGTCCAGGTTCTTGAGCGGACCGAGCAGCAATTCACCGAGTTCACGACGATCCTCGGGCAGCGGCTCATCGTCGAGAAACCCGAGGAGCTTGCAGCCACGCTCGCCACGGCTCGACCCCAGGTCCGCGGCGAGTCCGCGAGCCCGGCGCCCGGAACCCAGAATCACGACATTCTGGAACTCCTCGGGCCAAGCCTCCAGCGGAGAGCGCGGCTGCCAGTACATGACCCTGCCGGCAAACCAGAGCGCAGCGTAGAAGGCGACAAAGATCGTTCCGAAGAACCCGGGTACCAGGCGCTGGCTCACGAGCGATGCCACCAGCACGATCGCAACCGCCGCGATCGCAGCACCCCCCAGGCCCAGCAGAAACAGCTTCACGTTGCCGCGAGCGATATGGAAGTCGTACCCCTTCACGCAGAATACGGCCATGGGGCAAATGAAGAAGGCCACGACGCACAGAATGTTGCCGCCTATGCTAAACGGTTCCGGAGCCGGGCCCGAGATCACACGAAACAGGACGCTCGAGTGAATCTCGAGCGCCGCGATGCAGGCGGCAACGCCCAGCAGACCGTCGCCGGCCGCAGCCCGGACCTGGAACAGCACCCGCGCCTGGCGAAAGGTCATTTGCAGCCCCGGCGGAGCCAGGGAAGCGAGTGCGGTTGCACAGCCGAGAGTCGGTCGCACCTTCCAACGCGGCCCCGTCCGCGTCCGGAGAGGTTCACCTCCTCACCGGTGGCGTTGTCGGTGCCTTCGTCGCAACCCTCGATCCGGGCACCCCTCGGGCCGCGCACTCGCCCCGAGCCTCGGTCCTCTCTAGCGGGCCCACTGCTGGCTGCCACCCGGATAGCACCCCACCGGCAAGCCCGGAACTATTTCCATCTTGGGTGCCATTCCTACTCCGCGCCGATTGCAAGGACGAAGCCGCAGCCAGAAAGCGACCCCATGCCTCCGTCGCTCGAAACTCCCTTGTCGCACTCACTAATCACGACTGAAGATCGCTTCCACAGTGAGAACTCGGAGGGTGTAATCCAGTATCGACGAGATTGGGAACAGCGCGGTGCGCACTACGTAACCGGCCTTTCCGAACCAGTTCGGGGGCACGTTCACCACGTCGCCAGGCTGAAGCGCGTAGTTGGTCTCGGCGATCCCGTATTCCGAGATCTCCCGAAAGTTCACCTCGAAGACTCCGACCCCGGGCCGGACCAGGTTCGACTGGCTCTGGGCAGCGAGGAAGGTGGGGCCCTCCGCGATGAAAAGCGCGTCGAGCACCCGCATGTCGGCGATCAGTTCATAGGAGCCGGGACGCAGTACCTCGCCTACGATGTGAAATCTGCGACTGTTCGATTCCTCGAGCGAAACACTCACCTGCGGATACACCACCAGATCCTTGGCAGACTCCTTGATCGCCCGCTCGATCTCGGGAATCGTCTTTCCCCGTACCTGGATCTCTCCCACCAGGTCGAGCGAGATCCGGCCATCCGGCCGAACCCTGAGGCTCACCTCTCCGGGTTCCGGCAGCAGGACCACAGCGAGTACGTCCGCGGGAGCGACCCGGTACTCGGCCGTCTGGAAGGAGGCGTCTGGATTGGTCACGGTAGCTGGAGAGGAAAAACACCCCGAGGCGAGCCATGCTACGGCCCCGACTACTATCGCGGTGGAACGGAACTTCATGAGATTGCGGTCCATAAGTGCAGAATGAGGCCCTATCATACCAGAGCGGGCTCCTGCGATCGTCTGGCCCCGATGGCCGGTCACGGTGGTGTAGACTCGGGAGAAGATCTGTAAAGTCTGGAGAAGTGGAGTCCACTACCGGAGCAGAAAGCGCCGCCTCCCTTGGGGGAGCTGGGGGCCTTGAAACACCACCAGGTGCAGGCGCACCGCCGCCCGCAACACTGCTGCGTGTTCTCTGCCTGCTTGTTGCGGCCGGACTGCTCGTTCCCGGCCTGCTTCTGCTCTCCCCCATATGGGAGCGCTCGGAGTTCTTCAGCCACGGCTATCTGATCCCGATGATTGCCGTCTTTCTGCTCTATCGGCAAAGACGGGAGCTCCTGAGGGCATTCCGCGAAGGGGTCCCAGGCCGGTTTGGCGCCTGGGCTGTGCTCGGTGCCGCCAGCTTTGAGGTTCTGTCCGTGATCGGCGATGCCATCTTTCCTGCCGGGCTCGGCGTGCCGCTGGTCTTGCTCGCGGCGTGCTATGCCATCGGAGGGCGAGAACTGCTGCGTGTGACAGCGCTCCCGATCGGGTTTCTGATCTTCATGGTCCCACCGCCCGGCGTCGTGATAAACACTGCGCTGCTCAACTTGAAGTTTGCCGTGACCGAGATCTCGGTGGGAACGCTTCATTACTTCGACTATCCCGTTGCGGCAGCAGGGAACCAGTTGATGATTCCCGGACACACGCTCTTCGTCGCAGATGCGTGTAGCGGTCTCACGTCCATCATCACGCTGATCCCACTCTCCGCCATCGTCGCTTATCTGCTGAGCCATGGATTCTGGCGGCGCGTCGTGATCATGCTCTCGGTCGTCCCGCTGGCCATGGCAGCCAACGCAGTGAGGGTGATGGTCACGGTCATCGCGGTTCCCGCTTGGGGTGACGAAGTCGCACAGGGCCTGCTGCACGAGACCTTCGGCGTTTCGACCTATATCATCGGCACCCTCGCCCTCCTCGGGATTGCGAAGATTCTCAGATGAGCCCTCGCCTTCGCCTCATCGCGGTGCTGTTCGCACTGCTCCTTCCCGGGCTGGCCCTCGTCTATTGGACCTCCCAGGACTTGAACAGCTTGGGATCATTCGACGACAGCGGCATCGGTCAGAGGCTGGGAGGAAGGGTGGTTGGGGAGGTCGACGCCTGGAGCCCCGAGGTTCTAGAAGTCATCCGCCCCAGCAAGTACCTGCTCCGCCGATACGACGAGCCCGGCTCTCCCGCGATCTGGACCTACGTCGGCTTCTATCTCGGCGTCGGGCAACTCGGAGCCGGGGCACACGATCCAGCGCTTTGCTACCCCGCGCAGGGTTGGGAGGTCATCGATTCCCGGTCGATCAACCTCCCGCTGGAGAACGCGAATAAGGTCAGAGTGCAACTCATGCGTGCGCTGCGCGACGGGCGCCAACAGCTGGTGCTCTACTGGATCCAGCCCGCCTACCGTCAGCCGACCTGGTGGGCCAAAGAGCAGGTCCTGCGCATAGCAGATGCGCTGACCGGAGACGACCAGTATGCGTTCGTTCGGCTATCCACGCCCTACGATGGGGACCGGCGCACCCCGGATCAATTGATAGAGTTCGCTCGCGCGCTCGCACCGAGAGTCCAGACCGCGGTGCGCAGCGCGCGCTCGGACAGTAGCTGAGCGGGGCCCGAAGAAGGCTCGATCTAGCCGCGCGAAAGAGACGAAGGTTCTGAACTCTCGCAACGCCAGCCGCTTCAGCTAGTCCCCGGGGTCCCTGGGCGAAACCTTCCCCTCGAAGAGCGGAAGCTGTCGATCAGCGGGCTCCACCGCGTCGACCTGCACCGGATATTCCCCCGAGAAGCAAGCGTCGCAGAACCCGTGCTTCATCCCGGATGCGACGGTGCGGAGCGCCGGGAGCGGCAGGTAGGCCAAGGAATCCGCGCCGATCATATCCCGGACTTCGGCCACACTCTGATTTGAGGAAACCAGCTCTCCCCGCGTGGGGGTATCGATGCCGTAGAAACACGGCCCGATCGTCGGGGGCGCCGCGACGCGGACGTGGATCTCCCGGGCTCCGGCCGCCCGAATCAGCGGCACGAGCTTCGACAGGGTCGTTCCCCGGACGATCGAATCCTCCACGATCACGACCCGCTTCCCCTCGACCACAGCCCGAATCGCGTTGTGCTTGATCCGCACCCCGAAGAGCCGGATCTGCTGCTCGGGTTCGATGAAGGTCCTGCGAACGAAGTGGTTGCGAATGACCGCGGTATCGAACGGGATCCCGGCCGCCTCGGAAAAGCCGAGGGCGGCAGCCAACCCGGAATCGAGCACGGGGACCACGATGTCGGCCTCGGCCGGGCACTCGCGCGCGAGGGCCCGGCCGAGTTCCTTGCGGATCTGGTAGACGTTCGAGCCAAACACGACCGAGTCGGGCCGCGCGAAATACACGTGCTCGAAGACGCAGAAGCGCTCGTCGGCCGCCGGAAACGGGTCAGAGGAGCGCACCCGGCCGCGGCGGATGCAGATCACCTCGCCCGGTGCAATGTCGCGCTCGAAGGTCGCGCCGATCAGGTCGAAGGCGCAGGTCTCGCTGGCCACCACCCAACCTGAGCCGAGGCGACCGAGAGAGAGCGGCCGGAACCCGTACGGATCCCGGGCTGCGACCAGCGCGTTCTCGGTCTGGAGAACCAGAGAGTAAGCGCCTCGCAACCGCGAGAGCGCATCGCTGACGCGCTCCTCGAAGCTTCCGCGGGATCGCGCGATCAGGTGAACGATCACCTCCGTATCCATCGTGGACTGGAAGATCGACCCGTGGGCTTCCAGTTCTTCGCGAATCGCACTCGCGTTGGTGAGATTTCCGTTGTGGGCGATCGCGACCTGCAGCTTGCCGCTCGTCGCATGGAAGGGCTGTGCGTCCTGAAGATAACTGCCGCCCGAGGTCGAGTAGCGCACGTGGCCGATCGCGTGCCTCCCGGGGAGACGCTCGAGCTTGGGTCCGCTGAAAATGTCCGACACCAGACCCATTTCGCGGTGCACGAACATCTCATTGCCCCGGCGCGACACGATGCCGGCGGACTCCTGGCCCCGATGCTGGAGCGCGTAGAGCGCCAGGTAAGCAACCTTGGCGGCCTCCGGGGCCCCGGCGACGCCCACGACTCCGCACTCCTCCCGCATCCGATCGACCCCTGGCGGAGCCACGAAGGGGTGGAGCCTCGGCAGCGTGCGCGGATCCATCAATCGAGCATCTCCGAAAGTTTGCCGCACCAGAGATCGTGCGCCTCCCGGAGCCCGACGTCGACCCCCGGATCGATCCGGATGCGGTCCCCTCCGGTCCGGCCGATGACGGCGGCCGGAACCCCGTGGCGGACGGCAAGGTGCAACACCGCCTCCACCCGCGCGGGATCGCAACTGATCACCGCGCGCCCCGCGGACTCTCCGAACAACCGGGCTTCGACCCGCAGCCCCGCGCCCGGAAGCGCTCCCTCGAAGCCGATCCAGCCGGAGAGCGCGCTCTCAGAGAGTGCGACGGCGGCACCTCCCTCCGACAGATCGTGTGCCGAGCGCAGCAGCTTGCCGGCGGCCGCCTCAACCAGAAATTCCTGCAGGCAGCGCTCCGCGGCGAGATCGACGACCGGCGGGCGTCCTCGTTCCCAGCCGAGCCGGCGCGCAAGGTACTCGGACGCCCCGAGTTCCTCCCGGGTCTCGCCGAGCAGCAACACCGTATCGCCGACCCCCGCGAACGCCGCACCCACCGCATCCGAGGCCTCGGCCAGCAGACCTAGCATACCGATCGTGGGGGTGGGCGGGATCGAGCCTTCCCCTCGCGTCTCGTTGTAGAAACTGACGTTGCCAGAAACGACCGGGAGCTCTAGCGCTGAGCAGGCGTCCGCCATGCCCCGCACGCACTCGACGAACTCCCACATGACCTCGGGCCGTTCGGGGTTCCCGAAGTTGAGACAATTCGTAACCGCGAGAGGCCGGGCACCGGTGACGGCCACGTTGCGCGCCGCCTCGACCACCGCGAGCTGCGCCCCGCGGTAGGGGTCGAGTTCACAGTAGCGCGGATTGCAGTCGGTGGTGACTGCCAGCCCGCGCGCGCTCCCGGGAACCCGCATCACGGCGGCGTCTCCGCCCGGCCGCAGGACCGTGCTCGACTGCACCAGTTGATCGTACTGCTCGTAGACCCAGCTTCGAGAACAGAGGGCCGGGGAAGAGAGCAGATCGAGCAACGCTCCGCCCGGATCCTTCTCCGCCGGGATCTCTCCGAGTTCGAGTTGCTGCCGCTCCCGGAGTCCGGCCGGTTCCGCGCGCGGCCGGTCATAGACGGGGGCGCTCGCCGCCACCGGGTCGACCGGAATGTCCACGACCACCTCGCCACTCGAGACGACCCGCATGCGCCCGTCATCGGTGATCCGGCCAACGACCGTACACGCGAGTTCCCAGCGGCCGCAGAGTGCGATGACTTCGTCCTCGCGGCCCGCTTCGACGACGAGGAGCATGCGTTCCTGGGACTCCGAGAGCAAGATCTCGTACGGCGTCATGCCGGCCTCGCGGACGGGCACGCGATCGAGATCCATTTCGATCCCGGTGCCGGCGTTGGACGCCATCTCGAAGCTGGAGCAGGTCAAGCCCGCCGCGCCCAGGTCCTGAATTCCCACGACCGCCCCGGTCTGCATCGCAGACAGGGTCGCCTCGAGCAGTTTGTTCTCGGTGAACGGGTCTCCGATCTGTACGGTCGGTCTCATCTCGGCCGAGGCTTCGTCGAAATCGCTTGAGGCAAGCAGGCTGGCCCCGTGAATCCCGTCGCGTCCGGTTCGGGACCCCAGATAGAGAAGAGGATTGCCGGCGCCACTCGCCTTCGCGAGAAAGATCCGGTCCACCTCGACGATCCCCAGATTCATCGCATTGACGAGGATGTTGTTGCGGTACCCGGGATGAAAGCTGAGTTCTCCCCCCACCGTGGCACAGCCGAAAGAGTTTCCGTAGTCGGCGATTCCCTTCACGACGCCGCGCAGCAGAAAGCGCTGGTGCGCTTCCTCGAGTGGACCGAAACGGATCGAGTCGAGACTCGCAAGCGGGCGGGCACCCATCGTGAAGATGTCGCGCAGGATGCCACCGACCCCGGTCGCGGCCCCGGCGTGCGGTTCCACGAACGAGGGATGGTTGTGGCTCTCGATCTTGAAGACCGCCGCAAGCCCGTCTCCGATCGCAACCACGCCCGCGTTCTCGCCGGGACCGTACAGCACGTCTCGGCCCTTGGTGGGCAGGGTCGCGAGCCAGCGCTTGCTCGACTTGTAGGAACAGTGCTCGGACCACATGACCGAGAAGATCCCGAGTTCAGGCAGCGTCGGGGTTCGGCCCAGAATCTCGAGGATCCGCGCGTACTCCTCATCGCTGAGGCCGTGATTCCTGGCAGCCTCGAGGTTGACTGCGCCGACGCTCACGCTTCCGTCCCGTCGCCCCGGCACCCGGCCAGGAACGCTCGGAGCAGCGGGGCGCCGTCGGTGCTTCCGAGAAGCGGGTCGACCGCATGCTCTGGGTGCGGCATCAGGCCCAGGACGTTGCCCGCCTCACTCACGACGCCGGCGATGGCATCGTTGGACCCGTTCGGATTCGGTCCGGCATAACGGAGCGCGACGCGGGCCGGCCGCTTCGAATCGATCATGTACGCACCGCGCCCGTGCTTGATCGGAATCTCGAGTTCCCTTCCCGGGGACAGCCCGGCATCAAAGCGGCCCGGATCCTCGACCCGGACCCATACGTCCCGACACACGAAGCGCCGGTCGCGGTTCGGAACCAGGGCGCCGGGAAGCAGTCCGCTCTCGCACAGGATCTGGAATCCGTTGCAGACGCCGAGCACGGGAAGGCCCGTGGCCGCCCGCGCTTCGACCTGGCGCATGACGGGCGAGAAGCGAGCCATCGCGCCCGCCCGCAGGTAGTCTCCGTACGAGAATCCGCCCGGAATCGCGACCCCGGTCAGTCCCTCGGGCAGCGTCCGGTCTCTGTGCCAGACCATCTCGACCTCGGCCCCGAGCCCGGCGAGCGCGCTCGCCATATCCCGGTCGTCGTTCGAGCCGGGAAACACCACGATCCCGACCCGCGGACGCACATCCGCCTCGGCGCCCTGCTTCGGGGTTACGATCTGCGCCACGCTGCTCACCGGCCGCTCTGTGCCTCTCGCCCCAGCCTCGGAAGCCCCGTAGACGAAAGCGCACCGCGGCCAGACACGTCGAACACGGTGCCCGCGGGCTCCGTGCGACCCTCACCACCCGCAGCGAGTCTAAGAGCCGGGTTGCACAGGTGTCAATCGCGCACCGAGGTCGGCCCGGGACGAACGAATTCCGCAATCGGAGAAGTAGCTTCGCTCGGGCCAGAGCCCGCGGCAGACTAGTGCTCGATCTCGATCTCGTAGATCTCGATCACCGGATTCGCGAGTAGCTTCTCGCACATCTCGACCGCTCGAAGACGCGCCTGCTCGGGATCGTCCGCATCCAGTTCGAGCCGGATCACTCTGCCCGCGCGAACTTCCGTAACCTCCGTGTAGCCGAGTTCGGAGAGCGCCTGTGCGACCGCGCTCCCTTCGGGATCCAGTATCCCCGGCCGCGGCGAAATCAGTATTCGGACCTTCACGACCCCTCCCGCTGCTCGACCCGTTCGAAGATCCGGTCGACGTGCCGGAGCGCGTGGTCCAGATCGAAACAGGCCGCGAGTTCCTTCGAATCCAGGAGCTTCCCGATCTCGTCATCGGCAAGCAGGCGGTCGTAGAGGTGTCCACCTTCGTCCCAGACCGCCAGCGCGTGCCCCTGAACCAGGCGGTAGGCCTGGTCCCTCGACAGTCCGCGTCGCGCGAGCGCGAGCAGCACCGCACCTGAGAAGATCAGGCCACGGCTGGATTCCAGGTTCTCGCGCATCCGCTCCGGATAGACCTCGAGACTCTCGAACAGATCGGCGCTCCGGTGCAGCATGAAGTGCACGACGGTCGTGGCATCGGGCCCGACGACGCGCTCCAAGGCACTGTTCGAGATGTCGCGCTCGTGCCAGAGCAGTTGATTCTCCAGTGCGCTCGCCGCGTAGCCGCGGACCAGGCGCGCGAGCCCCGACAGGGTCTCGAAGCGCCAGGGATTCCGCTTGTGAGGCATCGCAGAACTCCCCTTCTGCGATCGCCCGAAAAACTCCCGAACCTCCCTCACCTCGCTGCGCGCCAGGTGCCGGATCTCGATCGCGAGCCGTTCGATCGAGGTCGCGGTCTGCGCAAGCGCGCCGATCAGAGACGCGTGCCGGTCCCGCGCGACGATTTGGGTCGAGATCGGGGCAGCGGAAAGGCCGAGTTCCGCGAGCGCCGCTTCCTCCACCGCCGGATCGAGATGCGCGAAGGTCCCCACGGCTCCGGAGATCTTTCCCGTCGCGATCTCGCTGCGCGCGCTCGCGAGCCGGGCGCGGCTTCGCTTCAGCTCGTCGCAGGCATAGAGAAGCTTGAGCCCGAAGGTCGTGGGCTCGGCAAAGATCCCGTGAGTGCGTCCGACCGTGACCGTGGAGCGGTGCTCGCGGGCTCGCACC
>JAYZEO010000096.1:0-25272 GCA_036337215.1 Myxococcota bacterium | reverse complement strand
GGCCCTCATCCGCGATATCGTCGAGCACGAGCACGTCGGCACCCTCGAGCACCCGCGCGTCGATCGGGTCGACCTCGACCCCAGTCAGTTCCGTGCCCCGCGTACGGCGCGCCCGCACGATTACGGTCTCGACTCGCTCGCGCTCGTCGCCGAGCGCGTCCACGAGCGCGCCCGCGAATCGTCTCGCTCCTTCGGCGATCACCAGGAACTTGAGCGGCCCAGCTGGATAGTCACGCAGCAATCGCTCCGCGAGGGCGCGGATGCGCGCGCGAACCTCCTCGGTAGAGTGGATTTCCTCGAGTGTCGGGCCCTCGGACATCGGGCTCCATGCTAGCAGGCTGCTCCAGACGAGATAGCATGACCGCGGCGCGAGTTCCGAAGGACCACGAAAGGACCCGGGCATGAGCGTAACTCCCGTTCCCGCGGCGACCGTGATCCTGCTTCGAGACAGCTCGAACGGTCCCGAGACCCTGCTGATCGAACGACACGCCCGAAGTGAGTTCCTGCCCGACATGTACGTGTTCCCGGGCGGGCGGGTCGAGGCACAGGACCAGACCCTGGCCGGGCGCTTCACCGGCCTGGGACCGAGGGCAGCCGCGGCGCTGCTGCCCTCGATTCCGTCCCAGCTCGCTCCCAGCTTCTTCGTTGCGGCGATTCGGGAAACCTTCGAGGAGGCCGGCATCCTGCTGGCGCGCTCGCGCTCGACCCGGGCCCCGATCGGGGCCGAGGCGGTGGCGGCGCTCGGCCCCAGCCGGATCGAGATTCAGTCCGGGCGCGCCTCCTTTCTGGAGTTGATCGAGGCGCACGATCTGGAACTCTGCTCGGACGAATTGGCCGTACACGCACACTGGATTACGCCCGAGGCCGCACCCCAGCGCTTCGACACGATCTTCTTTAGCGCCGTCGCCCCGCCCGGACAGCGAGCTGCCCACGACGGCATAGAAGCCACCGCGCATGCCTGGCTGCGGCCCGAACAAGCGCTCGAAGAATTCCGCGCGGGCCGGCGCCAGATGATCCTGCCGACCGAACTCAACCTGGAGACGCTCGCCGGCTTCGAGACCGCCGCGGAGGCGCTGGAAGCCTCCCGAGAGCGGCCCGTCGTCCCGGTGTTGCCGCGGGTCGAGCGGCACCAGGGAGGCCGCCGGGTCTCGATCCCGCGCGACGCGGGCTATTCGACCTACGAGCAACACATCCCGAACCGCCGAGGAGTGAGCTAGCTTTCGCGCGGTGGGGGAGGTCGTCGTACTCGGCGGGTACGGGTCAGTGGGCCGTGCCTGCGTCCGCGAACTGTTCCAGACCACCTCGGTCGGCCTGGTTATCGCGGGACGCAACGCTCAGCGGGCAGAGCGCGCGGCCCTGGAGTTCGGAGAGCGGGGCCGCGGCGTGTACGCGGACGCAGCCGACCCGCGAACTCTGGGAGCGGCGATCCCAGGGAGTGCGGCCGTGCTTTGCTGCGCCGGAGTTCGCTCCGGCGCGGCCCTCCGGGCCGCACTCGAGCACCGGGTGCCGTTCGTGGACCTGGCCCCGCTCGCGATCGAAACACACGCTTTGCAGAGGCTCCGCGAAGAGGCCTGGTCAGCGCAGATTCCGGTGGTGCTCCACGCGGGCGCCGTGCCCGGACTCCCGGCGATCGTGGCCGACTTTCTGCTGCGCTGCTTTCCCTCGATTCATCAGCTGGAGATTTCGTCGACCGGCGGCCCGGCCCTGGGCCCCACGGCCCGCGAGGATCTGGCAGCACTGCGGCTCCGCCTGCGTTCCCAGCAGCGCCCGCGCGGCCGCACACGGCTCTGGTCGAGGCGCTGTCGCTTCCCGGACCCGATCGGTCGGCTTCCGGTCCAACCGGCCTGCGCCCTAGACCTCGAGGAACTGGAGGCCACCCATTGCCTCGGTCAGCTCGGCTACAGCGAGGTGAATTCGGGTCGCCTCCCGACCTGGCTGCGCCGGCCGCGCCGCCCGGAGTTCGGGCTGGTCGCCGAGGCCTTCGTCGAACCCGGCGACCGCATCGCGGGCGGCCGGGTCGCGATTCGGGCAAGCGATCCCCTGGTCGCGGCCGCCGCGGTTGCGGGAGCCGTGGTCCGCGCGGTGCTCCTCGGCCGCGTTCCAGCCGGCGTGGTCGGGCCCCATGAAGCGATCAATCCCGCTCGGCTGCTCCAGGTCGTCGAGAAGCGTGGCGTTCGGGTCGTCACCGAGAACCACCGATCCTCTCCCGGGTTGCTTCAGGAAGCCCCGGCCTCGCCCCGCATCAAGTCGCGCAGCGGGCGCATTCCGAGGGTCCGGAAACCGCCGCCCGAGAGCGCGCGTGCGAGCGTGCCGTCGGAATAGAGCCGGCGCTCTTCGTCCCGCTGACGCCAGTCCAGCGTGATCGAGGAGAGTTCCTGGCCGCCCTGCGCCGCGTGGATGATCAGGTACGAGAGACCCGGACCGAGCGTTTCGAGACGCGCGCGATTGTGCTCCGCTCCGGCCCCGGGCTCGAAGCTGAGCGAATCCGCGTTGAAGTGATCGAAGACCGGTACGCCGTCGGCCTCGAGGCCCTCGATCAGATCGATGTACTTTCGCACGCGCTCCGCGCCCACCCGCTCGAGCACCTCGCGACTGATGCGCGGAAGAAAGACGGGCAGACGATAGTCCCGGGCGAGATCGGCATAGATATCGACGAACTGGGCCTGAAAGACCGTACCCATGTGTGCGTCGAGATGGGTCACGTCGATCCCGGCCGCCAGCGCCCGATCGATCTGGGCCCGTAGCTCGCGGTCGACCTCGTCGGGGCGTGCGTGTTCCACCGTCTCGGCCGTGGTGCGCCACATGCCGCCATCCGGAGACGCCAGCCCGGGAACGTCTTCACAGAGCGGCGGCCAACGCCAGCTGTCGTACTCGGCGTTCAGCGTGAGGTGCACGCCGAGATCGAGGTCCGGACGCTCGCAGGCGGTGGCCGCGATTGCCTCGAAGGCTGGACACGGGACCATCACACTGCCACAGGTCGCAGCCCCTCCGAGCGCTTCGAGCCCGCCGCTGTTGGCCGCATTCGACATACCCAGATCGTCGACGTGAACCACGACGACCCGCGCGTCCAGCTCGAAACCCAGGCGTTCGATCACCGACACCGTCGTCCCCCTTCCAGGCCCAGGCCCGGCTCCAGGCGAGCTTAGCCCAGCAGCGAGAGCGAACGCGGTTCGAAGCCAGGAAACGCCGCAGAGGCGGCGCGGGTCCCGAGCTGTGAGGCGAGGACTTCGGTCAGCACGCTCCGGTAGTCGGTGGTGACCGGAAGGTCTCGCCCTTCGTGGAGTGAGGCCGCATCCAGGCCAGGCCAGGCTCCGTAAATGCCGCCACGCACGCGGGGCCCGGCAACCAGGATTGCGCTTCCGTGCCCGTGGTCCGTGCCTCCCGCACCGTTCGGGCGCACCGTGCGCCCGAACTCGGTCAGCGCCACAACCAGCAGATCGCGCCGCTCCCCGAACCCGTCCACCAGGCGTCGGACCGAGACGCCCAGGTCGCGGATCGAGCGGCCGAGCATTCCCCGCTCCGCTCCCTGGGCAGAATGGCTGTCCCAGCCATCGCTCTCCAGGAACACGACCCGAATCCCGAGACCCGCCTGCTCGAGTGAGATCAGATCCTCGACGCGGTCCGTCAGCCGGGATGCCGCGCCGCGCTTTCGGCGCGCAGCGCTCCGGGCTTCCGCGTTGCGGAGTTCGGCCACCGCCGCGAGCGCCTCCCGTCCCGCGGCACGCACCGGATCGTCGTGGTCAGCGTCCGGCGCGTAAAGGCGTTCGAGCATCCGGACCGTGGAAGGATCCGCCGCGGCACGGGCAAAGCGCGCCGGATCGTCAATCGCGAAGCCCCCCGAGCCCCTCAGCGTGAGCGGCAGCTGTTCGGTGAGTGCCAGCGAGGCGAAACGCCCTGAGTCCTCGCGCGCGCCGATCCGGGCGGCGGGTCCAAACGCGCGCCCGAGCCAGCCGCCCGCGACCCGCAGACCCGGGACCGTCCCCGCCTCCATCAGGTCCTGTGCCTCGAAATGCGAGCGCGTCCCGGCAGACGATCCCGCCGCGTGCACGATCGCGAGGTTCCCGCGCTCGTAGAGCGGCGCGAGGTCGGCGAGTCCAGGGTGCAGACCGAACCTGGCATCGAGCTTCAAGGCCTCGCTCAAGGCGAGCGGTCCGCGCAGTTTCCGGTACGCCGGATCCCCGATCGCGGGCACCAGATGCAAGCCATCGGCGCCGCCGCGCAGGAAGATCACGACCAGAAGCGGCCGACCCGGGCCCTGCGCCAGACCCGGGCGCGGGTCGATCCAGAGCGAGAGGCCAGCGAGACCCGCCAGCGCACCGGTCCCGGTTTGCAGGAACTCACGTCGGGTCACAACGCTCATTGCCACTGAAACTCCGCCGACGCGAGCGTGAGTGCGGAGCGACGCTCGAGCGGTAGCTCCGGTGCGACCGTTCGGACACCCGTGGGATACACCGCTCCGAGCCGGGTCCCGGACACGCGTCCGGCGCCGAGTGCCAGCGCGACCTCGATCCGCTCGAGCATCGCGCCCGGATCGATCCAATGCTGCACCGAGTCGGGATACCCGGCCGGAGTCCGCGCCAGAAACGGAACCTCGCCGAGCCGTCGCAGGGCAGACAGCACCCCCCTGCCGCCGTCGGTCTCTCCCGCGGTGACTCGCACTGCACTCGCCATGAACTCGAGCGGCGTCTTGAGCTTCCGGTGCTCGGGAGCCACGAACTCGGGCGAGAGCAGGAGCACCCGCAGCACCTCACGGATCTCGCCCTCGCGCTCCAGGAAAACCTCCGAGAGCCGCGAAACCAGGCCCTCCGGAGGCCGGTCCGACACGAACCGCCGGGCGAGCTTCTGGCTGATGTGGCGAGCCGTAGCCGGGTGCCGGGCCAGCCGGCGCAACAGACCTTCCCCCTCGTCGATTCCGTCTCCACGTACCGCCTCCCCGAGGACCCGCTTCGGGCCCGGATCGTGGAGCCGGCCCCGGAATACGAAGCCCGGATCCCGGCGGCTGCGGAGCGTCCAGCCGGTAAAGGTACGGGCAACCTCGACCACGTCCCGCTGGGAATACCCCCCCGTGACCCCGACCGTGTGCAGTTCCAGCAACTCCCGGGCGTAGTTTTCGTTGATGCCCGCGGAGCGCCGACGGCCGCGCCCGCGGGAGCCCTCCGCGCTCGAGAGCCAGTTATCGAGGTAGAAGAGCATCGCGGGGCTCCGCGCTACGGCGACGAGCAGGTCTTCGAACCGCCCCAGCGCGTGAGGACGAAGCACCACGCGCTCGTAGTGCGGGAGCATGGCACCGAGCGGGCCCTTGAGAGCGAACACACTGAAGTGATTCGCCCAGAAGTCGACCATCACCTCCTGCAGCTCGCGCCTCCCATACACCGCGCGCACGACCCGCACGCCGGCCATCTGGCGCCCGACCTCACGCAGGCGGCGCATCCGCTGCCGCGCGCGTTCCGGCGGCTCGGCCGCCCGCGGGTTGCGTGCACCGCGCGCGATCGGCAGGTCGGACATCTCGGGCCCGCGAGCGAGGTCCCCCGGGGACAGCAGCCGGGTAGGAAAGCGCTCGAGCCGCTCGGAGACCTCGGGGTCCGGGATCTGGCCCGGCTGGAGCTGCCGCTCGAGCCAGGCTTCGGGACCCTCCTGGACGATTGCGCCTCGGTCTCCCGGACGCGGACCGAAGCTCGCCCGATCGAGCAGACGTTCGCCGCGGTCCGGTGCCATCATCTCGTTCAGTGAAACCGGCCACCGAGTTCGAGGTTCCGCCCGAGCAGGCGGGCAGACGCCTGGACCTGTTCCTGGCCGAGCGGCTGGCCCTTTCACGCCGCTACGTGAGGCGGCTTCTGGATCGCCAGGGGGTCAGGCTCGCCGGGAAACCCGCGGGGGGCGGGGCCGCGCTCCGGGCCCGGGATCGCATCGAGGTGCTGCCCTTCCGCCACCCCGACCAGGGGATCATTCCCGAGCCCGGCCTCCCGATCCAACTGATCCGGGAACAGGAAGGCCTGGTGTTCGTGGACAAACCGGCCGGCATCGCCGTCCACCCGCTGGACTTCGACGAGACCGGCACGCTGGCCAACGCGATGCTGGGCCGCAATCCGGAACTCCGCGAGGTCGGCGAGGGCGGACTGCGACCGGGCGTCGTGCACCGCCTCGACATCGAAACCTCGGGGGTGCTCTGCTTCGCGC
Source organism: Myxococcota bacterium (assembly GCA_036337215.1). Taxonomy (GTDB): domain Bacteria; phylum Myxococcota_A; class UBA9160; order SZUA-336; family SZUA-336; genus JABSQV01. The sequence continues at coordinate 19,095 of JAYZEO010000096.1, read as the reverse complement.
TGCGCGAGGCCGCGTGGCGCCGGGCGCGCGAGGCCTTCGAGGCGCGCCGCGCGGAGAAGACCTATCAGGCGCGCATCCATGGCCTGCTGCGAGACGAGCGCGAGGTGGAACTCCGTCTCGAGAACCGCGGGCGTCGGGTGCGCGTGGTCGCACGAGGCGGAAGGCGCTCCGTCACGCTGATCCGCCCGCTAGCGAGCGCGCAGCAGGAGAGCCTCGTCGAGGTCCGGCCCGTGACGGGCCTACGCCATCAGATCCGCGTCACGCTGGCGTGGCTCGGACACCCCGTGGTCGGCGACCGGCTCTATGGGTCGGACCGGAGCCTCGGTCGCCATCTGCTCCACGCGACCCGCCTGCGAATCGGCGATGCCGAGGCGAACTCCGCGGTGCCCGCGGGCTTTGAACTCCGAACTCGTTGAAAGCCGCCGGCAGCGCCGCCGGAACTCCCTGCGTCAGGCGTCCTGAGCCTTGAGAGTCTTCCGATTGTTCGCAAGCGCTCGCTTCTCGGCCGCGGCGATCAACGCCCGTACCTGAGCCTCGAGCGCCTCGTAGAAATCTCCGCCCACGTTGCACTCGTTCACGGCAGCCTTGACGCGTGACTTGGAAATGATCATGTCCGGCGAGCCGGTAGTCCCCTGAGCCATGAGTCTTCTCCTCTCTGCTGGCGCGCGGATCATAGGCAGACCAGCGGCTACGTCAATCCACCTACGACCTCCGGGCAGCGCCCGGGACCCCTGCGACGCCCTCCGGCTACCCCGAGCAGGGCCCGGGGATGCCGTGCGCTACCCTCCCCAGATGCGCCTCGGAGCATGGGTTTCTCTTCACCTGCTGGCCCTGATCGCGGTCCTGCCGGCGGCCTGGGCGCGCGATCGCGGCGCAGACGGGGAGTTCAACGAGCGGCAGTCGATCCACTTCCGGCTCCATCAGGACGTGGACATCGACAACTACTCGGGTGCCGGCGGCTCGCGCCAGTTCGAGGTTTCGGTGCTCGAGATCCTCGAAAACGCCTACGGCAGCGTGGGCCGGAGGCTCGGTGTGCGTCCGCGAACACGGACCGAGGTCTGGGTGTACGACCCGGTCGTATTCGACCAGCGATTCAAGGACAGCTTTCGCTTCCAGGCAGCCGGGTTCTTCAACGGAGCCATCCACGTGAGAGGTGGAAGCCGGGTCGACGCGCAACTCGTGCGGACCCTCCACCACGAGTACGTCCATGCGGCCTTCGAAGCGGAAGATCCCTCCTTCGTCATCCCGGCCTTCGCAAACGAGGGCATCGCCGAGTGGTTCGAGAACCTGGCGGTGGGAAAGCGGACCCTCTCACTCGGGGAGCGGCGCGTGCTCGAGACCGTCGCCGCACAGGGCAAACTCTTGCCGCTCGGGAAGCTGAAGAGAACCGGCTTCGCGAGCGTCCCAGCCGACTATGCCGGACTCGCGTACCTGCAGTCGTACGCGACGATCGATCACCTGGTGAAAACACGCGGCGAGCGCTCCCTGCGGACTTTCGTCGACGAGATCTTCCGTTCCCGAAGCCTGACTCGCGCACTCGAGCGCTCCTTCGGACTCAAGGAGCACGAACTCGAGGCCGAGTTGCGAAGCGCGCTTCGCTGAACCACTTCCGCGAGGTCCCGGCTTCGCGCGCTTTCACACGCGGCGCCCCTCACGCGCCACGGGCCTAGAAGAGCGTATACACGAAGACCCCGACCGAACTCTGTCCGACGGCGAGCAGGAAACCGAAGAGGAACAGCACGCACAGCATCGGCAGCAACCAGAACTTCTTCCGGTAGCGCATGAACTCCCAGAGGTCGCGAAGGATCCGAACCCGGCTCATCCTGATTCTCCCAAAGGCCCCGGCGCTAGACCTGCCGGCGGTACGATTCGCGATCGGGGGGCCCGGCGCGATCCACCCAGTAGCTGCTCCGCCGACCCGCGCCCCGCGGCTCGCGAAGCTGCAACGGGTCGCCTAAGAGGCGTCGGATCAGACCGCTCGGGAGCAGTATCCCGAAGTAGACGGCCCCCAGCAACAGCCGCGTATTGAACCAGGCGATCGGGGCCACGACCCGCATCCAGCCCGCATGCACGGGCCCGAGCAGCGCCGGGGCGAGGGCGCCGAGCAACAGCAGCAGCCCGCCTGCCCCGCCGAGGACGCCGGGCAGCAACACGTCACCACTCAGATAGCGCCACACCCCGATGGCGGTCAGGATCACGCCGACCCCGATTCCGAAGACCCTGAGTTCCCGACGCGTCGCCATCAGTCGAGCGCCAGTGGGCCCGCGGCGAGTTCTTCCTCGGGCTTGGGCTGGCTGCGCTTGTCGAGCAGAAAGGGACCGAGCACCAGGTAGTCCATGTCGGTGCGCAGGAAGCAACGCCAGGCATCTTCGGGCGTGCACACGATCGGCTCTCCCCGGACGTTGAACGAGGTGTTGACGAGAATCGGACAACCCGTGCGCCGTTCGAAGGCACGGAGCAGCGCGTGAAACAGCGGCTGCTGCTCCTCGTCGACGGTCTGGATCCGGGCCGAGTAGTCGACGTGGGTCACGGCCGGAATGTCGGAGCGCGGGATCCGGAGGCGGTCGAGGCCTTGGAGTTGGCTTGCGTCCGCCGGGACGGGTAGGCGTCGCCGCACCTGCAGGTCCGCCACGAGCAGCATGTAGGGCGAATCCCGTTCGAGTTCGAAGTAATCGGCCACGCGTTCTCGCAAAACAGCGGGAGCGAAGGGCCGAAACGACTCCCGGAACTTGATCTTCATGTTGAGGGTCCGCTGCATCGACTCGTTGCGCGGATCCCCCAGGATGCTGCGGCTCCCGAGTGCCCGCGGGCCGAATTCCATACGCCCCTGAAACCAACCGACCACATTACCGCGCGCGAGGAGTTCCGCGGTCTCTTCTACCAGCGTCTGCTCACCGAGACGACGAGCAATGGCATGTTTCTGGCCCAGAAGTGTCTGGATCTCGTCCTCGCCATAGGCCGGGCCGAGCAGGCTCGCAGACATCCGGTCCCCGCTCGCGCTGGCTCGGGGCTTCCCCTTGATCCGGTGCCAGAGCAGCAGCGCGACACCGAGCGCCCCCCCGGCATCGCCGGCGGCGGGCTGAATCCACAGTTCGTCGAAGGGCCCTTCGCGAAGCAGGCGGCCGTTGGCCACGCAGTTGAGGGCGACACCGCCCGCGAGCACCAGGTTTCGCATCCCGGTCTCGCGATGCACGTGGCGCGCCTGGCGGAGCAGCACCTCTTCGACGACCACCTGGATCGACCGCGCGATGTCCATCTCGCGCTGCGTGATCGGACTCTCCGGCTCCCGAGCCGGACCCCCGAAGAGCGCATCGAACTTGTCCGAGGTCATGCGGTCACCCGCCAGGAAATCGAAGTAGGCGAGGTCGAGGCTGAAGGAGCCGTCGGCTGCGATGTCGATCAGGTGCTCGAAGATCCTGTCTGCGTACCGAGGCTCACCGTACGGGGCCAGACCCATCACCTTGTACTCCCCGAAATTCACGCGGAATCCGGTGAAGTAGGTGAAGGCGGAATAGAGCAACCCCAGCGAGTGAGGGAAACGGATTTCTTGCTTGAGGTCGAGTTCATTGCCGCGGCCGATCCCCCAGCTCGCGGTCGTCCACTCTCCTACACCATCCAGTGTCAGAATGGCAGCTTCTTCGAAGGGAGAGGGATAGAAGGCGGACGCGGCGTGGGATTCGTGGTGCTCGGCAAAGAGCACCTCGCCCTTGTAGCCGAGCGCCTTCTGGACCTGATGCGGAACGAACCACTTCTCGCGCAGCCAGAGCGGCATCGCCTGCACGAAGTTCGAGAAGCCGCGCGGCGCCACCTGCATGTGGGTTTCCAGGATTCGTTCGAACTTGAGACCGGGCTTGTCATAGAAGCCGACGAGATCGAGATCGGCGCTCGTAAGCCCGGCCTCCCGCAGGCAGTACTCGGCCGCCTGGGTCGGAAACGCCGGATCCGCCTTGCGCCGCGAGAAGCGCTCTTCCTGCGCAGCTGCAACGACCTCCCCGTCGCGAATCAGGCAGGCTGCGCTGTCGTGGTAATAGGCCGAGATCCCGAGGATGTTCAAGTGGTCGCTCCCTATGCGGCTCATTCTAGAAGATCTCGGCCACCATCAGGCGCCGGGTGGCAGCATCCCGGGGAGCGCTGTCGCGCGCTTTCAGCAGGGGCACACGCGACCGCGAGCAAAGCGCGCGCGTACACGCGCTACCATAGCACCCGGAAACGTCGGCGCGGGAGGCCCAGATGACACAGCCCCGGACTCGGCGCGCCTTCGTCGAATGGCACGAACTGCCAGGACTCCTGGCCGGTTCGGCCTGGGGCCGCGCGCCGCGGCTGAGACGAATCGTGGGCGCGCGGCGAGCTGGCCGTTACGGAGTACTGCTGGCGCTTTCTTCCGCCGCGCTCGCGTTCGGGCCGCAGGACCTTCCGCTGGCCGTGCTCGGCCACCTGCTGCTCTGCGGCCTCGGACTCGCGTTCGGTAACCGAGCCGCCCGGCTAGCGCCGTACGCGTACCTGAGGCTCGCGGCCTGGCCGGTCACGCTACCGCTGCTTCTGGCAGCGGCGCTGCGCCTCGCGCCGGGCGCCGGCACGGGACTCGCCTGGCTCGCGCTGGTTGCCGGCCACGCGTTGCTGTGGCGCGGACTTCGCTCCGGCCTGCACGCGCCAAGCACCGGGGAGCTTCCGGCCTAGACCGACCTCGGCCGCCAGTGCCCGTCCCGGTGCAGGAATCGTCAAGCGACACCGACGGCGGGTGAGACATGATGCCGACTCGCAGACTCCCCGAATCGGCCCCGCTTGAGCGACGACGAATATGCGCCTAAGGTGCGGATGCCGTGCACGAGAATCTGGTCCACGCCGAAGACGCGTTCCTGCTCGTCATCGACGTCCAGGAGCGGTACCGGACCGCGCTCGAAGACTGGGATGGGGTGGCCGCACGGGTGCGGATTCTGATCCAGGGCGCACGGCTGCTCGAGCTTCCGATCGCGTACACCGAGCAGTACCCGAAGGGGCTCGGCTCGACCGGCCCCGAGATTCTGGAGACTCTGGAGGACGCGCCGCGCTTCGAGAAGCGGACGATCTCGGCGCTCGGCGCTCCGGGGCTCTCCGCCCACCTGGAGCAACTCGGACGGCGCGAGGCGATCGTGTGTGGATTGGAGACCCACGCTTGCATCAATCAGACCGTGCACTCCTTGCTCGCGAATGGCTTTCGCGTCCATCTCCCGTTGGACGCCGTCGCATCACGGCACGCGCTCGATCACGAACAGGGCTACCGCAAGATGCTCGCCTCGGGTGCGATCGGTGGCAGCGTCGAGACCATCCTGCTCGAGTGCCTGAGAAGCGCCGACCACCCGGCTTTCAAGCCGGTGCAGGAGTTGCTCAAGTAGCTGCGTGACACGGGCCCGCACCAAGCGCCTCCCCGAGATCGTACGCGAAGTGGCGCGCTGCAGCCGCTGTCCACGGCTCGGCCGCTACCTCGAAGAGTTGCGCGCGCGCTTCCCGGACTATCACAACGCTCCCGTAGGCGGCTTCGGAGATCCCGAGGCCTGGCTGGTGGTCGTGGGCCTCGCCCCAGGGCTCCACGGTGCCAACCGCTCGGGACGCCCGTTTTTCATGGACGCCTCCGGCGAATGGCTCTACGGCGCCCTCGAACGAAACGGACTCTGGGACGGAGCGGCGCTCGACGGCACCTACATCGTAAACGCAGTCAAGTGCGTGCCGCCCCAGAACCGGCCCCGGTCAGACGAGTTCGAACGCTGCCGCGCCTGGCTCACACTCGAACTCGAAGCCCTGAGAAATGCCGAGGTCGTGCTCACGCTCGGCGCACTCGCCCACGACTCCGTGCTGAAGCTCTGGAATCTCCGTCCCCTGTCTCGATTCCCGTTTCGCCACGGCGCCGTCTACCGGCCGGAGGGCCGGCCGGCGCTGCTCGCGAGCTATCACCCTTCCCGGCAGAACACCAATACCGGCCGCCTGACCCGCCGGATGTGGAGCCGCATCTTCGCTCGCGCAAGAGAGCTTCGCGCGTAAGGAGCGAAGGTTGTACGCGCGGGAATCGGAAGCACCCGTTCGGGGGCGAGTCCGCGCGCGCGCTACGACTCAGCGGCCGAACGCACGCAGCACAAGCAGCAGGGCTCCGACTCTCGCCGAGAGATGTTCGACCCGCAACGCCTCCCGAATTCTGATCCGCTCGAAGCAGGACACCGGACGCGCCGAGGCGAGAATCGCGCGTACCGACTCCCGGGGCGCCGAGACCGCCGCCTGCAGCCGGCCCAGTTCGCGCGCGGCTGCCAGCCACTTTTCGCGCTCGGGGAGGCCACGTCCGAGTCCCAGTGCGCTTCCGCCCAGCAGCCGCTCGATCGAGCCCGCGCGGATTCGGACGCACACGAGACAACCCGGACCCTGCGCGCTCGCTTCGATCCCGAGCGCGTAGACCCCGGCCGGGAGCAAGCGCCCGACCCTGGACGCGAGGTCGAAGGGAAGCGCCCGCAATCCAGCGAGCGCCGCGAGCCGAGGCGGATCGTGCTGAAGCACGCCGCTGGCAAGACCGGCCAGCGTAGACGGGATCGGGGCGGCGCCAAGGTAGACGATCCGGGCGGCCTCCCCCGCAAACGCCCGCACCGCACGCGGAGCCGCGTTCGCTTCGAGTCCCTCCACCACGCCGTGTCGGGCACTCACCGTCCGCAGCGCGCGTCCGCGCTCGAGCCGAACAGCAAAGCGTTGCTCGGCCGGGTCGCTCCGACCGAAGAGCAGGTCGCGAAGTTCGCGCCCTTCCTCCCACGCGAGGTCGATCACAGCTGCACCAGTTCGCGCAGGAGCACCGAGCATCCCGGAACCGCGAACGGCTCGCCGGCGCGCAGGTGCTCGCCGACCCCACGGACCTCGCGCATCCCCTCGCCGACCCCGAGCGCCAGTGTCACGACCCGATCCTGCGGTGTCGGATTCGCGAGAAACAGAAAGCGTCGCACCGCGCCCACGAAGAGCTCGGTCTCGACCGTGGGATCCGAGGCCAGGTAGCTCGCCTCGACTCCGGCGGCGCGCGCAAGCACGCTCACGATGCGCGTCAGCGACACTTCGTCACATTCTGCAGCGCCCCAGGGAAGCCGGAACCCGAACTGTACGATTCTCCCGCGGCCGTACGCGTACGCGGTAGCAAGGATGCCCGCGGCCCGTTCGAGCACCGGGTCACCTGTCGTGAACAGGTCGAGTTCCTCGAGCACGAGTTCCCCGAAGCGCAGGCGTGCGGGCCCGCGCTTGCACTCGGCGCGCTGGCCCGGAGGGGGAGGAAGCGCGAGCGGAGCCTCCATCCAGTCGGAACACGGGAGCCGCGGCCCGATGATCAGGGTTCCTCCCTCACCGACCCATTCGAAGAGCCGCTTCGCAAGCGGCCGGCTGATGTGATCGAAGCAGACCAGGGCCACCACACGCTGGGCCTGAAGCCGCCGCGCCGAGATCGACGTATCAGCCACGCTGAACGCGATCCCGGCCCGGCGAAGCCCGTCGAAGAGCGCCAGGAAGCTGGCAGCGTGATCCCGCGAAGGCGCGTCACGGAGTTCGAGTTCACCCCGGACGAGACGGATCAGGAGATCTTCTCGCGAGTCGAGACCGGCCGCGGGAGACGGACCCGAACAAGCTTCGCGGACCCGGCAGAGTTCCCGGTTTGCGAGCAGCAACAGATCAGAGCGACGCGTGAGCGTCGAGTGATTGATCGCGCTGAGCGACCGGAACAGCTCCCGCCACGCGGCGCCGGAACCACGCGCGGCGCTCCCGGAGCGGTCGAGCGGAGCACCAAACTCCGCAAAGGCCCGCCGGGGAAGCAGCGTGTCGAGGTCGAGGGACCGCGCGCCGCTCATGGCGAGCACGGCCGCGGCCGTGGCTGGATCCAGGGACGCGGCCGGTTCGAGCAGCGTCTCCGAACTCGGGACACTCGCAATTCCGGCGACCGAGCCCAGGCCGTCGGCACGCAGCCCGAGTAGGCGCAGATCCCGAAAGTCCGCCGGCGCTTCGGGAAACAGCAGTGTGACCGCATCGACGCCAGATCGTGTGGCCTCCGCATCTCCGCCCGAGGCAATCGGAGTGTCCGGGATCGCGGCCAGGGTCGCCAGGGCGTCCCGGCCCCCACAGCGCGGCCGAAGCTCGAGTTGCGCCTCGATCGCGGCTCGTTGCGCAGCTTCACCGGCCTCGATCCAGGCACAACAGCGCTCCAGGTCTCCAGCGGAAACCGGGCCCCCGAGCGGCGGCGGCCCGACGGGAATGGAAGCGGGCGGATACTTGACGTGTACGAAGCGCGCGTACACCGAGCGCGCTGCATCCGAGCGATCCAGCAGCCCCGATCCGAACGGAGACGGCACGGGCCCGGGCCCCACCGCGAGCCAGGCGACGACCGGGCCGTCGGGATAGACGAATCGCTCGAGTCTGGCTGCGACGAAGCGCAGCCACGCCTGACTCTCCTGCAGAAGTTCCTCGGAGGCACACGAAGGCGGATGCGGACCCGCGGACGCGCGCGTCGCGAGTCGTTCCGGAAGTCCGTCGCAACCGGGAGCGCGCGGAATCCAGGGACCAGGCCGGCACAACACCCGAAGCCCACGCGCAGCTGCCAGAACCAGCAGCCGCTCCAGATCAAGTTCGGGGCGTCGCTCACCCCACTCGAAGACTCCGGGTGCGCGCTCGTGCAGGGCCCAGGGCAGGTCGAGCCGGAGTGCCGGGATTCCGAGCGCGCGCAGCCCGTCGAGGGCGCCCGGCCAGCGCCCGGGCGCAAGCTCCCAGTAGGGGAAACCGGCGGAGTGAAGCGGGGCGACGGTTCCCTCGAGTTCGAGGCCCTCCGCGCGCATGCGGGCACAGGCTTCGGGCGCCCGGGTTCTTTGCTGTCGGCCCCCCATTCGGGCCACGCTACCCGATCGAGCACGGCGCGAGAAGCGGCTCGACGGCGCGCGGGACTGCTAGGATCCGGCCGATGCTCGACCTCTGGATCCCGCGAACCGCCTCGGAGCCCGGGGCGGGCCCGCCGCCGCCGCTCCGACGCCGCAGCGGCTCGAATCTCGAGATTCGGCTTCCGGGCTCGAGCCGAGCGCTCCGAGACGGGCGCTGGAACTCGCGCGATGCCGCGGTCCTCGCAACGTGAAGACGGAACTCCCCGAACTCCGCACCGAGATCCCGGGACCCCAATCCCGGGCCCTCAGCAAACGGTTGGCTCGCGTGGAGTGTCCGGAAGTCACCTTCCAGGGCGATCCCGTGATCTTCTGGGAGCGCGGAGTTGCCTCCAACGTCTTCGACGTCGACGGAAACCGCTATGTCGACCTGCTTGCGGGCTTCGGCGCGGCGTCGCTCGGCTACGCCCACCCGGAATTGAGCGAGGCCGCTGCGCGCCAGGCAGAAACGCTCCAGCACGCTATGGGCGACGTCTATCCGGCGCGCGCCAAGCTGGAACTGCTCGAGGCCCTCGAACGGATTCTGCCGGGCGACCTCGGGTACGCGATCCTGTCCCAGTCGGGCTCGGACGCGGTCGAATCCGCCATCAAGACGGCGCTGCGAGTGACGGGACGCGCCGGCATCGTCGCCTTCGAAGGTGGCTACCACGGCCTCGGGCTGGGCGCACTCGACACCACGCACCGCTCATTCTTCCGCGATCCGTTCGCGGCCCGGCTCCCGCAGACCACCCGTTTCGTCGGGTACGGCGACAGCGCCGCGGTGAGGCAGGCTCTCGAGGCCGGCGGCTGCGGCGCGATCCTGGTCGAGCCGATTCAGGGACGAGGCGGGATTCGGCCCGCCCCCGAAGGATTCCTTGCAGAACTCCGGGTGCTTGCCGACGAGCACGGGGCGCTGCTGATCGCCGACGAGGTCTACACGGGAATGGGTCGTACCGGAGACTGGCTCGCCTGCAGCGCACACGGCGTGGTCCCGGACCTGGTCGCGCTCGGAAAGGGACTCGGAGGGGGCTTTCCGATCTCGGCCCTGGCCGGACGCGCGGAAGTGATGAAGCAGTGGGGTGCCTCGAGCGGCGAAGCGCTCCACACCAGTACCCACCTCGGAAATCCCGTGATGTGCGCGGTGGCGCTGCGCACACTCGAGATCATTCAGCGCGACCAGCTGCTCGAACGCGCGCGCGGGCTCGGCTCGGAACTGCGCCAGCGACTGGAGCACGCATTCGGCCCGGAGTGCGTACGCGGTAGCGGGCTGATGCTGGGCGCAGAGCTTCGCGATGCGGAACGCGCGGAGCGCGTGGTCAGCGCCGCACTACGCGAGGGCTGGATCGTGCTCGGCGAGGGCGAGAGTGGGTCTGTGCTCTCGCTGACGCCTCCCCTGGTGATTGCCGAGAAGGTGCTCTGGAGCGGCGTCGACGCTCTGGCGCGAATCGCCCGGACATGAGCCGCGAGGACCTCGACCGGCGCGTGCTCGAATGGATTGGCGAAGGGGCAGCAGCGCCCCCGGATGACGAACGCTTCGACCGGCTGGCACGGGATCTGTTTGCCTACCAGTACGCGCACAATCTCCCGTATCGGAAGCTCTGCGAGTTGGCGGGGCGAGGGCCCGACCAGGTCTCGCACTGGCGCGAGATCCCGGCAGCCCCGACCGGGGCCTTCAAGGAGGCCCGTCTCGCAACCTTCCCCCCGGAACGTGAAGTCCGGGCCTTTCGTACCAGCGGAAGCACGACTCAGCGCCGGGGGCTCTCCAGCCTCGATACCCTCGACCTGTACGAAGCCTCGTCGCTCGCATCGTTCGGCGCCTTCGTGTGCCCAGATCTAGAGCGAACCCGCTTTGCAGTGCTCGCGCCCGATGCCACCGCTGCTCCCGACTCCTCCCTCTCGCACATGTTCGAGGTCGCGGTGCGCGAGTTCGGGAACACGCACAGCCACTTCTTCGTGGGTGCGCAGGGCTGGGACCCCGACGCCTTGATCCGAGATCTCGAGAGCACCCGCGAACCCGTCGCCGTCGTGGGAACGGCGTTCGCGTTCGTTCACCTGATCGACCGACTCGAAGAGCGCAGCGAGGTACTAGAGCTTCCGCCCGGGAGCCGCGCGATGGAAACGGGAGGGTTCAAGGGTCGTTCGCGAGAACTCTCCCGCGACGAGTTGCACGACGCGATTTCGCTCCAACTCGGGGTCGGTCGCGAGCGGATCGTGAACCAGTACGGAATGTGCGAACTCGCGAGCCAGTACTACGAACCCACGCTTCGCACCGGCGTTCCGACGCGCGCGAAGCAGGCGCCGCCGTGGCTCAGAACGCGCGTGGTCGATCCGGAGACTCTCGAGGAGTTGTCCGCCGGCGCTTCGGGCATGCTCGTGCACTACGATCTCGCGAATACCGGCTCGGTGCTGGCGGTTCAGACCTCGGACCGGGGCCGGCTCGGACCCGAAGGGCTCGAGGTACTCGGACGGCTCGAGGGCGCCGAGGCTCGCGGCTGCTCGATCGCGGCTGACGCGCTGCTCGCGGGGACGAACCCGGGTGCCTGAGCTGGAACAACTGCGCACCGCTCGCGCGAAGCTCTGGGACGATCCCGGGGCTGAAGCTCGCGTGATCGCGGCGCTCGATCGCGCGCTCGGGTTGTGGGCGTCAGCGGACTCGGAATGGCGCGCCCGACTCCTGGAAGGGCAGACGCTCTACTCCGGAGCCGTCCTCGAACTCGGGTTGGTTCGAGGCATCGCGCACTGGACGGCCGATCGGATGCGTGAACTCCGGGCGCGCGAGCTTCCCGGGGACACACGCGTGCCCGCGGTCACGGCGCTCTGGCTGGCAGGCTCGATTCCGCCGGCGATGTTCCAGGCGATGCTGCTCTCGCTCCTCGCCGGCTCGGCGCTGCCGGTCAAGCCGCCCTCGGGCGACCCGCACAGTCCGGAACTATTCGCGAGATCCATCCGCGAGGTCGATGCCGGGGTCGCGGACTGCATCGCGATTACTCACTCGCGCGATGCCTTCAGGGACGCCGATGCCCTGATTGCGCACGGGAGCGACGAGACCCTGTCGCTGCTGCGGGGCAACTTCCCGGACTGCCGGCCCTTCGTCGGACACGGACACAAGCTCTCGATCGCGGCGGTGGGCCGTGATGCCGACCTCGAGGCGGCCGCGTCGGCCGTGGCTCTCGACGCAGCGCTGTGGGACGGACGCGGCTGTCTCTCGCCGGCCTGGGTGTGGATCGAGGACCCGCAATCGACGCGCGCCGAGCGGTTCTGCGACGCGCTGGCCCGCGCATTCGCGCGGCTGGCCCGGGAACTCCCGCGCGGAGAGCTGAGTGCGGCCGAGCAGGCCTGGGTGCGTGACAGCCGGGCCCGGATGGCGGTACGCGAGCGAAGCCGCATCTGGACTTCGGAGTCCGGCGGCCGCCCCGATACCGCCTGGACGGTCGCCCTCGAGGCCCGGACGAATTTCGCGCTACCAGGCATGCTGCGCACGCTTTCGGTGGTCCGGGTTCCGGATGCAGCCGGAGTCGTGGAACGGTGCGCGGCTCTGGCGCCTCACCTATCCTGCATCGGTCACTGTGGCTGGGGAACGCGTACCGAATTCCTGGAGGAGGCCGTGCAGAAGGGTATGGGTTCGCGGCTGTGTCGTTCGGGAACCATGCAGTTCCCGCCGCTCGACTGGAAACACGACGGCCATGCCCCACTCGCTTCGCTGAGGCTTCCGGACGCGTCCCCGGCGCGGCAGGCGGAGCTTCCATGACACCCGATCCGCTCTCGCTTCCAGAACGCTCGCGACTGACCCACATTGCGGTTCGCACACGCGACGTCGAGGCCTCGATCGACTTCTATCGCCGCTACGCAGGCTTCTCGATCACCCAGGATCGCACGGACGACGAGATCCGGGTGGTCTGGATGGCCTTCACTGACGAGGATCCGGATTTCGTGATCGTGCTGCTCGCGATGCCGCACGAGCCGCTGCGAGAACCCGCCGCCACCGACCACTATGGATTCGACTGTGATTCCCGCGCGGATGTGGATCGGATCGGCGAACTCGCGCGGCGGGAAGGATGCCTCAAATACGGCCCGATCGATGCGGGCCCGATCGTGGGTTACATCGTGATGGTGCGCGACCCGAGCGGAAACACCTGTGAGTTTTCGCACGGCCAGGCGATTCGAACCGGGAAGCCCGGGGAACGCGGCAGCCCGGCTTCCTGAGTTTTCGGGGGATCGTCCGTCAGGCACCGCCTTGCATCGGCCAGATCGAACTCATGACCCAGGCCGTGCAGGCGGACTGGGCAAGCGCGGCAAGCGCGGGATTCGGCGTGGTGCGCGAGCTACTCGCTGCCAGGACTTCGACGATCACGAACAGCAGCGCGAGGCCGGGTAGCGCGAGCAAGACCACGAAGGGAAGCAGGCCCAGGAGGGCCGCAAGCAGGATGGCGCCGAGCGTCAACAGCTTCCCCGCGATGGGAAGGCAGACCCCGGTCCAGCCGGGCCCCCGCAGCAGCCACTCGTTCGCCGCGAACCAGGGCAGGAAGCAGAGCAGCAATACCGGCCAAAGCCAGAAGCGGTGTGCGGGAAGAAAAAGGTCGAGCCGTGGCAGCAGAACGCTCCCCAGCGCGAGGTAGACGAACCCGAAGAAGATCGCGGACGCCACAAGCACCCGCGGATCGAGCAGGCGAAAGCGCGGCAGGGAGGTGCGGGCGGCGCCCCAGACCAGCAGACCGGTGCCGGTCACGAACAGCAGGCTCGCGATCTCCCGCGACGCCTTGATCGGCAGGAACGCGAATGGGCCGACCCCGCTGGAGGCATCCACCGCCGAGAGCGCCAGCGCGCCGGCCACCAGCGCGACGGCCAGCCACCCGAGACGCGCGAGCGGAGACTCGAGCGGCGGGAGCGGCTCGGCCGGCACCCAGCGCCGCGTGACGCGCGGGAGGCCCCAGAGCAGCACCAGGAATGCCACGAACCCGAGCGTGCTCGCTGCGAGCGGTGCGTCCGAGACCTGGGTCGGTCTGCCCGGGCCCAGACTCTGGTTCAGCCAGCGGACGATTCGGTCCGCGGCCTCGTCCGAATACAGGATCGAGACGTGGCTCTGGTCCGGAACCTCGGTCAGGCGCACGCCACCCCCACGGTCGAGTTCGCCGTAGGTCTTGTCGAGCACCAGGCGCTCGAGGCCCGCGACTTCGGCACCCGCGCTACGAATCACCGCGCGCATGGGCGCCGCATCCCCGTCGGCCCAGATCAGCAGCAGGTTCGGGGGAGGGTAGGGGCCGTCGCTTCCCCACCCGCCCGAAATGCCGATCACGGCCGCGAGGCCCGGGTCCCAGCTGCCATAGGCGAGCGCGGCCCCGCCCCCCATCGAGTGGCCGACAACCGCGATCCGCTCCGGGTCGAAGCCCGGGTGTCCGCGTGCGTAGCGCACCACGCGCTCGAAATCTTGCGTGAGACCGCCGCGAGGATCGGAGCCGGGTAGGTCGAAGCCCGCGGGGTTCTGACCGTGACCGCGGAAGTCGAAGGTCACAACGCCGTAGCCCGCCCGCACCAGGGTCCGGGCCAGCGCCTTCATCATTCCCTTGTTCGCCGCGAAACCGTGCGCCAGAACCACCGCCGGAACCGGGTCTCCGTCGGGCGCGGTGGCGTCGCCGAAACAGGGTCGCGCCGCGCCCGGCTGGTAGACGACGGCCGGGATGCCGCCCTCGAGCGAGACCGCGCAGTGTGTCAGCTCTCGGCTGCTGCGCTGAATCGTAACCAAGCAAGCGGCCAATACGATCGCGGCAACCGCGTAGACCAATCTGCCCGTCACGGGCTGCATGCTAGCATGCGCGCGTGAAGCGTTCGGATGTCGACACACCCGCGCTGATACTCGATCTCGATCGTGTCGAGCAGAACATCGAACGCCTGGCCCGCTTCTTCTCGGGGCGACCGGCCAACCTGCGCCCGCACTTCAAGACGCCCAAGTGTCCAGAGGTCGCGCGGCTCCAACTCGAGGCCGGCGCGATCGGGATCACCTGCGCCAAGCTCGGAGAGGCCGAGGTACTGGCACACTCGGGGATCGAAACTTCGATCCTGCTCGCGAATCAGGTCGTCGGACGCACCAAGGTGCGTCGTCTCGTAGAACTCGCCGCCTCGGTCCCCGACCTGATCGTCGCCGTCGACCACCCCGACCAGATCCGGGCCATCGATGCGGAACTTTCCGGGACGAAGCGGCGTATCGGTGCCCTGGTGGAAGTCGACAACGGAATGCACCGCTGCGGGACCCGCGACGAAACCGGGACCGTCGAACTGGCGACCGCGATCGACAAGAGCCGCCTCCAATACCGAGGCATCATGGGCTACGAGGGCCACGCGGTTCTGGTCGCGGATCCGGACGAACGCAGCAGGCTCGCGGTCCGGGCCCTGGGCGAACTCGAGCGGCACCGAAGTGCGCTGGATCGCGCCGGGTTCGAGCCCGAGATCGTGAGTGCGGGAGGTACCGGGACCTACGACATCACGGGCGCGGCGCCCCTGGTAACAGAACTGCAAGCGGGAAGCTACGTATTCATGGACGGGACCTACCGGAAGGTGAGAAGCGAGTTCGAGCCCGCACTCACCGTCGCGGCCACCGTCATACACGCGCGCGGACGACTCCTGATCACCGACTGCGGCATGAAGGCACTGAGTCACGAGTTCGGGTTGCCCGAAGGGGCCGATCTCCCGCTCCGCTGCGTGGCTCTTTCCGAAGAACACGGCCACGTTCTCATCGACGACGACGCAGAACTCGCCCTCGGACCCGGAGACCGGATCGAAATCCTCCCCAGCCACGGCGACACGACCATCAACCTGCACGAAGAGTACGCGGTGGTCCGCGGCGAAGAGGTCGTAGACAACTGGCCCATCCCGGCACGCGGGAAGTTCAAGTAATGGGCGACGAAATCCAGGTCGTCGTGACCGGCGCGAACAGCGCCGTGGGCCGCGCGATCGTGAAGGCGACAGGACCTGAAGTGCCGGGGGAATTTCGAATCGTCGCCGCGGTTCGTTCGGAGCGGGCGGCGAGCAGCGTTCCCCCGATCCCGGAAGGGCGGGGGCGAATCGCACGCGTCGACTACGAGCTGCCCGAGACCTTGCTCGCCGCAGTGCGGGACGCCTCGGCGATTCTTCATCTCCCCGGACTCCTGGTCGAGCGGCCAAATGCGAGCTACGAAGACGCACACATCCGTACCACCGAGGTCGCGCTCGACGCGGCCCGGCGTGCAGGCGTCGAAAAGTTCGTCCTGATCAGCGCGGTGGGCGCGGACGCCGGATCCCGGAATCGCTACTTCCGTACCAAAGGAAGGGCGGAAGAACTCGTCGCGAACTCCGGGCTTTCCTACACGATTCTGCGCCCACCACTGGTCCTGGGCCCGGGAACCGAAGGTTCTGCCGCCCTGTTGCGCTCGGGGCGGGAAGCACTGGTGCCACTGCTTCGTAGCGGACGGGTCATGCACCAACCTCTCGATGTCGACGACCTCGCAGCGGCGGCGCTGCGTGCCACGGGCCCCGACCTCGCCCGGAATCGCTGCCTGGAAGTGGCCGGCCCCGAACGACTGAGCTACCGGAGGCTGGTGGAGCGCGGGTCCGGAAAGCGACTGCGGGTAGTGCCGATCCCGGTGGCACCGCTACGCGGGCTTCTCGCGCTCAGACAGCGCTTCCTCGGGCCGGGATTTTCGCCCGATGCCCTCGAGGTGCTGACCACCGACACGCGCGTCGATTCCGAGGCTGCCGCGGCCGAGCTCGGCATCGAGTTGACGCCCCTCGACACCACCCTCTCAAAGCCCTGGAGTCCCCGAGATGAGTGACCCGTCTCGCGCGAGCACGCCCCGCGACCTCTCCCAGAGTCTCTTGCGCGCGCTCACGTGGCTCCTGGCCGCCGGCTGTTTCTAGCTCGTCTACCGGAAAGTCGATGGCGCCGCGGCCAGAAGTTCGCAAACCGCGATCGAATACATCGCGGAGTTCTTCGCAAATGCGGACTGGATGCTCTGGCTCGGCGTCATGATCCCCTATTCAGTTTTCTTCTTTCTGGTCGACTCCTACGCCACCTGCAAGGTCATCAATTGGTTCAACGCCCGCGTGCGCTATCTCGACATTCTCCCGGTGCGCGCGAGCACCTACATCCTGGCCCTCGTGAACGAGCAGGTGGGCAAGGGAGCCATGGCCGTCTATCTCTACCGACGCGACCGGGTTCCGGGCTGGGAAGTCGGATCGAGCATGCTCCTGATCGCATTCATCGAGATCTACCAACTGCTCCTGTGGTCGTCGATTGGGACCGCCACCCACTTCGAGATGGTTCGCTCCGCCTCGGGACTGTTGCCACTGGCCACGATCCTGCCAGTCGTGTACGCCGCAGCCGGCGTCTACCTGGTCTTCCACCTGCTCTATTTCTCGGGCCACCTCGCACCAGGTCGCGGGCCCCGAGAGCGTACGATCCTGTACGCGTTTCGCGAGGCGCGCCTCTGGCAATATCTGGCCCTGGCCGCAATCAAAAGCGTCAACCTGATTGCGGCAGTCGCGGTCTATTCGCTCGCGCTCTCGCTCTTCCGGGTCGACGTCGCTTTCGGCGAGTTGCTTGCCTTCCTGCCTGTGATCTTCCTGGCAGCCGCCCTCCCGCTCCCCTTCCACGCGGGTGCGCTCGCGCTCTGGACGGTACTGTTCCCGGAGTTTCCCGAGGTCGGCATCTTCAGTCTCGTCATGCACACTTTCTTCGTACTCTTCAACGCCGCGATCGGCCTGGTGTTCCTGCCCCGGGCGAATCGCGAACTGTTCGGAAGTGAGAGCGAAGCGAGTGCAACCGGTCCACCAGCGACAGGGCCGTCGTAGCGACCAGGATCCAGGCGAGCCAGCGTACGGGTTCCGCAAGAAATCCTAGGCCGAGCCGGGAAAGGATGTCGCCGCAAACCGGGAAGAAGTAGAGAATTCCGTTCCACTTCCCGAGGCTGGACATGCGCAACTGCTGCTCGCGCCGCACGACTCTCGAGTCGACCACATACTGCACGAACGCGACACAGATCAGGATCGGCAGTACCAGCGGCAGCGCGCCGCGCAGGGACGCCGCAAACAGGGCACCGCTCACGGTCAGGAAATCGGCGCCGTGATCGAGCAAGCGGCCGCGCGCGCTCTCGGTGCCCAGCCGGCGCGCGACGCGACCGTCGGCCAGGTCGCTCAGGATCGCGAAAGTAATCAGGACCGCGGCCAGGATCGCCGCCTCGCGACCCGTTTCCCACATCGCCCAGGCCAGCGGAAACGCCGCGACCAGCCGGGCAAGGCTCAGCGCATCAGCGATCACGGGCGACGTCCGGGCGGCGGCTCGAAGATCCGCGAAGCTTCTCGACCGGCCGCCAGCCGCAGAAGGACAAGCCCCGGATCAGGTCCCGCGCTGGATCTGGCGTGCAATCGTCATGAGTTGCATGTGGGCGGTCCCCTCGTAAACACGGGCCGGCTTGGCATCACGATAGCGCTTCTCGACCGGATATTCGGTCGTGATGCCAACGCCTCCAAAGAGTTCGATCGCCATCGAGGAAACGCGCTCCGCCATGTCGCAAACAACGAGCTTGGCCATGGCGGCTTCCTTGAGAAAGGGGCGCTTCGCGTCCCGCAGGCGGGCCGAGTTGTAGACCAGCAGGCGCGCGATTTCGAGATCCGTCGCCATCCGGGCCAACTCGAACTGCACCGACTGGAAGGACCCGATCTTCTGGCCGAACTGCTCGCGCTCCCCGGTGTAAGCGAGGGCCGCGTCGAAGGAACCTCGGGCGAGACCCAACATCTGGGCGCCAATTCCGATCCGACCTTCGTTGAGCGTCTCGATCGCAACCTTGTACCCCTGGCCAACCTCTCCGAGCACGTTCTTGCGTGGGACGGGAACCCCGTCCAGGATCAGCTCGCAGGTCGAACTCGCGCGCTGACCCAGTTTGTCTTCCTTCTTGCCTACCTCGAAGCCCTCGAACCCGCGCTCGACTAGGAAGCAGCTGATGCCCCTGTGGCCGGCGGAGGGATCGACAGTCGCAAACACCACGAAGATCTCCGACTCTGCCGCATTCGTGATCCAGAGCTTGCGGCCTGTGAGTCGGTATCCGTCGCCGTCTGCTACGGCCCGCGTCTCGAGCGCGAAGGCATCGCTGCCCGAGGCGGATTCGGAAAGTGCGTAGGAGCCGATGCTTCCCGACGCGAGCTTCGTCAGGAATTCTTCCTGCTGCGCCTCGGTTCC